>NZ_JBITNB010000002.1:0-343225 GCF_054373195.1 Paenibacillus sp. CMAA1364 | reverse complement strand
CTACTTCAAATTGCCTAGTCTTTTTTTAATTGTCCTTTACAAAGGGTACATTTTATGCACTAGGTTGGCTTTTTATGTTGCGACAAAAGAAAAAGCACCGGTTAAGGTGCTTTAGGATGTGGAATCGATAATCTGATAAATATCAAGTAGGGAATCTCCAATTCGTTTAAACTCCTTCTTCAACGCTAAAATATCTTCAGACGTAGTTGGCATAGGAGCTTTATGTCCAATTCTTAATGGGGTAATGAATACAAAATCATCAATTGAATTCTCAATCGTATAAATTGAAATTTTCAAGTCTTCTGGCAGTACGGATATGTATCGCTGTATGAACCCATCAATAACAGTTTGTATTTTCGCTTTAAAAATGTACTCGCAGAATTCTTGGTAATTAATAATACTTTCGTTCGGTATTGTCATTTTACTCTCATCAACAATATAACAACTGATAGGTTTTGATCGAAAGCCCGCAGCTACATGTTTATCCAAATCGTTTAAGATTTCCACTATTATATCTTTATATTCATGTAATTTAATATCCTTGCTCAATTCAGCTGGTTTCTTCAGCACAAAGTTCATATAGACTGTAGATACTTCTGTAAACAGCCTTCTGAGACGATTACCAAGAACGCCACTAATTAAGTCCTTATATTCCTCTTCCATTTGTTCTTTTAACTTTGTTTGTTTTTTAACCTCTGCCCGTTTCACAATCCGATCGATCAAAAAGACTGTAATAAAGATACTTATTAGCTCAGTTAATAAACTTCCAAGTAATGAGTCTGTATCTTGGATAGTCCAAGATGATATAAAACGCGTTTTCACTATAACTATCGAAATAGCCGCAACTGCAATTATCCAAAAACTATTCTTCACACTTCATCTCCCCCTATCTCTTGTCATATTTCGACGTTGGGGAAGGTTTTACCTGCAATAAAAATACCGACACCCGTGAAGTTGTCGGCAAGTTAGGAGGAAAACTATGAATAATACGAATGGCAGGATTTGACCCTGCGACTACTTGCTCCCAAAGCAAGTGTGCTACCGCTACACTACATACGTATAATGCGAAAAGAGTCCAATAGCCGAACTGCATAGCCTAAAGGTATGCTATCTACACTCTTATAATTATTGTCTAATTGCCTCTTCAGTACTGTTCTGTAACTTAGCATTACTTAGCATTGTTCTGTTGTCTTAACGCTCTCTAAACACTCCCTAGATAGTTCCAGCAACCTTATTTTCGTAACGTCCTCACTTCTGCTCTAAGGCTGTACAGTGCTCTGATAGCCGTCTCTGTGGGCGTTAGATTCTAACAGGCGTATTATGTTTGTGCGTCGGATCGCCTTCATGTAGACCCCTTTAAATGCCGATAGGCGCACCCCTTTGTTTGTGTGCACTCTTTTTACGTTCCATCCACGGTGTTGTGTTGGTTTTGTAAAATCCATACCTTGTGAAAAGCAAAAGAAAAAGCACCGTTAGGGTGCTCGAACATTAAATCGCTCCATTATTTCTTAAATTCACCATGATCTGCGGATTATCTTTTTCTACGCTGTAAAAAAACACTTCGTCTACGTTGTTCTCTACATCACACTCTTTTATGCTCCACTCATTTGTAGTAATCAGTATGACTTTTCTTGATTTTGTGTTTTTAAGTTCGGTTAGAAAATTATTATACCGCTTAGAATCATCTAATACTGATTGAACAGGAAAAAATAGTGTGAAACTACTATCGTTACCTTGGGGATTAGATCTGGTTGAGGTAACATAGCTGTTTATATTAACAGTCATCTTCCCTAGATCGTAATTAGTTGTTGACTTAATTGTATTCGGTAAAAGCTTTTTGTTAAATGCGCGGTTGATAAAGTTTGATATATCTGACATAGCAACCGTTCTAATTATCCCCTTATCAAACTCTCTATTCAAACAAGATAGAATAACCCTTAATTTGGCGTCACTATCATAACCTCTTACCAAAAGTATCTTTTTAGTGTCATCCTTTAAGAAATTTAGTACAGCTTCAATAGCTTGCTGTTCATCACTCACTACACTCGCCTCTCTCCCGTCGATATCCTAAATAAGGGGTAAGCTTCGCTTACCCCAAAACATATAAATTCTTATATATTAAAATACTTCGACTTCAGGAAGTCTTCACCTCTTACACACAATCTTTCTTACTAAAAATCTGTTTAGTTCCTGTCCATTCTCACTATATGCAACTAACGCACTTCTCCAGCTGTATGTTAGTTTAGTAAGGGAACCATCATCTTTTGTACCTCCAGTTGAGCACTGGGTTTTATTGGGATATTACACCCTGTTAATATCATCTTGAATGTCTGGTTTTGTTAGGTTGCCATCAAATTGACGATTAACCCATATCTACTTGAATAGCTTCTTGAATACTAACATTTGCTAACAACCTAGCCCCTTGTTCATTGGCTGTTTTGGCGCTAAATCCTGCGCGCACTGCCCCCACTGTCCATTAAGATCTACCATTATTCATTATGCTTATCATCTGCCTTCTCGGCTCCAACGCGTTGCAACGTTGCCAACCACAGCTTTAATAACCTTCATCGTAAGACTCTCTTATTTCTAAGGGGCTGCCAAAAGAAAAGGATCCCTTCGGGGACCCCTAAAACTTCTCCTTTCATACTAAGTGGATTTTAATAGAAATACGTTATTCCTTCAATCCTGTTATCTGAACCTCAATGTCAGCTAGTTGCTTTTGCGCATCTACTAGATCAGATCTATATTGCTCTAGGTCTTTATTTATACTTTCTAACCATTCTTTCCGTTGGGTTTCAACAGGAGAATCCTTAGCTTCTTCATATCGTTCTTTTGCCCTTGGAATAACATCAGTTTCATATTGCATTATTGCCGCTTCAGATATCTTTATTCTTCGTAATACGGCATCCTTTTGTATATTTATATCATCTAAAATGGCGTTATTTTGCTGAGTTCCACCCAATGTAATCACCTTTCCCTCGACTGTTATTGGTGTTCCAGTGGCTTCTGCCATCACGCGCACCGGGACATATGCCGAACCATTTATTATTGCGCTTTCAGCTATCTTCTTTCCGTTTTTCTCAATCGTGAATACCCCCGTAACCTTGGATCCCACTAAACTTTTAACACTGTTAGCGAGTGCTGGGATGGATCCGAACAACAATGCCCCAATAAAGATACCTATCACAAGTGTAGCTAATCTTTTCAATTCAATTCCTCCTCTTAAGCGTTAATCTAGTTAAACCTATTAACGCTTAAAAGAGGAAAAGGTTTCAATTATGGAATATTTACTTGTGCAAGAAGTTGCGACCCCTGACTCCACAGCTTCAAATTTCTTGTAGTGGGATCAAATGACATATTTATAGCTAACTTATCAAGAGCATCTTGAAGGGATCCACCATCACGTTCGGATTTTATAGTATCCCAGCTCAGGATACTTACCCCTATATAACCACGAAGGTATACATTAAGAAATTCCATAGTAAGACTAGAACCGTCCATATAAAGACCGGTAGATGCACTCGGCAAACTCATTTCAGCGTAATTACTACCATTTTGAAATCTGATATGTGATAAAGCGTTAGTCCCCGCTGAACTCATCTCAATACTTGAACTGGAAGAAGCAGCAACCTTGAACATTTTACTGGTATTACTCATCTCAGCTCTGGGGAAGATACCTGTTGCAGCTGTTTGGATCAATGCTCCGGTAAGATAAAGTCCTCCCCTAAAACCATTAAATACATCCTCGTAGTAACGCAATCTTACAGTCTCCTCAATTGGTCGTTCTGGTATGAATTCAATACCATCCTTATTAAGTATCGCAACAGTGATCATACCGCCCACACTCTCTCCTGAAAGCTCTTTAAATACATAATCTATCATCTCTGGAGCTGACTTGCCCCCATTACGTAGCATAGGGTCTAATAAGGACAAGGCTTCATCAGCGAACACTCCACCCGTATGGGGTCTAGTTTCTGAATCTGAGGCAGTATAAGAGTGAATTTCATAACCATCACTTGGTTGGATTGTATGAACTATTACACCACCATTCGAATACTCTGCTGCAAGCACCCCAACACCCCTATCGACTTCTTCCAGTGAGGCAACCACCTCAGGATGAGATTCTGAAAAGTCTTTGGAGCTACTCACCACAGCTTTTTTGAGGGTGTGTATTGTCTTTAGACTCTCTTGTTGGAATGTTTCCATCACTATCCTAGCCACATCTGCACTACCACTCATAAATATCAAGAGGTTACCTATCTCTACTAACTTTCTAAATGGCTTCTTAAATCTAAGAAGTTCGTCGTTATATTTCATTATTAATGCTGTATCTGCCGCGATCACTATCTCGTTATTATTCTGTAAACAAACACATAGACTCATATAATTCCCACCTCATGTTTTTTTAGAAAATATCCAGACTATTCTTAGGTTTTCTTAGGGTGTACAACATTAAAATTGATTGAGTTTGTTTTGAAAAGATGCACCCTTTTTTTAGGGTGCCGAAAGTGCCGATTTGCCATAAGTAAACGTAATGGATTATTCCATGTTTCATACGGTTTCCAACCCTAAAGCATACCCGATAATGGTCAATGCTCTATTCTTAATTACATCTAATTCAGAAAGTGTCAACTCTAAAGAGTTAGCAATATCATTCCTCTCCCAATCAAGTGAAAGGAACGTTCGGTTAATAATTGACAACTCAAGTGGATCTAAGACACTTAAGGCCTTTTTAATGACAGCAATCCTCCGATCCAATAGCTCAAGTTCATCCATAACACGCTGCCGTGATGTCTCTCGGTGAATAACCTCATTCTCTACAGTTGATTTAGGGAGCCCTCCTTGAGCCTTCGGCATGCCGTCGAGATTTGATATATTCGGTCTGATATCAGAGTCCATCTGGTAGAGCCTCTTTACTATATCCGCTCGATCCTCAGCCATAGTGTTGTAGGCCATCAACTCTTTACGAACAAAGCGCATCCTCTCCAACACCCTCTCTCACAAGAACATAAAACCTTAACAAACCTTAACAGCTTTCTTCAATACCAGAACTTTAAACCATACTGGCTGTGACAGGAGTAACAGTAAAGGGGGCATTTCTTAAGCACACCTTATATAATCCTGTTTAGGTTCATTAGCTTACGTTCTGCATATGCTCCTATAACCTTATTAACATTTAATCTCTTTAATATAGATATGGTGTCACACCTGTTACGAAGGGTCTTACGACCAACCGTAGTAAGTCTTTAGGTGTGACAGTAGCATTCTTTTTGCTGTCATACTTACTGTTACATGTGTTGCGCCTGTTACATCAACTGTGATGGCATGATTTCCTTTACTGTTACACTGTTAAGTTTTTCAAAGACTGTTTGGGTACCATATACAGGGACGCGGACACGCCCTTTTCTTTGATCCCAATTTGGTATTTTACGAAGAATGTTATAAATATCCCTTGCGTCCCAAGACCGCATATCACCAAACCTCTTTCCATAGCACTCAACCCATACCTCGGCTGCGCACACACGGTCTCGCTCAATTGTCCCGATCGGCATATCCAAATATCCACGGCGCTCGTATTCGCCCAAATCTAACCAATTCTCAGGTAATGGCTTCTCTAAATATTCTGAAACCATGCCTACCCTCGGATCTTCTTCCAAGTGCTCTTCCTGGATATGTTTTGCCATAATATCTATATCAACGGGAAGTTCCAAACTTTCTCCCTGTCCGTGATAATGTAACGCCTCAGCCCATAACTGGTCTATTTCGTATTCAGTTAAATCCGTAAAGACATCCTTGATTCGTTTGTCTGGAACCACATCTATGGGCCAAAATCTTCTATTTCCCGTTGAATCCTTCAAAAAATTATAATTATTAGTAGTGCCGAAGAACACACATTTCCTCGGGAAAGTCGTTACGATACGATCATAAGCCACTCGGTACTTATCACTGGTCTTTGTGATGAATGCTTTGACCTCATCCACTTCTGATTTTTTCATAGCAGCCAATTCACCAAATTCGAATATCCAAGAGCTCTGCAGATGTTCGCCTGCTTCCTTTGAATCAAATGACTTCAAACTATCACTAAACCATTGACGGCCCATCATTGATAGAATCGTACTCTTTCTTGCGCCCTGTGGACCAACCAGCACAAGCATATAGTCGAATTTGCAGCCGGGATTAAAGACCCGACTTACAGCAGCAATGAACATCTTACGTGTTGCGGCTCTTACATAAAGGTTGTCTTCGGCTCCGTTGTAGTGGATGAATAAAGTTTCCAAACGCTCAATACCATCCCACTTTTGCGATAGAAGATATTCCTTGACCGGATGAAATTCGTTTTGGTGGACAACAGCCTTAAAGGCATTCATGATTATAGCCTTTGAGTTAATGCGATACACCTTGCCGAAGTAATGCTGCATAACGTTATCATCATGACCTAGCCACGGTTCATAGTCTGCATCCGTCCGCTTCCTACCTCTCCATGGTAGACGGTCACGAATGACCTCTGAATTTAGGAACTCATCATAGGCTAATACGTTTTTGAAAGGCCCATTCTTTAGGATGAGCTCCGCATTATGTGATGACGATAATATTTTCTTTGGATCCCTTTTATCAGTCTCTAATTGATGAAACCAATCATCATCGTCACGATCTAAACCACCCTCGCCCAAATCCTTATCCATACCACCGAAATCTTCTTCAAGAGAGATTCTTCGAACACGCTCATTCGATCCTGCAAACTCTCTCATGGCTTTTTGACTAGGGTAGTCCATTATGTTTGTATGCTTACTGGTGTCCAAGTCCATATGGCCGAATAGATGAATACGAACCATGTCATATGCGTTATAGCAATGCCCTGTATTGGCAGGATCTGATTGATGTTCTGAATACATATGGCCATCAGGATATATGCGCATTCCCCCATCTGATGTACCTGGTACATAGGTCCAGCGGTCATCTTGTCCTAAGACTGGTGTGTACACTTCCTGAATAAACTCAGCTATGGCTTCTTCTGGACTGAATGCCCGATTAAATTGTCCTACAAGGCCCTCTTTATCTCGAGAGTCCTTCAACTTTCCCCGTACTTTGGAAATATCACTATGATCTCCGGGATGTCTGTGCCACTGGCTCATATCCATCCAATTTTCGTATTCTGCTAATAGGGCATCAACATCAACCGGCTCACCTTCAAATGCCTCAAAGATCGGCTCTGCATCCTTAGAACAACTCGGAAGGTACATGAGCCTGTTCACATCAAATGTCGTTTTATCGAAATATTCCATACCTAGGATATATGCAAGTCTTCGACTAGCTGCAGCGTATTCATCAGGCGTCATATCTCGCGAGGCCAGAGCTACAATTCTGTATTTAGGTTTATCTTCTCGGTGACTATGTGTAGAGTAAATAACGTGAGCAGAACCATTTAAAGCTAAAATTTCCGCCAATTCAATAAAACCTTCATTCGCATGATCAACATCTAGCGTGAACAAGCAGCGACTTTCAACACTCCCCCTGATCCGACGTCCACCACGCACAAACCCTCCCACAAAGGATGGCCCATCTTTGACCCTACCTTTCTGTGCATCAGTCATAGAGTCGTATTGAGACATACTCTCCTCAGTCCTGCGCAAGTTCCGTAATCGATTCACAAATTCATTCCATGTTACGTAATCATTTTTCCAGTGTGTATCTGTCCGGTTTTTGCCGAAAGCTATCGTTATTTCCCTTTCCAATAATTCTTCACTGCTCAATAATCTCAGCCCCTCAAATGCTTCAAATAATCAAGATCATAGATGTTGAAGCCCGATACGAACTTCTTACCTTTAAATATCTGAACGACAATGCCGCTATGATCTTCAACATCCATACGGTCCTGGGTATGTTTGAGCGCCGCTTCCATTTTATTAATCGGAACGCGCTGCCGATTAACCCTATTACCAGCCCTGTTCATCAGCCAAATTTCAACCATCTTCAAGGTAATCAGCTCCTTACTTTGCTTCTACAAGCTGCAGTTCTCCGCGCACCCACTGCTCAATCATGTCCCTGTGGAAGAGTATTCTACCTCTCACTTTCACATGGGGGATTTCATTCTGTCTTGCCATGGTGTATATAGTCGCTGTCGATACACCAATCAGTTGAGCTGTCTCTGCAACCGACAAAGTAATCTTAGTCATTGTCTTCTTCCTCCCTTTGAAAAAAGTCTGTGTACAAGGCATCCTGCTCTTCCTCGATCTGTGCAATACGAGCACGAATTATAAAGAGTGAATCTGAAAATACGGGTAATTCCTCACGTATATGCTCCAGTTTTGCATGTTCTTCTGCTAATAGAAGCAAATCCTTAGCATATTCAGGTGATCCCATAACCAAGGAATAAAGGGCGTACCTTTCAGCAAGTGCATTTTTATCTTTATCTGACACTGGGTACTTTCTACTTTGAACAGGGTTACTCATAGACTCTACCTTCCTCATCTACAGATAACTTGAAACTACAACATTGACAATTAAGGATTAAATGGCGTTTATCCGATGCCAAGTTCTTTTGGATTATCGCCTTCACAGGCTCATCGCAATGCTCATAATGTGCGATACCTTTGACTAATCCAGCTTCTACATCGCCCCATACATCATCCCGAATATATCTTTTTTCTTGTTCTGACTCGGATCCGTCCCACTTGAACTCATCTCGAATGATTTGTGCAGCAGTGACGAATATCTGAATAGCCTTTCCTTTACTAGCAAACTTCTCGAAGAATGCCACAGTATCGAAAGTTTCTACGTTGCTAAGTACGGTTTGCATGGGCCAATCCCTCCTCTTATTAGTAACAACCAGTTAATAATCTGAATTGCAATATGCTTCCTTTGCTTCTTCCAGTGTCTTAAAGTCAAACCGGTTATTCATGCTGTGGGCTAGCTTCCTTCTATGCGTCTCATCTAAGCCCATCATTTCAGCAGCTAACAACGCATAGCCTAGACAAGCGTTATTGCTCCATTCTAGCGGTACTGTGCGCTCTGCTGCTTGATAGCCTGCTTGGTATGCCCTGCTAAGCAGCTCCTGCACATCATCCAGTAGCTTAATAGCATCTGCAGGTGTACCTTGTGGGAAATGCTTCTGTTCTAGTTCAATGCGTCTTCTAGCGCTCGTTAGCATAAGTCTATCCACCTGTTGATAACCCCCTCTTTTCAATACATAGGTCATGACTGACTACTGCATACTGATTAGTAATTTAAATAAGATAAGATTGCCTCCACAAGTGCGAACGTATAAGCGATTTCCTACTTTAACACCGTAGAGCTTCATACCGCTGCTCCTTCTTTGATCTGCTCAACTGATACGATTTTAAAGATCTCATCAAAGTCCACACCTAGCGCATCAACGATCTTCTTTGCAACAGCAGGACCAGGGTTGCGAGTACCACCACAAATATGAAGTACTGTGGAAATCCCAACATTTGCGTTTTTAGCAAATCCTCGTCTAGTCAATCCGTTACGAATAATTAGTTCGTTGAACCGGCAAAGATCTTTTACAACTACTTTCATAAAGAAATCCACCTCACTTCAATCAATATTCACATCATATCAACCAGTACTATTATCATAATAATCAATTGTCTGATCAACACGATAAGACAATAGTATATTTCAAACGATTACTTGTCAACCCTAAATAATCAGACTATTGATTGATTTGATTGCATTAGGTGTTATAATGCTTACAGGGGGGATGAATATGATAAAATGTAATCTTGCGGTTTTAATGGCTGAAAGGAAACTCTCGATACAAGACGTTGCTGATAATACAGGTCTTTCAAGAACTACAATTTCGGCATTGGTTAACGAAAATGGAAAAGGTGTTCAATTTGAAACCATGGATACGCTCTGCGAACTTTTAAAAGTTACGCCAGGAGAACTTTTTTCTTACGTTTTAATAAAAGTTGATATATTTATCGATCAAGTAGAAGAAAGCGAAGAAGAAGTATTATACGGAGATGAAGAAGGCAATCCAGGAGTAATCGAAAAGGACTTTAATTTAACTATGACAATTAATATTCGTTGCGAAGATTCTGTGTTTTCAGATTCTATCTTCATAACAATTCCCTCTTCGTTTGATGATATTAATGGTTCAGCGCACTATGAATACGCTATAGACGATATACAATTAACTTCATATCTTCAGAAGCTACCCTACTACCACAGAGAACGTATAAAAGATGCAATCGAACAATACCTTTTCGAAATATTTATTGTAGGCCTTCCAGAGTTCAAAAATGCCCAAGCAAGTTTCATCACTCCTAAGTGGAGCGTTTAACTTTATGGACATGCTCAAAGCACTCTTTCCTGAATACCAATCACCTGAGATACAGGACTAAGCCTATTCATTTACTGAGCGCAAACCTGCGCCTAGTAAATATTTGTTATATGCCCTCAGATCTGAGGACACTAAGATCGACAATGGAGAATCCCACTAAGCGTAAAATTATGCTCAGTGAACTCATCCGCCAATTTTGGAGAATAAGAAGGCAAACCTTGAAATTCACGATTCGGCAATTTCGCCGATCCGAAAACCGACCAAATGAAAGGAGTGTGAAAGGTGGCTAACTTTAGGCAGCGCGGTACAAACACATGGGAGTTTACTGTGAGCATGGGAAAAGGGCCGAACAACAAATATGATAGACGGTATAAAACGATTGAAGTGACTGAAAAGATGAGCCCTAAGAAGCTCCAGGAGCATCTGGAGTTTGAATATGCAAAGTTTAAACAGGAATTAGAAACTGGTGAGTACATTACACCAGGGAAGAAAACATTTAAAGAATTCATTCCTATGTGGAAAGATAATTATGCTGCTATGAACCTCTCTCCCACAACTCTGGAGGTTTATGAGAGTCATATCGAATCCAGATTGATCCCTACCTTTGGCCACTTATATCTTGAACAAGTTAAGCCTGGTCTGATACTAGACTTCCTGAAAGCCTTAGAGAAGCCAGGGGCTCGATTAGATAACCGCAAGTCAAAGATACCTGTGGAACTCTCAAGTACACCAAAAGAGACGGAACCAAAGCCCTTAGACTTCGGTACGATCGGTTACATATACAGAGTGCTAAAGAATATATTAACTAGGGCTGTAGAGTGGAAGATGATTTCATCAAATCCTATGAGTGGGATTAAGAAGCCTACTGCAGATAACGAAACAAAGAAGCGAAAACAACTGGAACAGAAGAATAATCCACAATACTACAATGAGGATGAAGCACAGGCTGTAGTGGATGCTCTATACAAGGAGTCTAGGAAGTGGCGACTATTCATACTAGGGTCAATGATCGGCGGTTATCGGCGCGGGGAGCTTGTAGCCTTGGAATGGGCTTCAGTATTGTTTGATGAGAATAACATCTCAATTGAGAACAACATTCCAATGACTAAGAAAGGTAAAGCCATTGAGAAGGATCCCAAATCACTAAGTTCTATACGTACCGTTGATATGCCTGAATGGTATATGGAAGAATTGCAATTGTACTATAAGGAGTGGGAAGAAGATAAGGAGAACCTAAGGGATAAGTGGTTGGGTGAAGATCGTCAATTCGTCTTTCATAACGGCACTGGCAATCCATACTACTATAAGCACCCATCACGTTGGTGGGAACGCTTCTGTGAACGCCATAGCCTAAGGTACATCAAGTTCCACGGACTACGCCACAGCATGGGTACACTCCTCATAGAAGATGAAGATGAATCACAGATTGATCATATATTAATGGCCATACAGAAAAGATTAGGTCATTCCAGACTTTCAACCTCCGCTGATATCTATGTTCACCTAACGAAAAAAGTTAAGAAACGGACATCCGGTAAATTTGATAAATTCGCTCGTAAGGATACACCTCTCATCGATCCCGTGGAGATATCCGAACCGCCGCAATTGAAACGGGTTAAATAATCGGTAGTTTATTACTCAAAAAAAGAGTAACTGGCCAACGATCGTCGTAAATGGATTCCTAAGATTATTGGTTTCACTTTTTTTGTGAGACCAATACGATTTCATTGAGAATGTGGATTTTACAAGTGTTAAACGTTTTACGGTTATTAATAACGGTGCAAAGCGTGAAAAGTCTGCTTCTTACAGTTAATATGTCGAAGGAATTATGCATGCTTCAACGCATTGAAAGAGTGGGTAATTATTCTTGTAAAATGAAGGAGATGCCTTATATGAACAATATCCTCGCTATAAAGATTGATGAAGAGGAAATTAAAAGATTATGTTGGGAAAAGATCAGTGAGCTAGTTAAAGAGGTCGATAGCGAAGATGTATTTTGGGATACAGCCGAGCTTAAGAAACGAACTTGTATGAGTTGGAATACAATTCAGGATAACTTTTTCTTTGACTCTAGATTTATTAAAAGGAAAGTTGGGGGTAAGTGGTACTTTCCAGCTAGAGAAACGAGAGCGTTCCTAGTGGAGTGGATGTTAGAACAGCCTGAGTTTTGAAGTATGGAATGATATATTTTGTGATAGTTTATGTTGTTTTAGAAAGAGGCATGAAAATATTTTGCGGCACTTTTGCGGCAGAGTAGGAATTGCAGCAATATCATCAACCCTTTAAAAACTGAAAACCCTTGATACACAAGGGTTCTCGCTGATGATCTGTACTGGATTCGAACCAGTGACCCCTACCCTGTCAAGATAGTGCTCTCCCGCTGAGCTAACAGATCTAAATAATTTTATTGGTCAGTGACAACAATTATCATACCAGTCGGAGCAAGGGGGTGTCAACCTACCTTTTTACCAGAAATAACATTATACAGATATGTTTGATCTAAGCAATATATTTCAATCTTCATCCCACTTGCGGGAATAACCTTTCTTCGTGACATAATAGAAAGAGTACATAAGGACGAGGGTCATGATGACCACGATCGTAATGGTAATGCCCATACCCATGAATATATTCGACTCCTTTCGTGTTACACTAAGATCTTGCGCATTATTAAAACTATACAGCAATATCATAATTTTGTATAATGGTTCGATTGGAAAATGATTAGCAGACATAAGTTAGGAGAGAGGTCGGGAAATGGCAGCAGAAATTATACATGTAATAACAGAAGAACAATTGCAATATGGCATTGATATTCGAAAAAAGGTATTTGTGGAAGAACAACAGGTACCCATGGAGCTTGAAGTAGATCAATATGATGTAATTAGCCCTGATGTGCATCATTTATTAATACAAGATCATGGAGACTATGTTGCTACAGGCCGGATTATCTATTACAACGAAGATACGGCCAAGATGCAACGTATTGCTGTAATCCAAGAATACCGTTCTAAGGGATTCGGACGCGTATTGTTAATTGCCATGGAGAAGTTGGCGATGGATCTTGGCCTGCAATATGCGATACTGGATGCACAATGCCAAGCGGAGTCCTTTTACGCTAAACAAGGGTATGAGGTCATTTCTGATGAACCATTCGATGATGCTGGAATTCCACATGTGCGTATGAAGAAGAAGTTATCTTTGGATTAATAAACAATAGAACCTGTTCCTACAGCCTCTCAGCTGGATGAACAGGTTCTTTTAGTTAACATCGAAAAGACATCCACACTGATTAAGTAGCTATAAACTGAATTATTCCGACACTCATTAGAAAAATGACAATTCCTAAGATAACAGACAACACTATTTTCAGCATACTTGTGCTTCCCTTTGAATTATTCTCCAACAATTGAACACGTCTCTCAAGCTCTTGAATTCGCTCTTCACGATTAGACAATACATCACCCCTTTATCCATAAATACCTTTTATTACTATAAAACATAGCATTAAAAATGAATTAAGGGAATATGAATTCCACACGACTTCCATTCGGGTAATTCTCCAGTTGATTACCTACCCAGCTGCCTGCGCCTCTGTTATCTCCAGGTGATATGTATTCAATATGTGCACCATCTCCGCCTTCCTTACACATTGCCATGGGCCACTCATCACGGTCGAATCCCTTCTTCGTTGGAATGCCACTTAATGACTTCGCACGATTACCCTCTGCTCCCTCTCGGTCAATCGTACAGATGGACGAATGTCCAGTCTGTATAGCATCCCTGATATGGGCACCTGTCTCTGGGTATCGATCCATTGGAAATTCTAGATAGTAATCGGCATCTATAGACACCTCAACAGGTGAATTCTGATCCGAAATATCTATAAGATCGAAATAATACACACCAATCAATACGACCATTGCTAATATTAGACGAACAACAGATTTCTTTAATTTCTTCAAGTCATATACTCCCCTTATGTAAAAAGTCTTCTGTAGTACTTCGTAATATTTATTTATATGTCATAGGTCATCTTTAAAGATTAGGGATACGCCAATCGATTGGTTCTACACCTTTATTCATCAAGAATTCATTCGTCTGAGAGAAAGGCTTACTTCCGAAGAATCCGCGGTATGCAGCCAACGGACTTGGATGACTTGATTGAATGACTTTGTGTTTACTCATATCGATCAAGGATGTCTTCTTGTGCGCATGACTACCCCAGAGCATGAATACTAACGGCTGATCACGTTCGTTCAATTTCCGTATGACGAGATCTGTCAATACTTCCCAACCCCATCCTTCGTGTGAAGCAGGTTTGCCTTCCTCCACAGTAAGAACGGTATTAAGCAATAGAACACCTTCTTTCGCCCAATGTTCTAAATAACCGTGATTGGGTATACCTACAGACAGATCTGCTTCAAGCTCTTTAAAGATATTCCTTAATGATGGTGGGACGCGTACGCCGGGCAATACGGAGAAGCTTAGTCCATGGGCTTGTCCAACCCCATGATAGGGGTCTTGACCTAAGATAACGACTTTTGCTGTTCCATATGAGGTAAGTTTGAGTGCTTCATATACATGCTCTAGTGGTGGTAGTATCGTCTTATTACTATATTCCTTCGCTATTCTAGCTTGCAATTCTAGGAAATAGGGCTTAACGATTTCATCTTGAAATTGTTCATCCCAATCATTACCGAACATTCTATTCAACCCTTTCTACTACCAAATCGTTACAAAAAAAAGCCAGCTCCATTATCCGGAGCCAGCTTATCTCTTCCATACTTCATTCAATCATGCTGACATAACGGAAATCTAACCCGTACGGTAGTCAGCTACCCTATGAGTATAGTTACTTTCGCTATTATATCAATAGCAAGAAATAAGTCAAGGTAAAAGAGATTATAGAACCCATGAGAATCCTTGTAGAATTAAGGATTTCCATCAACTTCTCAGATGAACAATCTATTGGTTAGCCGTGCCACTAAGTGCGTGTAAGATAAACGCTTTTCCCTTTAAGTCATCGTCTGCCAACACACCTGCTATCATCGTTAACGAATTGATTGGTAAGCTGGAAGCCAATGAGGTATCTGTGAGGTCTATACCAACAACCACTTGTTGTCCGCTCTCCACGTCCTTCAAGCCTTTCAATCGTATATCATCCGAAGCAAGTCTTCCGTCTGAAATAATAGACTCCAAATCCTGAAGTCCTTCCTGCTGGCTGATCCATGCGAGAGTAACTTCATCCATGATAATAATGTCAGGCTTATTAGCAGCCAGTTCCACCATGGCCCGTTGCAAATAAGCCATATCAAATGTCTCCATGCTATTTCCAGTCGATGGAAGATTAACCACACTTGTCTCCACTCTTTTCCAATCCGGATACTGCTTAACAATTTCATTATTTAGATCGTCATAGTTCCCTTCTGGGTCCTGTAAGGCATAATTACCTAGAAACATAATCTTAGCATCCACTGGAGGCAACGAAGCTAAATATTTCTGTTCCTGATTATGTTTATAAAGAGCGTTCCCACTAAAAATCAATACAATTAGAACAATAATAGAAATAACGGTATGGATTTTGTATAGTCGAAAAAAATTCTCTATTGATCTTGCAACGTTGGCTTGACTTCCCCATTTTTCCATCCTCTGCTCTTCTGCTTCCTTAATTTCTCGTTGATCTAATTCATCAAGAATGAATTTGAACGCCTGAAATTCCTCTTCATAAGAACTATCGGCGGGATTATAGCGTTGCCGTTTCAGAAGTATGTTAAACTTTTTGTCCAGTTCCTCACGTGTAATGTCTTCAGCCAAATTTAAATATTTATAGGCTTGCGTTAGCTTCACATTCAAATTTAAACTTCTCCTTCCTAATACTGGTCGTTGTTTTAATTATAAATGAGATTATCATAGGAATATATAATTATATCATGATATTTATATAAAGGCTTCTTGATTATTCGAGACGGATAGGTAGCACACTTCGCTTCGCCCCCGAAACACTTTTCCAAACAAAACATCCATTATCGCCTTACCACCTTGACTGCTGAGATACCAAACATTTAGAATCGAAGCCAAATACGGAAAATAGGCATCTTTCGCACGAGTATATCGTGAAAAGGATCCTATGAGCCAAAATTCATATTTGGAGTGAATGAAGGATACTGTTCGAAGCAGCGAAGATGACGGAATTGTTCTGGAGAAGTGTAAGCTTTCGCCTACAAGCTTTCCAAAGGAAAGCTACATCGAAAGCATAAGCTTGCCCTCTGTTTTCAACCGCTGTAGCGGTATACAATCAAAAAATCGGAGGGTAACAGCGAGCGGAAGGACAATCAACTCATTGAACTATTTTGGGGTACTTACAAATCAGAAAGCTATTATTTTACAAAGTATGACACCTACGATGACGTCCTCAATGACGTTAGCGAATATATTCGCTATTACAACAACTACCGCTATACAGAATGTTTGGATGGCTTGTAATCCCCCAATGAAAGCGGTTCCTCAAACCTTGACGGATCTCATATTCATCATCCACTATAAGTATACTAAGCATCTGATTCACCCTCCTGAGCCTTATCATTCTTCATCTATTTTTTAAATAAAAATTCTCTTTAGCTTCATAATACTCGACACCAGTTTAGATTACACTGTGGTAATCCATAACTTTTATAGGTCGATATTAAATCACTACTATACATGTGCCTGAATCCGTGAATTAGTAAAAACCAGAGAGACCTCTCACCTTGACTTGCAACGACTTGTGTAACAAGCAAGTTGAAGAAACGACAGTCAAGGAATTTATCACTTACCTTTCTATCACAATGACATAACTAATCATGGTATACCCTGTTTTGAAAAAAAGCTTCTTCTAAAAGAATTATTACCGTATCACATTCAAGATTACTATCAGTACGAATTTGACAAAAATGGCTGGGACACAGCAACTATTCTACTGCACCCGATATTTATTCTTACTCGGAATACAGCTCCAAAGTATCATCAGCATCAACAATCAGTGGTGTTCTGATTTTTAAACAAAAAAAGATCGCACTGACCTCAATATTACATGAGAGTCATGCGATCTTCTCCTTCTTATCTCTTCGAAAAAAACCTTATAAATCATGATGCCGAGAACCGGAATCGAACCGGTACGATAGTCACCTACCGCAGGATTTTAAGTCCTGTGCGTCTGCCAATTCCGCCACCCCGGCTTAACATAGGTATGAATTCTTTGATTATAGTATGAATATTTCTCGAATTCAACTTTTTTATTATATATGATATTCCAAACAATTTCAACCTATTTCATAAAATAATATTTCACACCTCCATCCACTCTTTCATAGTCTATGGGTAAATACCTATTCCCGAAGGAGCATGACCTATGATGCAACACATGAATAATGTCAATCAAAAGCCCAATATGCCGTGTAAACAAACTGTGAATCGTGAGATCATTCTAGATCATATACTGGCAGATGTAACTGGTGACTGCATTCTCGATCAAATATGGCTAACAGGAATTCAATCTGATCCTACTAGTCCATTCATTACAGATATCACTATTGTGTTTCAAGATAGTGCAACATCTAGATGTATAAGGATTCAACCACATGAGAATGCAGGATATAATCCCCGACTTTTTGTAGGTGACTTCACAGGTGATGCGATTGCAGATCTATTATTGACCATTGATAGTGGTGGATCAGGAGGAACCACATTTAATTATTTGTACACATTTACTAAGGCTAAGCCTCAATTGATTTTCAGCTCCGACGTATATAACGACTATTGGAAGTATAAAGTTACCTATTTAGATGGGTATCGTCTTCAATTGATTTGCATCAATACGAAGCAAGTCTACACATTGGACATCACTTCCCGCGGCAAGGATTACTTAAATGAAATATACAATGTAGATGGCACATTAAAAGCACCAATAGAGGGATTTGTAGACCCTCTTAGCGGATTATATCCAGTTGACTTTGACCGAGATGGCGTTTATGAGTTATTGGCTTTTCAAGGCGTAAGTGGGCTGTATCATGCTGATCGATTTGGATATATTGAGAATCAATTGAAGTGGCAAGATAATGGCTGGCGACTACAGAATCAATGGTTTGCAATCTACGGAAGCCCTATTCCTTCTAAACAGAGCTAAGAGTGAAGTTCAAAGGACCAGCTGGGGAAAAATCACAAGGATTTATTATTTGGGATGAGAGCTGGCTATAAAACTAGATTACGGTTAACATTATTCACATCTGTTCATAACGATACATTATGTTAGTAAATCCGTCAGCAAGTCCATTGATAATGGGCTTGCTATTTTTTAATACTATGAAAATAACTCAACGTCCCACCAATATATGTTATATTTATATAATCAAAAAATAAGGAGGACATATGATGTCAAAAGCTTCGAAATCGTGGACTATCCTTACCGCTTTTCTTTCTGCCCTTGTATATATTGATATATTTTATTTATTTAGTGTTTTTTTTATTACGATTCCCTTGGCCGTTGTATCAGCTTCCATTGCTATCTTCTTTTCTTATAAAGAAAAGAAAAATCTATATATTTTCTTAAACTTATTATTCGCATGTATTGCTGTCATCTCTTTTATAATAATTCCTTGGTAGTTATCCATCATGGTAACTGTCATTTTCAAAAACATAACATCCCTATAGACAACAAAAAACCCTTACGCTGTAAGGGTTTTGCACGCTATGGGCCTTGAGGGACTCGAACCCCCGACCAATCGGTTATGAGCCGACCGCTCTAACCAACTGAGCTAAAGGCCCCTAATAATATGTAAACCACAATAAATAATGGCAGTTTAATTGGTTGCGGGGGCAGGATTTGAACCTGCGGCCTTCGGGTTATGAGCCCGACGAGCTACCGTGCTGCTCCACCCCGCGACATTCAATAATTCAAATAGCGACAAGAATTAATATACAACATTATCGCCCCATACGTCAAGTGCTTTTTTTAAATTCAAGGAATAAAGCGAACACCATACCGCCCTTTACGAGAACGGAATATTTCGACAGAAGCAGGCTCATGATACCCATAAATCCATCCATCCTGTTCTAATCTTTTGGCAAGTGATCCTGCTTGAAATTTAGTCTTATACAGTTTACTGAAATATACCCACTGCATGGCCATCCCTCTTTCTCATCATGCGTATATAAGATATCGATGGTAGTGTTGCCTTGTTCAGCAAGTTACATTCAAGTTAACCATCATTCCATAACCTACATAAGATCCAAAAATAGACCAGCCCACCTCTTTCGAGTTGGACAGGTCTACTTATTTCGATCTCATATTAGTTACATTAGACTCCAAAGGAAGATGGATCTTCTCTCCATGCCTTCAAAGCATCAACGTCGTCCGCTTCAATCTTGCCTTGTTGAAGAGCAACTTCCATCAAAGCCTCATAGTTAGATAAGCTTAATAAAGGAATACCCTCTTGTGCAAATGCATTCACAGCTTGCTTCAACTGGTAGCTGAATATAGCTAGAACTGCCAAAGGTTGTCCTCCTGCTTCCTTAACAGCTATGGCTGCTTTCAAAGAACTTCCTCCAGTAGAGATCAAATCTTCGATGACAACTACTTTTTGATTTGATTTAATTAAACCTTCGATCTGATTCTGTTTACCATGTCCTTTAGCTTTATCTCGAATATATGCCATAGGAAGATTTAACTTCTGAGCTACCCAAGCTGCATGCGGGATACCAGCTGTTGCTGTACCTGCGATAACTTCTGCATTGGGATAGTGTTCACGTATGACTGCTGCAAATGACTCCGCAATGTAATCGCGAACTTCTGGATAGGACATCGTTAAACGGTTATCACAATAAATGGGTGACTTTATCCCTGAAGTCCATGTAAATGGTTGTTTTGGACTTAATGCTACAGCTTCAATCTCTAGTAAATAACCTGCGATCTTCCCAGGAATCTCTGTCAGTTGTGTCACGCTTGGATCATCTCCTTAATAATCAATTCGGCTGCTTCACGGGGATTACTCGCGCCTGTGATCGGCCTTCCTACAACAATATAGTGACTCCCTTGCCTTATCGCTTCCCTAGGCGTTAATACTCTCGATTGGTCCCCTATGTCACTTCCTAGCGGACGAATACCTGGTGTTATCGTGAGGAAGTCTCTACCACAGGCTTCAGCAATGGACGGCACCTCTTGAGCAGAGGCCACAACACCATCTAATCCTGCTGTAGCGGTTAATCCAGCATACCTTACAACAGCATCTTGTATAGGACCTGCAACACCAATCTGTTCATTTAGAACTTCTTGACTCGTACTTGTTAGATGCGTGACCGCTATAATCAATGGCTTCACTAAAGAGGGGTCCTTAGCTAACGCTGTTGTCATGCCTTCATAAGCCGCCTGCATCATCTGAGTTCCGCCTGCTGCATGCACATTGAACATATCTACACCAAGGCGTGTGATGCTCTCTGCACCACCCCTAACCGTGTTAGGGATATCATGCATCTTCAAATCTAAGAACACAGCATAACCTTTAGCCTTCAATTCTCTTATGAAGTCCGGGCCTGCAGCATAGAACAATTGCATCCCAACCTTCATATAACAAGGAATGCCTTGTAATTGCTCAACCAAGGCCGATGCCGAAACGGCATCGGGATAATCCAAAGCTACAATCAAACGACCTGCCATTTGGTTAAATTCAGTATTCATCATTTCACCTATTGCCCAATGAATGCTGGCATAGCTTGAGATGAGAAGTTGATCGTATCTAACATACTGAGCAATGCTCTAACTGTATCTAGTGATGTCATACATACAATACCATTCTCAACAGCTTCACGTCTGATTCTAAATCCATCACGCTGTGGCAATTTACCCTTAGTAAGTGTATTAAACACATACTGTGCTTCACCAGTACGAATGAGATCCAGAATATTCGGTGTCCCTTCGCTTAACTTATTCACAGTCGTTACTTCAATACCCGCTTTAATTAGAGCATCTGCTGTGCCGCCTGTTGCATATATTTTATAACCCAATCTCTTGAATCCAGTCATAAGCTCTACAGCTTCATCTTTGTCCTTATCCGCAACAGTTACAATAATGGATCCCGTGGAAGGTATCTTCATGCCTGCTCCAATCAGCCCTTTGTATAATGCTTTCGCATATTGAAGGTCACGACCCATAACTTCACCCGTTGACTTCATCTCAGGCCCTAATGTGGTATCTACTCTACGCAACTTGGCAAAAGAGAACACTGGAACTTTCACGGATACATATTCACTTTCTTTCCATAGTCCTTCTTGGTATCCTAAGTCTTTCAATTTCGTACCTAGAATGGCTTGCATAGCAAGATTAGCCATTGGAATCGTTGTAACTTTACTTAAGAATGGAACCGTACGAGAAGAACGTGGGTTCACTTCGATTACGTAAACTTCGTCTTGATGAATAACAAACTGAATATTCACTAGACCGATCGTCTTCAATTCCTTGGCTACTTTAATCGTGATATTAACGATCTTTTCTTTCAGATGATCTTCTAGGTGTTGTGGCGGATAGACTGCAATGGAGTCACCTGAGTGAACACCAGCGCGCTCAATATGTTCCATGATTCCTGGAATCAATACCGTATCACCATCACAGATTGCATCGACTTCCACTTCTTTTCCAAGCATGTAACGATCGATTAGTACAGGGTGTTCCGGATTAATCTTAACTGCATGCTCCATGTAATTTAGTAACTCTTCATCAGAGTAGACAATTTCCATTGCACGTCCACCTAATACATAGGAAGGTCGAACTAATACCGGGTATCCAATTTTCTCTGCAGTAGCAACTGCTTCATCTACAGATATAACGGTCTTTCCGTTAGGCTGGGCTACATTCAATCGAGATAACAATGCTTCGAATTTCTTACGATCTTCTGCTTCATCGATACTTGCAAGTCCTGTACCTAATATTTTCACACCTGCTGCACTCAATGGCGCCGCTAGATTAATGGCCGTCTGACCACCGAATTGCACAATGACACCAATAGGCTTCTCCTGTTCAATGACGTTCATGACATCTTCGAAGAACAAAGGCTCAAAATATAAGCGGTCTGATGTATTGAAGTCGGTCGATACCGTTTCAGGGTTGTTGTTGATAATAACTGCTTCATAGCCTGCTTTTTGAATTGCCCACACCGCATGAACCGTCGAGTAATCAAATTCAATTCCTTGTCCGATTCGAATTGGACCTGAACCTAGCACTAGAATTTTCTCTTTGGATGACTGAATCACTTCATTCTCCGTCTCATAAGTAGAGTAATAGTATGGTGTAGAAGCTTCAAATTCAGCTGCACATGTATCAACCATTTTGAACACTGGACGAAGGTTATGACTTAATCTGAACTCACGCACTTCTACCTCAGTTATCTGAAGACTTGTTGATATATTTTGTTGGCGAATTTCAGCTATAGATTTATCTGTGAATCCAAGTCTCTTCGCTTGGTATAACGTTTCATAAGATAGTATTTGTTCTTGTTGGATGCGTGATTCGAACTTGATAATCCCTTCAATCTTGTCAAGGAACCACCAGTCCACTTGTGTTAAGTCTTGGATCTGTTGCAATGAATAACCACGACGGAAAGCTTCGGCAATAAGGAAGATCCGCTCATCATCAGGTTTCTCTAAGCGCTCGTTAAGAACCTCTTCGCTTAACAATTCTGTTCCCTCTAGATAGAAGCGATGAACACCAATCTCTAACGAACGAATGGCTTTATGAATGGATTCTTCAAATGTACGACCAATCGCCATAATCTCGCCAGTTGCCTTCATTTGCGTCCCTAGTTTACGGTTAGCATTAACGAATTTATCAAAAGGCCAGCGTGGTATCTTACTAACGATATAATCCAATGTTGGTTCGAAGCAAGCATACGTCTGTCCTGTAACAGGGTTAATAATTTCATCTAAGGTATAACCCATAGCAATTTTCGCTGCCATTTTGGCAATAGGATATCCTGTCGCCTTGGAAGCAAGGGCCGATGAACGACTCACACGAGGGTTAACTTCGATAACATAATACTGGAAGCTCTGTGGATCTAGCGCAAACTGTACATTACATCCACCTTCAATATTCAATGCACGAATAATTCTGACAGAAGCTGTTCTTAGCATTTGATATTCACGATCTGACATCGTTTGGCTTGGGGCCACAACGATACTATCACCCGTATGTACGCCTACAGGATCGAAGTTCTCCATGTTACACACAACGATACAGTTATCGTTCGCATCACGCATCACTTCATACTCAATTTCCTTCATACCTGCAATGCTCTTCTCAATCAGACATTGACCGATAGGACTATAACGAATTCCAGATACAACTGTTTCACGTAGTTCTTCCTCTGTTGCACAAATTCCTCCGCCTGTCCCACCAAGCGTATAGGCTGGACGAACGATCACTGGATAGCCGATCTCGTTAGCGAAATCAAGCGCTTCTTGTAGAGAGGTAACGATAACACTCTCCGGTACTGGCTGGTCAAGTTCGCGCATTAATTCTCTAAACAAATCACGATCTTCCGCTTTCTCAATTGAGCTTAGCTGCGTTCCTAACAATTTCACATTCTCTTGCTCAAGTACGCCTGCACGGGCTAGTTCTACAGCCATGTTGAGACCAGTCTGTCCCCCAAGGGTAGGTAGAAGACCATCTGGACGCTCTTGGCGTATAATTTGTGTAACAAATTCCAATGTGATCGGTTCAATATATACTTTATCAGCCATATTCGTATCGGTCATGATGGTTGCAGGGTTACTATTAATAAGTACGACTTCTATTCCTTCTTCTTTTAGAGCTTGACAAGCTTGTGTACCGGCATAATCGAATTCTGCTGCTTGACCAATGACGATGGGACCTGATCCAATAACAAGTATTTTCTTTAATTCATTATTCTTAGGCATGTAGTTGAGCTCCTCTCGCAATTGCAAATATTTCAGCTTGTCTAGATTGTACCGGGTTATTCACTTTATGATCAGCAATCATTTGTAGAAACTCATCGAATAAATAGTTACTTTCTTGTGGCCCAGGTGCTGCCTCTGGATGATATTGTACCGACATCGCTGGATGAACACGATGCTTCAGACCTTCAACAGTCTTATCATTATTGTTAATGTGTGTAATTTCTAATTCAGTACCTTCAATTGAACTTTCTGTTACGGCATAACCATGATTCTGTGATGTGATATAACAACGATTCGTAGCTAGGTCTTTCACAGGATGGTTACCACCACGATGTCCGAACTTTAATTTCTCCGTATCTGCACCAGAAGCTAGAGCGAATAGTTGATGTCCTAGACATATGCCGAAGATTGGAAATTCTCCGATCAATTCTTCTACTGTACGTATGGCATGTGGAACATCTTTAGGATCCCCAGGGCCATTAGATAGAAGGACACCGTCAGGACGCATACGGCGAATCTCCTCAGCCGTTGTGTCCTGTGGAACAATGACAACATCACAGTTACGAGCGTTGAGTTCGCGTAGAATCCCGTTCTTTGAACCAAAATCCATAAGGACAATTCGTTCTTTAGAACCTGGGCTCGTATAGATCGTCTTCGTGGAAGTACGAGCTACCTGATCTGTTAATATCTCACTACCTGTTAATCTTTCTTGCAACTCTTCAACTGAAGCTGCTGAAGTTGTTAGAATACCCTTCATCGTTCCGTGACTGCGAATGATTCGAGTTAACATACGTGTATCGATCTCGCTAATGCCTACGATACCATGCTCCTTTAGAAGTTCATCAAGGCTATACTGTGCACGCCAGTTACTTGGAACAGGTTCGTGTCTACGAACAACAAAACCATGTATAAAGGGTATGTATGATTCGAAATCATCACGTGTAATTCCGTAATTACCCATCAATGGCTGAGTCATCGTTACAATCTGTCCACAGTAAGATGGATCAGACAATACCTCTTGATACCCAGTAATTCCTGTATTAAAAACGACTTCACCTGTTGATTCGCCTTCTGCACCAAATGCCAATCCTGTAAACAGAGTACCATTGTCTAATAATAATCTTGCTTGCATTCCTATACACTCCCCTGTCATATGTTCATGTAATATTTATAATTCAGTCACTGATAGCCATTCGTATTATGTTATTCAGACCATACCAATTTCCCATCCACCCAAGTCTTCACTGGCCAACCTTGTAATTCCCAACCTGTGAATGGTGTATTGCGTCCTTTTGAAAGAAATTGTTCTGGGTCTACGCTCTTTATAGTATCCAGATCTATCATCGTGAGATCAGCCGGCTTACCAGCTTCAAGCAATCCTGTATTCAGACCGAACACTTTCGCAGGATCTGCTGTCATTCGTTGAACAAGGAGTGATAAATCCCATAATCCAGTAGCGACAAATTTAGTGTATAGAAGAGGAAATGCTGTCTCGAATCCAACAATACCAAATGGAGCTAACTCCATCCCTTTGGCCTTTTCTTCCGCACTGTGTGGTGCATGATCCGTAACGATCATATCTAGTGTTCCATCCAGTAGACCTTCAATACAAGCTTCAACATCCCGCTTCGAGCGAAGAGGTGGATTCATTTTCCAATTAGCATCAAGCCCTGGAATATCTTCTTCCGATAGTACCAAATGATGTGGACATACTTCGGCAGTTACATGAATACCGATCGCTTTCGCTTGACGAATCAATCGAACGGATTGTTCCGTGCTAACGTGGCAGACATGATAGTGTACACCCGTTGCTTCAGCTAACAGTATGTCGCGTCCAACATGGATAGCTTCTGATTCATTTGGGATACCTTTCAACCCGTGTTTCTTAGCGAATTCACCTTCTGCAACACATGCTCCAACCACTAATGAATTATCTTCACAGTGAGCGATAACCGGCATATTAAGCTCTGCAGCAATCTTCATCGCATCTTTCATCATTTGTGCACTTTGTACACCTACTCCATCATCTGTGTAACCAATGGCTCCTGCTTCTTTTAACGCTGCGAAATCCGTAAGCTCTCGGCCAAGTTCATTCTTAGTGATTGCGGCATAAGGGAGAACCTTTACCATTCCAGCTTGGCTTGCTTTCTCTAGAATAAGCTTAATCACATCTGGATTATCCGTTACAGGCCGTGTGTTAGGCATGCATGCGATCGTTGTAAAACCACCTTTAGCTGCGGAACGGCTTCCGCTTTCGATCGTTTCTTTATGCTCAAATCCAGGCTCACGTAAATGTACATGCATATCTATGAATCCTGGCGTTACTAATTTTCCTTGCGCATCAACAACTTCTGAGTCCCCTGCTGTTATTTCCGAAAGACTTGTCTGTGCATCTACAATGGACTTAATTTTTCCATCTTCAATTAGAATATGTTTGTTCTCGACATGACCTTGTTGATTCAGTACACTGGCATTTGAAATAATAGTTAACATAATAACCTCCGCTCATGAATTGCTCACTTAGCTTCCATTCATTGTATAATAAAAATTCATATTTGTGTATATTTATTAGTAAGTTTATACTTTGTTATTTCTTAAAGACGTAGAGCTCGTTCAATGACCGCCGTTCTAATCGGTACGCCATTACTAATTTGTGGGAAAATCATCGACTGAGGACTCTCCACAATCGCATCATCCATCTCTACATTACGATTCACTGGACCCGGGTGCATAATAATTGTATCCTTAGCTAGCTTCTCTGCCCTTGCTTCCGTCAATCCGTATTGCTCTCTGTAATCTTTAGATGACTTCAATAATCCTGTATCATGACGTTCCAGTTGTACCCTTAACATCATGACTACATTCGACTGTAAAGCTTCATCCATCGTGACACATGGGGCGTATTGTTCTAGTTCAGGTGCCATCATGCTTGTTGGTCCACAGAATCGAACCTCAGCTCCGAATTTCTGTAGTGCCCATAGATTGGAACGTGCAACCCGACTATGTCGGATATCTCCGATAATGGATACTTTGAGACCCTTTAATTCACCAAATTGCTTACGCATCGTATATAAATCTAGCAGACCTTGGGTAGGGTGTTCATTATTTCCGTCGCCTGCGTTAATTAATGGAATACTAACTTTCTCTGCAAGCTGTTGCAACACACCATTAGGCTTTAATCGAATAACACCAGCATCAATCCCCATTGATTCAAGGCTTCTTACTGTGTCGTAGATAGATTCACCCTTCTCGATGCTCGAACTTGCTGATGAGAAATTCAGCACTTGTGTACCAAGACGTTTCTCCGCCATTTCAAAAGAAAATCGTGTTCGGGTACTATCTTCAAAAAACATATTTGCAACAAAATGTGAATTAAGTATGGGTACAACTTTCTCATTGTTGGCTTCCCAATATGCAGCTCTATCCAGAATAGATTCAATTTCATTCCTGCTAATATCCTTTAGTCCTAATAAGTTACGATCTCTAAGGTTAGTTGCTATCATAATGAATCTCTCTTCTCTCTGTTGTGTATGATCCTAACTTCATCCTTACCGTCAAACTCCATCAGAGCAACTACAATCTCTTCATAATTAGAAGTTGGAACGTTCTTACCAATATAATCTGGTCTTATCGGTAGTTCCCGATGTCCACGATCCGCTAACACAGCCAACTGAATCATTCGTGGTCGACCGCAATCCATCAAGGCATCCATCGCCGCTCGAATGGTACGACCCGTGAAGAGAACATCATCGAACAATATAACCGTCTTGTCTTGTATACTTACATTTCCCAAGCTATTCTGTAATATGCTTGCAGGCAACGCCTCATCTCCAGACGCTTGGTTATACTCTTGTAATCTATCATCGCGATACGCTGTTACATCCAGTTCACCACAAGTAATGGGCGTGCCTTCAATCTCTTGAATTCGCTCAGCGATTCTCTGTGCTAGGTAAATTCCGCGTGTTCTTATTCCAATTAAGATGCAATCTTCAATCCCCTTGTTCTTCTCTAAAATTTCGTGGGCTATTCTTGTTAGTGCTCGTCTAATGGCAGTCTCATCCATAATCACATGTACTTCTTTATTCATTATTCATTACTCCTCTAAAGGAAATTCCTTCATTCCCCCGTAATTAACCAAAGAAAACTCCTTACCCAAAGGGCAAGGAGTTCGCATTGTCATTCATCCGATATCTATCGAATGAGTGACAGGTCGCCACATAACCTCTCGTATATAAATATACGAGTATTAAGCGGTGAACCTCGGTTCACGTAACCTTGCCAGTCTCACGGGACTGAATTAAAGGTGCTATTCATCTACAAGGATTATGACAGAATGAAAAACAGTTGTCAACCAAATTCAAACTCAACATCGACTAGTCGGCGTTTCAATTCTTGTATCACTTCTATCTCATCCTCAACACCTTGGGATGCGAAAGTGACTGAGAATCGGATGTAATGCCCGGCATCATCCCAGGGCACCGTTGATATTAATTTCTCCCGAATTAGGAACTGGGAGAACTCTTCACCAGAATTGAATCGACGCCCACCCTTTATTCCTATAGGAGCTTCAACGTATAGAAAGAAAGAACCCTTTGGTTTCTTAGCCACGAATCCCAATTCATTCAATACATCTACAAGTAACTGATGACGACGAGAATATTTAGTAGCCATTTGCTCCGTTATTTCCGGATATGTTAGCGCAAAGGCTGCTGCCTTCTGAATTGCTATGAATTGACCAGAATCATGATTATCTTTCACATCACTGAACGCATTAATAATCAATGGGTTACCCGCTACAAAGCCAATTCTCCAGCCTGTCATGTTATATGATTTAGATAACGAATGCAGTTCAACCCCAACCTCCTTCGCTCCAGGAATGGAAAGGAAACTTAATGGCTTCATACCATCGTAAGTCAGTGCTGCATAAGGTGCATCATGTACAACAACAACCTGATATTTCTCAGCCCATCTTACCACTTCTGTAAAAAAATCAATCGTTGCACTAGCACCCGTAGGATTATTAGGATAATTTAAATATAAGAGTTTAGCACGCCTTGCTACATGCTCAGGAATCTCTTGTAGATTAGGCAGGAATTGGTTCTCTCTACGTAATGTTATTGTAAATACTTCCCCGCCTAAATATTGCGTATGTGTCCCCATAATTGGATATCCCGGTATAGTCATAATTGTAATATCTCCTGGATTTATGAAGCAGGTAGGTAACATAGCTAAAGCGGACTTCGAACCAATGCAGTGGACAATTTCGTCGATCGGATCGATTCCTTTAACTCCGAATACCTCATGCAAATACCTTGCACAAGCTACTTTAAACTCCGGTATTCCATTATCTGCGTACCCTCTATTCTCTGACTTATTCGCTTCTTCCGCTAGCTTGCTTATTATTCTATCATCCGCCATCTCATCTGGTTCACCCACCCCCATATCGATCAACTCGATATGGGGGTGTTCTTTCTTAGCGGCCACCTTAGCACGCTTAATCTTCTCAAATTTATATATGGCAGTGTCTGTACCATAGTTAGAACCACCTAGTCGATCTGCAATATTTGTTCGAATGTAGGTCATTGGATCATTATTTCTACTCATAGCACTTCCATCTCCAATTCAGCCATATTTATATCTATAAATATGAAGAAGTCCATGGCTCTTAGCCATGGACTATACTCTGAATATTTTGTACTATTAGCGACTACGTAGACTCGTAATCAGATCCTGTAAGTCTTCAGGTTTATCAGCATTAAACTCTAAGTACTCACCACTTGATGGATGAACGAAGCCTAATACTGCCGCATGAAGAGCTTGCCCAGTAAATTTAACGCCTTTACCACGACCATAGATGGGATCTCCAACTAAAGGATGTCCAATAAACTTCATGTGGACACGGATCTGATGCGTCCGACCAGTCTCCAATTTAAGTTCTAGCAAGGTGTAATCTCCTAGACGTTCTTGTACTGTAAAATGAGTTACAGCTTTTTTACTATTGGATTCCTTCACGGTGTACATCTTACGATCCATTGGATCTCGTCCAATGGGAGCATCCACCGTGCCATGATGATGTGCGATATTACCATGAACCAACGCTACATAACGACGGGTGACCGAATGCTCCTTCAACTGTAATGCTAGCGAAGCATGCGCCTTATCATTCTTCGCAGCCATAATGAGCCCCGAAGTATCTTTGTCAATGCGATGTACTATTCCAGGGCGTAACTCACCATTAATGCCAGATAAATCTTTACAATGATACATTAGTGCATTCACTAATGTTCCCTGCGAATGACCAGGGGCAGGATGCACAACCATTCCTCTTGGCTTATTCACTACAATAAGATCCTGATCTTCATAAACAACATCAAGCGGAATATCTTGTGCTACAATTTCTACCGATATAGGTTCGGGAACGATAACTTGAATCTGATCACCCACAGAAAGCTTATAATTCGCCTTAACGGCCTTCCCATTTACTGTGGCATGTTCATCCGCAATCCATAATTGGACTTGGGAACGGGAGACTTCTTCTCCCCACATCTCGGTAATATATTTATCAATACGCTCTTTAGCCGAGCACTCTTCAACTACAAAATCTCTTGTATCTAGATCTTCGTTCAATACTTCTTCTTCGTAATTCTTGCTGTCATTCACGCTTCTTCATTTCCTTCCGTATTCGGTTTGGCTGGATTTCTTTTAATATCAAGGAAAGAGTCAACAATAATTAATCCAACTCCAACAACGATACATGAATCTGCAATATTAAAAATCGGAAACGTATAACTTCCAAAGTTGAACTGCAAGAAATCCACTACTTCTCCAGCAATCACGCGATCAATAAAGTTACCGAGCGCTCCTCCTAGTACCAAACTCAGTGCAAGAGGTAGTATCTTATTACTTGTTTTCATTACTTTTTGTAAATACCAAACAATCGCAATGACTACAACGATCGTAATGGCGATAAAGAACCATCGTTGATCCTCAAGTATTCCAAAGGCTGCACCACGGTTACGATGTGATGTTATAAGGAAGAAATTACCGATCACTGGAATCTGTTCAGTTAGTTCCATTCGACTTGCAATCAAATATTTCGTTCCTTGATCCACCAGGAAGGCAACTAACGCAATTATGTAATATATCATAGGTCAAGTCACTCCAATCTTATGGTCTCCACCATTTTCATTAATCATTAGTCTATGGTAATAAATACGAATTACAGACCTATTCATTGTATCACAGGCCATCTAAAGTCGTCCATAAAGGACCATTACGGAGATTATTTCCCTCACTTAAAATCCATTCATTCCGCACACTATATAATAAGACAATAATAACTCCCTACACCCAACCGATGTAAGAAAGGAGACGCTATGACACCAACCTTAACATTAACACAGATCAAACATTTGCAAACACAGTTAGAACTTGAACAAGAGGATATTATTCAACGAACCAAGGACAATGATCATCACGGATTGGATGAATCCTTCCGCTTTTCAACAGGTGAATTGTCGAGTATTGATAACCATCCTGCTGACGTTGCAACAGATCTTTATTATAGAAGTATGGACATTTCGCTTGTAGAACATGATGAAATGCAATTGGAGCGAATTGAGTCTGCCTTGGAGCAGATTAGCAAAGGCACGTATGGGAGTTGTCATGTATGTCACAAGGCTATTCCTTATGATCGATTAATAGCAATACCAGCAACAAGTTACTGTAAGGAACACTCCGACAGACAGACTGTCTCCAATAATCGTCCTGTGGAGGAAGAATTTCTAATGCCACCGTTTGGCCGAACCAGTCTAGATGAACGTGATAATCAAAATGGATTCGATGGTGAAGATACCTGGCAAATCGTAGAAAGCTGGGGCACATCGAATTCACCCGCTATGGCAGAAGATCACCAGATCGAGAGCTATGATGACATGGCCATTGAAGCTGACAACGAAATAGAGGGATGTGTCGAAGCCATTGAAAGTTTTATTGCAGCAGATATTGAAGGAAAACCAATAGGTATTATACGTAATAGTCATTACCAACAGTACATGGACACAGGTGAGGGTATCGATACATTCTCAGCACTGGATTAATAATTCAATTCCAATTGTCTTTGCACAATACGTACAATGTCTGCGATATAATCCCCAATAATAGGTAAATTCAGAGCACCGAGAATTTGTAGTAAATAGATAATGGTAGCAGCAAAAAAAGTGAATCCAATAGCAATCCCTACACCACGTGCTGTACCTGAAAGTACATTCAACCAAATTAAACGCCATGGCCGATGTAACAATGCTGTGTATTCTGCAATTCGCGATTTCTCTAAACTGTTCGCCAACTTAGTTAATAGATTATAGGTCTCTTCTGAGTGATCGATTTCGACAGAAGTATCTTTGTTCTCTTCTACCATGGCTTTTCGCTCCTTCTGGAAATCACTTATGTCAAGAAGAACGAGCCTTAGTCCGTTCGGGATGTTAAATTCCCAATAACCGGCTTAAGGCTCGTTCTCATGTCATTACATCTATTATGTTCAAAATGGTTTCTAATTAATCTGCGATATAGATACCCACTGACTTCCCAGCTAGATCAACTCGTTCCATGGATTCCATCGAACCAAACATAAACTCATTGACCAATACGTTCTCGCGTAATACATGATCGAATGCTGTGATAGCCTCTTTTAGCTCATCATCAACATCTAGCGTCAAGATCACACGTTTCTCGATTGGTAAATCAAGCTTTTTGCGATAATCTTGCACAGCGCGAATCACTTCACGCACCCATCCTTCTTGTACCAGATCCGACGTAATCTCTGTGTTCAATGCAACCGTAATCCCATATCCTGAAGCGGAAGCGAAACCAGATTTAGCCTGCTTATCAACAAGTAATTCTTCTGACGTGATATCGAACTCATCCCCATCAGGTGAAGTAATATGAAGAATGCCACTCTCTACAGCTTCGCGTGTAGCTTCAGAAGACATACCCTTGAAGTAGTTCTGCAAGAAGCCCACATGCTTACCATATTTCTTACCACCAATTTTCAAGTTAAGTTTGAGTGTAAGATCAACAAATCCACTATCATCCGCCTGAGTCACGATTCTTTTCACATTAATCTCTTCGGTAATGATATCCTCGTATCCCGGTAGATCAAACCCATGATCAATGGAGACAATGAGTTCAGACAATGGCTGTCGCGTCTTGATTCCTGTCTCATTACGAACGTTACGTGCTAATTCAACAATACGGCGTGCGGTCTCCATATCCTGCTCTAGCGCCTCATCAATCAAAGCTTCATTCGCTTGTGGATAATCGTCCAGATGGACACTCTCTCCACCACTCAGATTCAAGTAAATATCTTCAGCCAACATCGGTGTGAATGGTGCAATTAGCTTCGCTGTAGTAAGCATGACTTCCGTCAATGTACGGTAAGCATCTAATTTATCTTTGGTAAGACCACTTCCCCAGAACCGATCACGGGAACGACGAATATACCAGTTACTCAATTCATCCACAAATGCTTCAATCGCTTTGGAAGCATTCAGGAAGTCATTAACGCTTAACCCTTTATCCACTGTCTTAATCAGACTGTTCAGACGCGACAGTATCCAACGATCTAACTTATGATCCGATGGCTCAAATGGATGCTCCGATGGTTGATAGCCATCAATACTCGCATATAACGTTAGGAATGCGTGTGTATTGACAAGGGTATCAACTAACTTCGATTTCGCTTCCCCCACAATTCCTTTGGAGAAACGTTTACTATTCCAAGGTGCACTATCTGATAATAACGCCCAACGGAACGCATCCGTTCCATACTCCTCAATGATCTCCCATGGATCGATAACATTTCCTTTGGACTTAGACATCTTCTGCCCTTGTTCATCCAGCACATGTCCTGTAGCCATAACTGCCTTGTAAGGTGCTTTCCCTGTAAGTAGCGTCGATACAGCTAGAAGACTATAGAACCATCCACGCGTCTGATCAATACCTTCACAGATCATGTCAGCTGGGTACTGTTGTTCAAACGTCTCTTGATTCTCAAAAGGGTAATGTTGCTGAGCGAACGGCATTGAACCACTATCGAACCACACGTCAATGACTTCTGGCGTACGTGTCATTATATATTTGCCACATGTACTGCGAACCTTCACTTCATCCACATACGGCTTGTGTAACTCTAAATCTGCAGGAATATCTCCAATAGCACGCGCTCTAAGCTCTTCTATGCTATGTGGTGCGAACTGCTCCCCTGTTTCTTCACAGATCCAGATATTCAGTGGTGTACCCCAATAACGATCACGGCTAATATTCCAGTCCACTAGATCTTCTAGGAATTTACCGAAGCGTCCTTCGCGAACATGGCCTGGATACCATTCTACCTCGCTATTGTTCGCAATCAGTTGATCCTTGATTGCAGTTGTCTTAATGAACCAACTATCCATTGCATAGTACAGTAATGGTGTATCACAGCGCCAGCAGAAAGGATAGCTATGCTCATATTTCTCCTTACTATAGAGCAATCCACGCTCTGAGAGCATTTTGACAATATCAATATCACAATCTTTAACGAAACGACCAGCCAACTCCGTCACTTCATCAACATAGCAACCTTGAAGATTCACGACATTTACGAAATCAATATCATTTTCTTTGCACACTCTATAGTCATCTTCACCATGTGCAGGAGCCATATGAACGATACCTGTACCGCTGGCATCTGTAACAAATTTAGCACCCAAAATGACATTAGACTTTTCTAATTGGGTATACGTAAACGGTGGATCATATGTCTTACCTACTAACTCAGAACCCTTCAGTGTACTGAGAACTTCATGCTCACCACTGATGACGCTATCTACCAAGTTTTTGGCCACGATATAAATGCTATCATCCTGCTGTACACGCGCATATTCCATATCCGGATTCACAGCTAGAGCAACGTGCCCTGGCAGCGTCCAAGGTGTAGTTGTCCATGCAAGAACATATTCACCACTATCATGTAATTTAAATTTAGCCGTGGCACTCAGATCTTTAATATCCTTATATCCTTGTGCAACCTCATGAGAACTGAGAGACGTCTGGCAATCTGGACAATACGGACTCACGCGATGACCACGATATAACAAATCTTTATCATGAACCGTCGCAAGGATGTTCCACACGCTCTCAATATATTTGTTATCTAACGTGATATAGGGATCATCTAAATCTGTCCAGTAGCCGATAGCTTCTGTAAGCTCACGCCATTGCTCTTCATACACAAATACACTTTCCTTACACTTCTTAATAAAAGCTTCAACACCATATTCCTCAATCTCGTGTTTATGCGTGATCCCAAGTTGCTTCTGCACGCCTAATTCAACCGGTAGACCATGCGTATCCCATCCTGCCTTACGTACAACACGGTAGCCCTTCATCGTCTGGTAACGACCTACGAAGTCCTTAATCACTCGTCCTAGTACATGTCCAATATGCGGTTTCCCGTTAGCTGTTGGAGGTCCTTCATAAAATACAAAATTCGGCTTACCCTCACGGCGATCTATAGATTTACGGAATGTTCCTTCTTCATTCCATTTCTTCAACACGCGTTGCTCTCTAGCACGCGCCTTTTCTTTGACATCGACTCTTTGCATAAATGATCATTCCTTTCAAAATAAGTCGCGGAAGCCATCCCCCTAAGTCCCCCTTTGTAAGGGGGATTCCAAGGGCTAGCCCTCTGGACACCCAAAATTTCATCGTAATAACTACATCGTCTGTTTAAAGTTCAATGGGAGCGTATCCCCTCTTACCGCCTTTTGCTAGCAAAAGGCCCGCTCTCAGGTAACTCAGAACCTAAGTGAAAGGAACCCGTAGACGTCCCCGCAGGGGAGTCGAGGTGGGGACTTTCACCACACACCCATGTAACTCCCAACCGCCACGCTGCATCATTCGTCTGTTGATCCACACTCAAGCAACTCACTCCAACAGTGAAAGGAACCCGTAGACGTCCCCAGAGGGGAGTCGAGGTCGGGACTTTCACCACACACCCATGTAACTCCCAACCGCCGCGTCACATCATTCGTCTGTTGATCCGCACTCAAGCAACTCATTCACCCAAGTGAAAGGAACCCGTAGACGTCCCCAGAGGGGAGTCGAGGTTGGGACTTTCACCACACACTCATGTAGCTCCCAACCGCCACGCTCCATCATTCGTCTGTTGATGCACGTCATGCGAAGCGACCAGGCAGAGCTCCCATGGAAGGTGGCCGAAGATGATCCCGCAAGGGGAATCGAGGAAGAGCCGCTCCCGCCTCCACCATGACTCCCCTCCGCGCACGAACACCATCCACCAAACTTTCAGGTGTCCAGAGGGCGGGCCCTTTGGAATCCCCCTTCGAAAGGGGGACTTAGGGGGATGGACACGCAAAAAAAGCCCCATCCCCAAAGGGACGAGACTTTAGCTCGCGTTACCACCCTAATTTCACTTATCAGAAAATCTAGATAAGCAATATCTCATGTCCTTGCTGAATTACAGCAGGGAGCCGATATAACGTTCGGCAGACCGGTTCAGCCTACTAACGTCAAAGACGTTTTGAGCATCACTTCTCCGGGAGGATCTTCCACATTACGTTCTGAACATTGGCTCTCAGCATTACGCCAACTCTCTGGTAGAACAGCTCATAAAGGTACTTGTCCCATCATCAAATCATTATTGGAGCATTTATTTACATAATAATATGAATATAGTTATAGCCTTTTACGGATAAAATGTCAATTCATTAAAGAATTATAACAATTCCTTCATCTCGTCACGATTGTCTAAAGTATCCCAACCATCCATACTTAATAATTCTAACTGGGCTTCAACAAGTGTCCGGAACCGAGTACGATAAATGGAAGCTTGCTTCTTCAACTCTTCGACTTCCATGGCAATTTTTCTAGATTTAGATAATGCTTCATTAATAATTCGATCCGCATTTTTCTCTGCTTCTTTAAGAATCAATTGAGACTCTTTCTTAGCGTTCGATTTCACATCATCAGCTGCTTCTTGAGCAACAATAATAGTCTTAGAAAGAGATTCTTCAATATTAACAAAGTGATCTAGTCTTTCTTGAAGATTGAACATTTGATTGTGTAATTCCTTATTCTCGCGAATTACACCCTCATAATCCTTAATGACTTGATCTAAGAATTCATTGACTTCATCTTCGTCATAACCGCGGATACGGCGACCAAATTCTTTGTTATGTATATCCAATGGTGTTAACGACATGGATGTGCACCTCCTGTAATTTCGGCAATCAATTTAAATCGTGACACAAGATTCTTCTTGGATAACTCAATTCGACAAGAACCGCTCACTTCCTGCAAACTACTTATACAAATTTTCCGATCCTCACTCGATAACGACCTTTTTTGGTTAGTCCGCCTGCTTCTAATACTTTGAAACGTCCACATCCCTGCAAAGAAATCATGTCCCCTTCTTTCAAGACAGCGGAAGGGTCAATGATCACTTTCCAGTTCACTCGGCATCGACCAGCTTTAATAGGAGCTAGAATCTTGCTACGACTTAATCGATATACATCTGATGCAATTCCATCTAGACGCAAGGAAGCCACCGTAAGGTCCATGGTCTCCAGTGAGGCTTCGCTTGTCCTAAGTTGATCTAGGGGCAATATCTCACTTTGTACATGAATACGATGCACTTGGTCTAATTGCATATGAAGATATGAGGAGATGTCTTCACTAACAATGCAATGACATCCATTGTCCAACACATGGATGTCACCAATCTTACTCCGCTTGATACCTAGACTCAGAATAGCACCCATGTAATCAGCATGTTCAAGTTCTAGAAATTTCTGATCTCCGGAATAGATACTAAGTACAACTAACCCCATGGGTTCATCTTCAAGAATACGATAATCAGGAGCAATGATTGCACGGCATCTTTCAGCGCCATCATAACCACCATCTAAGTGAATTTGTGCATCAGGATGCCTATTCACTAGCGTCTGCAATATATATGCTTGCCTTGGATCTACGAAATCGGTCAATTTCTGTTCATGGTACTGACCTGCATGAATTACCCATTCCCACGCTCTGTCAACGAACTCTTTCTCATCATGATTGAAATGATCTAATATATCCTTCACCATCATAGGTCCTAAAAGAAAATGGAGTGGATAAGAAATTTCAAGCCAAGTTGTACAAATTGCAATACAAACAAGCCAATGATTGGTGAAATATCAATCATTCCCATAATAGGCGGAATGAATCGACGGAATGGAGCTAGATACGGTTCAACTAATTTGGTCAATAATTCACCAATAAAATTGTTGCGTAAATTGGGTAGCCATGACATTAATACATAAATAACAATCATGTAAAAATAAATTTCAAATAATAAGTTGAGAATTCGATCAATTTGGATCAATACGGTTTCACCTCATTCTGTTGTGTTCAAGCTCTTCAGCCAAAATCTCGGAAATATTCCCTTGAATTTCAACTGTATCTGGGGTGCACAGAAAGATGTTACCTCCTATTTTGGATATGCTTCCACTTAATGCATAAACAGTTCCACTGACAAAGTCAATAATACGGAACGCTTGGTCATTTCGAACACGTTGTAAATTCATAACAACCGTGCGATGTGAACGCAAATGGTCGGCAATCTCTTGTGCCTCATCATACGAACGTGGTTCGTATAATACTACTTTAACATTTTTTTGTGAGTGAATGCTAACAACATTACTCCTTTGATTCTTACGTGGCTCCGCATTTAAAGTTCCAAATTCCTCTTCTTCAGTAGCGAGAGGTTCACGCTCTACAACTTCCTCTTCTTCCTGTAGACCCATGAAGTTCATAAATCGATTCATAACTCCCATATTTAACCCTCCTCTTTCCCTGTTAGAATAGATCCTAAACGTATCCACGTAGATCCTTCTTCAATCGCGACTTCAAAGTCATTCGACATTCCCATAGATAATTCTGTCATAGGTTCGCGGGTAATGGACTGGCGATTAAGATCATCTCTTAAATTTCTCAGACTTCTGAATATTGTCCGTGTATTCTCGGCATTCTCCTCGAAGGGAGCCATAGTCATTAATCCTACAATTCTAATATGGTTGAATCCTTTTATCTCTTCTAGAAATGGAGCTACATTCTGAGGTGCTAAACCATATTTCGTGTCTTCACCAGAGATATTTACTTGAACAAATACATTCACAACAATACCCAATTGACTTGCTTTCTTCTCAAGTTCCTGAGCAAGTGATAGCTTGTCTAGTGAATGGATATATTGGAACTTATTGATAACATCCTTCACTTTATTACTTTGAAGATGACCAATGAAATGCCAAATTCCCATTTCGCCTAATACATGCCACTTCTCTTCGGCATTCTGCCAACGATTCTCCCCAATATGCTTACATCCATGACTGAGAAATTCAGCGGTTCTTTCCAAAGATATATATTTCGTAACTACAACGGTATTTACATCTTCTCTTAATCTTCCACTTCTTATGCAAGCATCGTTAATTCGAGATTCTACGTCACTTATTCGATCTACAATTGTCAAAGAAAATACCACCTCACTTTAAGCCGATCCAGCTAGCCATACGTCCTGTAACTCCTGCATCTTTACGAAACGAGAAGAATACATCATTGTTACAGCTTGTACACCAAGTAGTACATTCGATATGTATCGGCATTATTCCTGCTTTTATCATAATGTGTCGATTGATTTCTTTCAAGTTCAACATGCTCTTTCCTGCGGTCTTATTCTGGTACCAAGTAGATGATGGTGTTGCGTGATCACCTATTTCCTTTTCTAATGCATACACATGCGACATCACCTTATCATCTACCTCATAACAACAAGGCCCTATGGATGGTCCAATAGCTGCTTTAATATCTGCTACATGACTACCATATTCTTGTTTCATTTGATTCACCATGTTGGATGCTATCTCTGACACGGTTCCCTTCCAACCTGCATGGGCAAGCCCGACGACCTGTTTCTGAGCATCATAGAAGTATAGCGGCACACAATCTGCATAAAAAGAAGTTAACAGTATACCAGGGACATTGGTTAGTAATCCATCGGTATTCTGAAATGCCGTCGATCTATCCTTGTTCCCGCGCCCTTTATCTTTTGCATAGACGATCTCTATATGATTGCTATGAACCTGTTCACCACAAGTCCACGCATCTAGGTTCATACCTAATGATTCAACAAGTCTCATTCGATTATGGATAACATCTACTTCATGATCCGCAACATGAAAAGCACAATTCATACTATCGTAGGGAGCTTGACTCACTCCACCTTGGCGTCCAGTAAATCCTGCAGTAATGGTTAATTCCTTATCCCATGACTCTAATATGAATACTTCTGGTTGATTCACTTCACAATTCCTCAATACAAATGGCTCCATAAAATTCACCTCTACTCCAGTGTATCATATATCTTTCCTAAGAACCCCTTAGTAAGGACGTCGATCCGTTCGCTCCAATCGATCTGCTTCTTTGTCATCTCTAATAGATTTAACCTCTTCCATCTTGACCAAAACAACATCAGATCCAATCTTTACAATTTGGTTCCATGGAATGATTAGTTCGGTTCGACCTCCAAACAGCCCCATTAACTTACTATAACTAGGGACTACGATAGCATCAATCCTACCCTGACGAAGGTCAAGCTCGAGATCGCTGATCTGGCCCAAACGTTTACCATCAATAATATTTATGACATCCTTTGTTTGAAAATCGGAGATCTTCATAGTTTAACCACCATACCTTTTTGTGAAGTCATTTTTTAAACAAATCTCAAAAGAGCTATATGGTTAATATATGTCATGACCCAATCGACAACCACTAAATATTAAATGATCACATCATGAAAAACAAAAAAAGCGATCACTTAGGATCGCTATATATATGCCTTCATATCTAATTATGTTCTCGCTGATTATGTCTTAACATATTTCTGCATTTGCTGAATCGCTGATTTCTCTAATCGTGATACTTGGGCTTGTGAAATCCCAATCTCATCCGCTACCTCCATCTGTGTTTTCCCCTCAAAAAAACGCATCGAGAGGATTAACTTTTCACGTTGCCCTAATCTATGCATAGCCTCTCTTAAGGCAATTTCCTCAATCCACGAAACATCTTTATTCTTATCATCGCTGATTTGATCCATGACATAGATCGGATCACCACCATCGTGATATATCGGTTCAAATAATGATACAGGATCCTGTATAGCATCGAGTGCAAACACGATATCTTCCTTAGGTATATTGAGTGCAACCGATATTTCAAATATGGTAGGTTCTCTACAGTTCTGATTCGTTAAGGCATCTCGAGCTTGAAGCGCCTTGTAAGCAATATCGCGTAGAGAACGAGATACCCTTATTGGATTATTATCCCGTAAATACCTTCGGATTTCACCGATAATCATCGGTACTGCATACGTAGAGAACTTAACATTTTGAGATAAGTCAAAATTATCAATAGCCTTCATTAGTCCAATACAGCCAACTTGAAACAAATCGTCGACGAATTCACCTCGATTATTAAATCTTTGAATAACACTTAGTACTAATCTTAAATTTCCATTGACCAATTTTTCCCTAGCTGAACGGTCATTATCCTGTTGTAAGGAATGAAACAACAATCGCATTTCCACATTTGTTAGAACGGGAAGCTTTGCTGTATCTACTCCACAAATTTCAACTTTGTTTCGGGTCATGATGATTTACCTCCCAAGGAGAAACATTACTGTACATTATCTCCTCAGAGGCTCATTTTATTCCTTATTTTCAAACCACTTTTCAAAAACTCACCAAACAAGTATCAATAATACTTATACCATTTTATTAAATTCTTTACGCAACCGTTTGATAATACGCTTTTCTAGTCGAGAGATATAGGACTGTGAAATGCCCAACATATCAGCTACATCTTTTTGTGTTTTCTCTTCGCCATCTTGTAATCCGAAGCGAAGCTCCATAATTGTTCGCTCTCTATCCGTCAATTTCTCAAGCGCTTTATGCAATAATTTGCGATCCACTTGCTCCTCAATATTGCGATAAATCACATCATTCTCCGTACCCATCACATCGGATAATAATAATTCATTACCATCCCAATCAATATTTAACGGTTCATCAAAAGAAACTTCACTTCTAATCTTATTATTTCTTCTTAAATACATGAGAATCTCATTCTCAATACAACGAGATGCATAAGTGGCAAGCTTGATTTTCTTCTCTGGATCAAATGTATTGACTGCCTTAATGAGACCTATTGCACCAATGGATACTAAATCTTCAATATTGATACCGGTGTTCTCGAATTTACGAGCAATATACACAACCAACCTTAAATTACGCTCGATCAACATCGCTCGAATAGCTGCATCCCCTGTGGATAACCTTTGCAGTAAATATTCCTCTTCATCCCGTGTCAACGGTGGAGGCAGTGCCTCACTACCACCAATATAATATATCTCTTCACTTTTGAGTCCAAATACAAATAGAATGCGATAATATTGTACTTGTGCAACCAATCTCCATTTTGCTAATATCATTTCATTCCTCCTAAGAGTTTTCTGTAAGAAAACTATCTTCGTAAGCATAAGCTGAGTTTTCTGTAAGAAAACTATCTTCGTCCCGAAATCATTCTTATGGTTAAATCACATCGTAGGCGGACTACCCACGGGAATCTCAATCTGACTTGGAGTGGCTGAGTCATCCTGTACAAGCTCTGGATGAATGATGGCTCGATATGCTCCTTCACCAGATAGCTCACCTCCATCAAGCCCTATAAGTACTCTTGTAGTTGTTGTTGTCATACCATTAATATTAACTTCAACAAGATCCGGTTTAAGGGCTAACATGAATGCTGCACTACGGTTCACACCCCGATACGGAACTAACCGGATACGATCTTGCCACAGAAAATTAGATTCTTCCCCCATTTCCATAATGAGTTTGTCCGCTTCTCCATCAGCAAGCTTGCCTTTCCATGATTCAGGAAGATGGTCTTGCCATAATGTCGCCTCCATCACCATGACGGGTATACGAGTTAGAGGGTCACATAGCTGATTACCTGTATCCAGAAGCCCCCTACATCTCACCTCTTGATTAGAGATCACTACCCTCACTTCCGCTAAATAGACTTGTCTATCGTCGAACTTCCGCTTCGAGGATTGCACCACTTTGAACCCGTACATAACAACAAAGAACATAATGATAATAAACCAGAAACCAATACCTAATTCAAAAGCAAACCCTCCCGATGTTGTGAACCGTATTCCGTTCCAAATATCACCTGTGTTTTGTAGCAAATAATGAATTCCAACAATTCCACCAGCTGCCGCAAAATTAATCATATAGAAAGTCCCTAAATTCCTAATATAGTGTTGTAAACTCTTAAACCCAAAGGCAATCCACAACATCATTAAGGATAATCCGAACTTAATAAGAAAGGTATACATGAAGCTAAGAACAGGTAAGAACATCATAATGACATAAAGGGCACCCAATAATGCGGATAGAAGGATTCGCCACCAAGGCACTTTAAGCTTTCGCATCCATCCCGTTAACCACAATACCGTTGCATCAATAACTAGATTAAAGATAAATATAAGATCGATATAGACAACCATAACCCTCACCTACCTGAAATATTATCTACGAGGAAGGATGTCAGCAGAACCTAGTGCTACTTTTTTAGAAGATAAATTTAGTATAGAAAAGTCTCTATCCAAAGTCTGTCTAATCATGGAAGTCAAATTGGCTATATTTTTGTCGAAATCTAACAAAAGAAACGTAAAAGGGTTCGATTTTCCTAGTAGGAAAATCGAACCCTTTTACATGGGATTATTAAATGCATGTGATTTAGTCGTTATTCGGACGTGTACGATTCCGTAAAAATGTAGGTATATCCAGTTGATCACTAGAGGCTTGATTACCAAATGGACGTAAGTTTTGGTTCGTCTTATCAGCAACTTCATTCTCAGGCGTTACGGTCTTACGAATTTGAGTATGTGGAATCGCTGGCTTGTGCTCAAATCCAGTAGCAATAACAGTAACTTTAATATCATCTTTTAAATCTTCATCAATAATTGCACCGAAGATCATATTCACATCAGGATCAGAAGCAGATGTAACAATCTCTGCAGCTTCATTCACCTCATATAGTGATAGGTTTGAACCGCCTGTGATATTCATGATCACACCACGAGCTCCTTCGATAGACGTTTCTAGTAAGGGACTCATAATGGCTTTGCGTGCGGCTTCAGATGCGCGGTTCTCACCACTAGCTACACCTATACCCATCAACGCTGATCCACGTTCTGTCATAATGGTCTTAACGTCAGCAAAGTCTAAGTTTATGAGACCCGGTACTGCAATTAGGTCAGATATACCTTGTACAGCTTGTCGAAGAACATTATCCGCTTCTCTAAAGGCTTCTAGCATCGGTGTCTTCTTATCTACGATTTCTAAGAGTCGATCATTCGGAATAACGATCAATGTGTCTACTTTTTCTTTCAGCGCTTCTATGCCAAGTTCAGCATGTGAGAAACGTTTTCTACCTTCAAAAGTAAATGGACGAGTAACGACGCCCACAGTCAATGCTCCACATTCTCTTGCGATCTCAGCTATAACTGGAGCTGCACCTGTACCCGTTCCTCCACCCATACCAGCAGTGACAAATACCATGTCAGCACCTTTAAGTGTATTGGAAATAAGTTCCCGAGATTCCTCTGCTGCTTTTTTACCAACATCAGGATTTGCACCTGCTCCAAGACCTCTTGTCAGCTTATCACCAATCTGTAACTTATGTTCAGATTTAGCCATATGCAGTGCTTGAGCATCTGTATTGACTGTAATAAACTCAACACCCTGGACACCATTTTCAATCATTCGGTTAACAGCGTTACTACCACCACCACCGACACCAATAACTTTAATCTGAGCTAAGCTCTCCATTTCAAAATCAAATTCCAACATACTGTTCCATCTCCCCCTCATTGTGCATGCATGGATGGCTCGTTCATTTTGATATGAACACCTTATATAAACTCACTGAACATATTCTTCAAACGTTCCATCATCCCCGATTTCTGGGGCTTTCCTTGTTTTGATGCAGGATTCACTTTATTATTGCGATTCATGGGGTTCTTATTGTTCACAGACGCCGTATTACGAATTCGATAGTTTCGTATAACGTTATGAATAATTCCGACTCCGCTTGTAAACCCGGGGTCTCTTACACCTATATAGTCTGGAACTGCTATTCGCACAGACGCAGCTAGCTCAGCCTGTGCTACTTGAAGAACACCTGGCATCGTTACTGTTCCGCCTGAAAGGATATACCCTCCAGGAAGTTCCTTGTATCCTAGACGCTTCACTTCTTGATGAAGGAGATAGAATATTTCTTGAACTCTAGGCTCTATGATAGCCGCCAAGTCTTGTTGACTGAATTCTTTTTCGACGTTACTACCAATTCGTGTTACTTTGAATATAACATCTGGTGCCGCATCGTCAATGAGGGCGCAACCATATTTAAGTTTGACCTTCTCTGCTTGATCCGTTAATGTCCGCAGTCCATAAGCAATATCATTAGTAACGTACTCTCCACCAATAGGCAACGTAGACGTAGCTACCATGGCACCTTCTTCAAAAATAGACACCGTTGTCGTCCCTGCTCCAATATCAACAAGTACGGAACCCATCTTCTTCTCATCTTTGGATAAAGCCATCTGACCTGCACCTAGTGACATGAGCACCAAATCTTTAACTTTCAGATCAGATTTCTCTACACAACGCAAAAGATTATGTATCGCTGTCTTGGCACCTGTAATGATAATTGCCTCTACTTCCAAACGAACACCAATCATACCTCGTGGATCTTGAATACCTTCAAGACCATCCACAACGTATTGCTTTGCTACGACATCAATAATTTCTCTATCGGGTGGTAAAGCTACAACTTCAGCCGCTTTTAGAACACGTTCGATATCTTCTTCTCCAATTTCTCTATCCTCGTTCGATACTGCCACGACTCCGTGGCTTGATTGAAGTCCAATATGATTCCCTGAAATGCCGACATATACTTCAGATATTTGAATGCCAACCATACGCTCTGCGTGCTCAACTGCATTACGAATAGATTGTACGGTTTGGTCAATATCTACAATTGCGCCTTTGCGAATTCCCTCTGAGTCGGCAGATCCAACTCCAATAATATTAAAGGCTCCATTAGTTACTTCACCAATAATAGCACGAACTTTGGATGTACCGATGTCCAAACTAACAATGATGTCATTGTTGCTCAACCGTGGCACCTCCTGTTCAATAATAAATTAAAATACCATTTTGTGTAGATTCTCATTTTTGTGTAGATTCTCATTACTTATTCAACATACCTTTATCTATTCCTCTTTTTTCTACATTATTTTTACTTTTGTATTAATAGAATGTAAAAAAAGTCTATCATTTAATTTTACGAGAAAGAAATAAACTTGTCCATAAATCTGATTGTAGCATTTTTTACTTGCTATTAGTAGTCCCATCCACTTCTTCAGCCTTACTATCTATTGGTAAAAAAGGAACATAAGCATCAGCTTCAAGCATGGTGATCACTCCTGGTTCCTCCGTCTCGATAACTTGATTAAGATATTCTACTTTATCCTTCAGTAAAGATACCGCAGTAATCACCTCGAATTTAGAACGAGTATACATTTTAATACGGTCTGGAAAGGATAGCGTAGGCGATGGAATGATTTCAGAGATATCTGATGTTAATTGATTAGGAATAACTCCAAGAATCTTACAGAGTTCTACTTTATAGGGGTCTTTTGGATCCCATTGCATCAATATAGGCTTCTCAACAGCAATACCACTTGTATCCACAGATACCCTAGCACCATTGGATAGAATCGCCATCAAATCCCCAACATCTCCTAGTTCATAAGCTACTGTTGAATACTCCTGAACAATAATTTTGATTTTCCCAGGGAATTTCTTGGTCACTGTGACATTCTGTATGGAATCCACTGCTGTTAATCGCTTCTCAAGTGTTGAAGCAGATACACCAAAAAATTGATCTCCAACACCAATCTCCACAACTTGTTTCAATTGTTCATTCGAAGAGAATACATTACCTTGAAATTGAATTTCGGCTATTCGACTGATAGGTGATCTGAAGAATAATATAGCTAGTACAACTACAAACAATAAAAAAAGAATGATTAAGATCTTGCGACTAGCTTTTACCTTCCGTGGATTGCTAGTTTTTAATGCAGGAATAGAAGTTCTCTCCATATCAACTCTCCATAAAATGCCCCTTACCCCCTCTTTAACTAAAGAAGGGATAAGTAGGACCTTAGTTCGCCAAATCGAGCTGTTTGGGCACGGGCGTATGCCGGTGAATGTCCGCTCCAAGCTTCTGGAATAACAATTCAATTCGATCATAACCCCTGTCAATATGATGCACTTGTTCTATGATTGTCTTTCCCTGTGCAGCCAGACCAGCAATGACTAGAGCAGCACCCGCCCTCAGATCTGTTGCTTCTACGGTAGCTCCATACAATCTTGGCACGCCGCGTATAAACGCACAATTAAGATCAATAGATATATCTGCACCCATCACAGTCAATTCGTCGACATGTTTAAATCTTCCCTCAAAGACGGTTTCCTTCATGACACTAAATCCATCCGATAACGCCAACATCACCATCACTTGAGATTGAAGATCTGTTGGGAAAGAAGGATAGGGTGAAGTGACAATTCGGTCTATAGCTTTTGGTCGACCCATACAACTTAAGGTCATTATATCATTGCATACACCAATTTGAATACCAGCACGCTTTAGGACATGAATTAAAGAGGTCAGATGGGCAGGATTGCAATGTGTAAGCGTGACTTCTCCCCTTGTTACTGCAGCTGCAATCATAACCGTACCTGCTACAATACGGTCTGGAATAATATGATACGTACAAGGATGTAATTTTGTGACCCCTAGTATAGTAATGGTGTCCGTTCCTGCGCCAATAATGCTTGCACCCATCTCATTCAAGAAATTCTGGAGGTCCTGTATTTCCGGCTCTCTAGCTGCATTTGTGATCGTAGTTGTACCTTCAGCAAAGACCGCTGCCATCATAATATTTTCTGTCGCACCAACACTTGGGAAATCCAAATGTATGTCTGCACCTATCAATTTACTCGCTTTACACAGAATCTGTTGGTCCTTCTCTTCAATCACTGCACCTAAGGCTTTTAATCCTTGTAGATGAAGGTCAATCTTCCGTTCACCAATCGCACATCCACCAGGCTGGTAAATAGTTACTTCACCAAATCGACTGAGTAATGGCCCCATCAGAAAAATAGATGATCTCATCTGTTTCATTAAATCTTCTGGTACATGAAACGAATTGGCGGACGACGTGTCCACAATGATTACTTCCTGCTCACGCTTTACTTGACAACCAAGTCTTTTCAGGATGTTCATCATGACTTCAATATCCAAAAGCCGAGGGACATTATGCAAGTGAACTTCGCCATCAGTTAGCATACATGCAGCTAGAATAGGTAAAGCTGCATTTTTAGCACCATCGATACGAATGCTTCCCGATAAGGCTTTGCCTCCCTCAATCACCAATTTGTCCAATGCTTCACCTCCGAGTTTACTGCTCACCGATTATAAACACTTCTGGGATTAATGAGATCCCATATTCAGTTGATATGACATCCTGAATTTTGTGTATAAGGGTTAGCACGTCCTCTGCTGTCGCTTGACCAGTATTTACAATGAAATTGGCATGTTGCAATGAAACTTCTGCCCCACCTACACGATAACCTTTGAGTCCAACAGCCTCAATTAGTCTTGCTGCATGGTCCCCTGTGGGATTACGAAATACACTTCCTGCACAAGGTGACTTTAAAGGCTGAGTTCTACGGCGCCGGTCTTTAAAAGATGCTAGTGCTGCAGCTATTTCTCTGCGTTCTCCATAACTAAGCGTGAATGTCGCTTCTAACACAACGCCTCTTTTCTCATGTAGAACAGAATGTCGATAAGCGAATTCCATTTCATTAGCAGTACATGTAATCAATTCTCCTGTCTCCAGTACAATCTCAGCGGACTTGAATATGCGTGATACATCAGACCCATGGGCACCAGCGTTCATGTATACGGCTCCACCGACAGAACCGGGAATTCCCCCTGCGAACTCCATACCTGTCAACGCATGTTTACCTGTCAGTAAGCTCAATTTCACTAATGAGCAAGCTCCGCCCGCAATCACATGTTCCCCTTGAACAGTGGCATATTCCAACCCTGAACCCAATTTGATGACAACGCCTCGTATCCCCTTGTCTGTGACAAGTATATTAGAGCCGCGTCCAACTTGAATCCATGGAATCTGATGTCTATGAAGGAGTCTTAAAAGATCTTGCAACTGTTGCTTGGTTTCACAAACAATGAGCGCATCGGCAGGTCCACCTATTCTCCAAGTCGTATGACTACTCATGTGTTCATTGATTCTAATGTCCCCAACATTCACATTTGTGAATAGGGATTGCCATTGTTGCACTGCACACCCTCCCTTCCTTTATTAGGAACAAGACCATCTTCCAGTGGATTAGAACCCTGCTACGTTGTGATTCAGATAAGATATTACTGTGTCCATGGGCGATTATCACGGTTATACGGTATCTTATGTAAGCCCACTTAGGTGTGTGACAATCCACGCATGAAGAAAAACTTCCCTCTACCTCAGTCGACATGTCTGGATAAATTCAGGAGAATTCCTAACGCGGTCAGCATTAAGGTTAACGAGGAACCTCCATAGCTAATTAAAGGGAGTGTGATCCCAGTTACTGGCATCATTCCAATAACGACACCTATATTGATAATAACTTGAATAGCAAGCATCCCGATGATGCCTACAGCAAGTAGACTACCGAATCGATCTTGAATCGTCATTGCAATTCGCATGCCACGCCACATCAAGACTAGGAACAGCAGTAATACGATCATCCCTCCAATAAATCCCAACTCTTCTGCTAATATGGAGAATATGAAATCAGTCTGCGGTTCTGGCACATAACTATATTTTTGACGGCTCATTCCGAGCCCTAATCCACCTAGACCACCAGGACCTATAGCATACAAAGACTGAATAATCTGATACCCCGCTCCTAACGGATCAGACCATGGATCAAGGAAAGCCGTAATTCTCTTCAATCGATAAGGTGCTGCTAGAATTAGACCCGCAAATCCAACCATACCTACAAGAGCGAGCATCCCTAGATGCTTCATTTGTGCACCTGCTGTAAAGACAATCATCATCGCAGCACCAAACATGACGCTTCCTGTTCCTAAATCAGGTTGTAGCATAATCAACCCGAATGCAGTCCCGATTAACGCTAATGGAGGGAGTAGACCTTTACGGAAAGATGTAATATCCATATGATCTCGGCTCAACCATTTGGCAAGATATAGAATCATTCCTAGCTTCATGAACTCCGATGGTTGAATCCCAAACGAACCAATACCTAACCAACTACGTGCTCCTCCGCGCACATTCCCAATTCCAGGAATTAGAACCATGATAAGCAAAATAAAGCAGATCACTAGACCTGCTTTTGCATATGTAAGCCATATTCGATAATCCAGACTTGCGGTAACAAACATTGCCATGACACCTAATGCTGCAAATATCCCCTGGCGTTTAACGAAATAAAAAGAATCTCCATAGTTATGGAAACCAAGAACAGAGCCTGCACTATACACCATGATTATACCGATGGTTAGGAGGCTCATTATACATAGTAGGATCCATAGATCTGGGCTTGAGCGTGTTTGATTCATGAGAAGCCACCTCTTACTTTGAAAAAGTAGGGGCTTATCCACACCCCCCTACTTAAAGATTATGCACTGCCTCCTTAAAAATGCGTCCGCGTTCCTCGTAGGAAGTAAACATATCCCAACTTGCACAAGCGGGAGATAGGAGTACGATATCACCTTTCTCTGCATAACTAGCCGCTTTCACTACAGCTGTCTTGAGAATCGTTCCTGCATCATCCTCAGTATCGACGAGAGAAATATGTTCTAATCCAGCCATCTCAGCTATTCTGGCTATTTTATGCTTGGTCTCACCAAATAGAATGATCGCTTTCACATGTTCTTGAAAGACCGATAGTAATTCACTATAATCCGATCCACGATCTAATCCACCTGCAATTAGAATAATAGGTTCTTGAAACGATGTAAGTGCCATTGTAGTTGCCTTAGAATTTGTCGCTTTGGAGTTGTTGTAATACGTCGAACCATCTATCTCTTTCACAAATTCTAATCGATGTTCGACACCACGGAATGTTGCAAGCGGAACAGCAAGTTGATCAACTCTAACCCCAGCTGTAAGCCCAATTGCGCATGCTGCAAGAGCATTCTCCACATTGAATCGTCCCTTGATACGAATGTCTTCAACAGGGATGATCTCATGAATTACGCCATTATGATCACGGTATACAACGGTGCGCATTTGCGAATCGTTGACACCAGCTTGATAGGGTGGACTTACGAACACGCCTTCTAATAACGCCTCATTCATTGAAAAGGGAAGTATTTTTCCATTTATCTGTGTTGCTAATCCACGGCAAATAGGATCATCCCAATTGAGGATTGCCGTATCGCCTTCCCCTTGATTATCGAACATCTTCAATTTCGATGCTATGTAATCATCCATGTCTCCATGATAATCCAAATGTGTCTCTGTTATATTGAGTAGACACCCAATTCTTGGCTTGAATTGCTGTGTGCCTTTCAACTGAAAGCTGCTTAATTCAACAACCATCCAATGATCATCCGTTGCTCCCTGTACTGCTTCAGATAAGGGTGTTCCAATATTGCCAGCAACAATTGGAGATAATCCCGCATAATGAAGAATTTCTCCTACCCATGTCGTTGTCGTTGTTTTTCCATTAGATCCTGTAATACCTATCATTGGCGCTTCACACAAATGATAGGCTATCTCAACTTCTGTCACAATTTCTATCCCTAGTTCCTTCGCTTTCACTAAAGGAGGCACGGTATAGGGAATGCCTGGGTTCTTCACAACGAGCTCAACGCCAGAATGAATAAGTTCATCCGGATGGCTTCCGCAAATAACACAAATGCCCAAAGCCTCTAATTCAGAAGCCTCGGGACACTGTTCTATCTCTTTTTTATCATTCACTTTAACTAAAGCCCCTAGTTTATGAAGGACTTTAGCAACTTGCACACCACTTTTAGCTAATCCAAGAACAACAACTTGTTTACCTCTATATGCTTCTGGATGATTCATAATTACAACCCCTTGTTAATATAAAGTCCAAGGCAAGCCAGTACGATACCGACAATCCAAAACGTAATAACAACTCGCCATTCTGACCATCCTGAAAGTTCGAAATGATGATGAATAGGGCTCATTTTGAATATTCGCTTACCTCTAGTCTTAAATGAAGCCACTTGTAGAACAACAGAGAGCATTTCTACAACAAATATTCCTCCGATAATAAGAAATAATAATTCACTTTTCGTTACGATAGCAATGGCACCGATGGCTCCGCCAATCCCTAAAGATCCCGTATCGCCCATGAATACTTTAGCTGGATGTGTGTTGAATACTAAGAATCCAAGCACAGCACCGATCATGGCTGCCGCACAGAAGGCTGCAGGCATAGAAGTTGCTTGAATTGCTACGAGTGCAAATGCAGCAAATGCAATCGCACTAACTCCTGAGAGTAGTCCATCTAATCCATCTGTGAAGTTAACAGCATTACTAATCGCTAACAACATAATGATAATGAAAGGATAATAGAACCACGGGCCTAAATCGAACCCCCAAGATGTACCAGGTATGGCAATGGATGTTCTATGGCCATTCTGAAATAATAAATAACAAATGATACCAGATATAAGTAATTGCCCTAGTAATTTCTGACCCGCTGTCAATCCTAATGATCTTTTAAACACAATTTTAATATAATCATCTAAGAAACCTATTAATCCAAAACCAAGTGTTGCAATTAATAAAACATAAAAATCAGTATCTACTGTAGAGAATTTCAGGAATGACAATGTAAATGCGAGAATAATTACGATCCCACCCATTGTAGGTGTTCCTGATTTAGCTAAGTGACTCTCTGGTCCATCATGTCGTACCTGCTGTCCAAATTTCATTCGACGTAGCAAAGGAATGAGTATAGGAGCAGCGATCACCGCAAGTATAAATGATACCCCAATCGTTAGTAATAATAATTGAATGTCCACACCTTCACCCCTTCGGTTCGTCGATTCTACTAGTGTTCCCAATAATCGCATTCACTACCTCTTCCAACTTCATCCCCCGTGAACCTTTCACAAGCACGATATCTTTAGGCTGAATCTCTTTCATTAGTTGCACAATTAAGGCTGCCTTATTTGTAAATGCATGCACATGTGCATCAGTAAGGATCTTTTGTGCCTCCTGTGCTGTATGAGAGGATAATGAACCAAATGTATACAGAACATCCACTTTGTCAGCTGTCACATAGCGACCTATTTCAGCATGATATTCATTTTCTTGCTCACCAAGCTCCAACATGTCTCCGAGCACTGCAATTTTACGTCGATAACCCTTCATATTGTGGAGCACATCAATCGCAGCCTTAACAGAAGTTGGACTAGCATTATATGCATCATTTAACACAGTTAAGCCACTGCTTGCAACAAGCTGTTCAATGCGCATTCCTGTTAATTGAACACGGGATAGTCCCTCTTTCAACTGATCTTCAGTCACTTCAAAATGTCTTGCAACAGCAAGTGCAGCCAGGGCATTAAGTACGTTATGTCGACCTAGCATTGGAAGATCAAATCCGAGATCTTCGTGAATATGCGATGTGAAAATAATACCTTGACTATGAAACATCATACCTGTCGGATAGTCATCATTAAGAGTATCAAGACCGAACGTAAATACTCGTAAGTCATCTGGCTTCACACAAGATGAATCAGCTAATGCTTGTGGGATTAAAGGTTCATCTCCGTTATAAATCAATAGCCCATCCGCATTCATTCCACTTACAATCTCAAGCTTAGCTATGGCAATCTGTTCGCGTGACCCCAACTGTAAGAGATGAGACTCACCAATGTTGGTTATGATAGCAACATCAGGTCTAGCAATTGCCGCAAGAGATCTAATTTCATTAGGTCCGCTCATACCCATTTCAAGAACGACAATCTCAACGTCTTCTTTCATCTGAAGAATGGTAAGAGGAAGCCCAATGTGATTATTATAATTGCCCTCTGTTTTATGGACATTATATCGAGTCTGAAGTATGGATGCGACCATATCCTTCGTTGTGGTCTTACCATTACTGCCCGTAATACCAACAACTTTACAGCCTATATCTAGCAAATAGGACTTGGCAAGCAACTGTAACGCATCCAATGTATTATCCACCAAGATGATAGCACCATCTGGTTGTTGCGCATAATCGCGTTGCCACAGTGTGGCACCTGCCCCATCTACCAATCCTTTAGCCGCAAATTCATGTCCATCGTAATGTTCACCTACGAGTGGCACGAATAGGCTACCTTCCGTTATATGACGAGAATCTGTTGTCACACCATGAATGATTTTACTTTGATCTTGATCATGCAGTAACGTACCCCCGCACATCGTCGCGATCTCACCTAATGTTCTAATTATCACAATTCTATACCCCTTATCGCTTCCTTGGCGACGATACGATCATCGAAATCAAGGATCGTCTGTCCAATTTTTTGATAGGTCTCATGACCTTTCCCCGCAATCAATACTACATCTTCAGGGCTTGCCATATCAATAGCCTTTTGAATAGCTACACGCCGATCGATAATCAATTGATAGCGATCGCTTGCAATCAGTTCTTCAATAAGACCAACTTCAATTTCCTTCAATATGGATTCTGGATCCTCGGTGCGGGGATTATCAGAAGTAACAAAGACAACATCACTATACTTTGCCGCAATTTTCCCCATCAATGGACGCTTCGTGCGATCCCGATCTCCACCACATCCAAATACGGTGATGACTCTACCCTTGGCGAACTCATTCACTGTCTTCAAGACATTCTCCAGTCCGTCTGGTGTATGAGCATAATCAACGATGACTGCAAACGGCTGCCCAGCGTCTACCGCTTCAACACGTCCATCAACTCCAGCCAGTGCTTCAAGACTCATTCGTATATCCTCAAGCGGAACACCTTCTAATAGGGTAGCCGTGATCGCTGCAAGTGCATTATAGACATTAAATTTACCTACCATTTTCAATTTGATATCCGTACTGCCTTTGAATGTATTCACATGAAATTGTGTGCCTTGCGAGCTTATCGAAATCTCAGTTGCCCTTACATCAGCGTCTTCACCTAAACCATAAGTCACGACTTCAGAAGAAGTGATCTTATTGAAATATTGCGATGCTGGATCATCTGCATTTAACACTGCAAATTTACGTTTGTCGAGATTAGCCTGAAATGTGTTACCCATTCTAGAGAAGAATAAACCTTTAGCTTCACGATATTGTTCCATTGTATTGTGATAATCCAGATGATCCTGTGTTAGATTCGTAAATACAGCTGTATCGAAATCCGTACCTTTCACTCGGCCTTGTTCTAGTGCATGGGATGATACTTCCATTACACAGCAACGTGTACCATTCATAGCCATATCATGTAATGAACGTTGTAATTCCAGTGCTTCTGGTGTTGTGCCAGACATAGGAAATGAACGACCACCATATCGCATTTGAATCGTACCAATGAGTCCTGTTCTCACACCATGATCATTCATAATCTTCTCGATTAAATAGGCCGTTGTTGTTTTCCCATTCGTTCCTGTTATCCCAATGATTTTCATTTGTTTACTAGGTGAACCGAAGAATGAATCTGATAATACTGCCATGGCATACCGACAATCTTTGACGATCATCTGCGGCAAATCAATATCTAGTTCATGATCGACAACAAGCGCTACTGCCCCTTTAGACATGGCATCTTGGGCATATTGATGACCATCCACCGTATGGCCTCGTAAGCAGATAAATAAGTCTCCTTCTTTGACCTTCTGGGAATTCGTCTGTAGACCAGATACTGTAATATCCCCGTTCCCCATAATCCGCTTAATCATCAAGCTTGAAGCTAATTCATTAAGTCTCATAACATCGTTCCTCCGCTTATCTCAATTAACAACTATCATTAAGGATTTCCCATATAGATACGAATGGTAGATCCTTGTTCTACTCTACTGCCAGGTTTAGGTGCTTGGCTAACAACGTTCGTACCATTGCCTGACTTAGAGAGATTGAAATTCATATTCAGGTCTTCGTATAAGTCTTGAACCGTCGCACCTACCAGATCAGGTACAGTAACGATAGGAATTTCACCATATCTATATTCCTTTTCCAATTGATCTTGTCGTTCTGGCACTTTCATATAGTGGAGGGAATCCTCAAGTATATTCTGTACAATAGGTGCAGCAACAACTCCACCGAATTGAATCCCTTTGGGATTATCAACGGCTGTATACACCACAATCTGAGGATCATCTGCTGGTGCAAATCCGATAAAAGATACAATATGCTCAGAAGCAGAATATCGTCCATTCACAACAATTTGTGCGGTTCCAGTCTTACCACCAACACGATATCCATCGATGAAGGCTGGTCTTCCGGTCCCTTTTGCTACTACACTCTCAAGCGCTTCCCTAACTTGCTTAGAAGTTTCTTCTGATATAACACGCCTAATCAGTTCAGGCTTATTCTCTTCGACAATCGTATTGTTCTCCTTGTTGATCCACGCTTTTGAAATGTAGGGTTTGTATAAATTACCACCATTGATGGCAGCCGAAACTGCAGCCACTTGTTGAATAGGTGTAACAGACACACCTTGACCAAATGACGTTGTCGCTAGCTCTACAGGACCTACTCGTGGTAACTTGAATAGTATTCCATTACCTTCTCCATTGAGATCAACGCCTGTTTTCGTACCAAAACCAAAGTTTTTAATATATTTAAAAAGAGTCTCTTTACCTAGCCGTTGTCCAAGTGCAACAAACCCTGGATTACATGAATTCTCCACAACCTCAAGAAAGGTCTCACTACCATGACCTCCACGTTTCCAGCATTTCAAAGTCGCTCCTCCTACTTTAACATAACCAGGGTCAAAAAAAGTATCATGTTGTAGATCAACCTTCTTCTCCTCTAATGCCGCAGCAAGAGTAATGATCTTGAATGTTGAACCAGGCTCATATGTCATCCAAATGGGAAGATTTCGATTATAAATGTCAGGTGCGTAGTCTTGATAATGTGCAGGTTCATATCCAGGTCTGCTAGCCATACCTAGAATCTCCCCTGTTTTGGGATTCATCGCTATAGCCCAACTACCTCGGGCTTGAAACTGAACCATGGCTTGATCTAGTTCACGCTCAATAATCGACTGGATGGATTTATCAATCGTTAGTTCTAGACTCAATCCATCCTTTGGTTGTGCATATTTCTCTGAAGATCCTGGCATCAGTCGACCCGCTGCATCGGAGAGATATGAGATGTTTCCATTCAATCCCTTCAGCTTATCGTCATACCTTTGCTCAACACCTGTGATTCCTTGATTATCAATCCCTGTAAATCCTAGAATATGGGCGGCTAGATCACCATAGGGATAATATCTCTTATTATCCTCCGCAACAATAATCCCCGGTAACTTCAGATCGCGGATTTGCTGAGCAAGTTCCAATGTTATTTTTCGACCACCGGGTTGTAGTTTCTCATTCATAGATCGTTTCTTAGATATCTTCTTTAGAATATTCTCTTGACTCATTCCAAGCAAGGGAGACAGAATGCGAGCCGTTGATTCAGGATCCTGAATCTGTACAGGAATTGCCCATACGGTTGGTGAACTAACATTGTACGCTAGAGATATTCCATTTCGATCTAGGATCTCTCCTCTTTTGGCAGTGAAGGGAAGATTTCTGCGCCATAATTCCTCTGCTTTAGCCGTGAGCTCCTTACCTTGTCCAAACTGAACATAAGCAAGCCTACCTATAAGAGCTGTAAACAACACGCAAAAGAACAGTAAGCTCCATAGTAGCCTCCGTCTGCGTGTTACATTTGAAACCTTCATATTAAAACCTCCCTAGTAATCCTTTCTAGAATTCCATGACAAGCGTTCATATCATGAATATTCAAGATTACCAGGGGTTAGAACAAGCTATTTCGGCTCATCCTCTGTGACTATTTCATCCTTTAACTCATTGATAGGATTTAGTGTTAATTGGATCATTCGATTGCCTTGATCTGGTATTTCCTTTTGCTCGACAACATACCCTTCACCTACCACGCTCACTTTCACCTTCAGTAACGTTAATAGTTGAAGTGCGTCTCGTAACGACTCACCCTTTAAGTCTGGAATTTTCATGGTCTCACTATCTTCTGTTAAAAGATAGATTCGTTGTCCAACAGTCATAATAGAGCCTTTAGCTGGATATTGGCTTATAACCTTGTTACCTTTTCCTAAGGTTTCGAATGCGATACCCGTGTTCAACAGCTCACTTTTAGCCGCTTCAATAGATTTCCCTGTCAATTCTGGTGTGGTATTCCTCAATGGTTGCGATTCATGCTTCTTATCATTCCCTTTATTCCCACCACTCGCACCATTCACACGATCGCCTGAGAATGTCTTAGGTACTTTCATATATTGAAGTGATTGACTTACGATTCGTGAGAATACAGGTGCTGCAACTGCGCCACCACCGACATTCGGATCATTAGGTTCGTCCACAATAACAATGACTGCAATCTTGGGATCATTGACCGGTGCAAATCCGACGAATGATGCAACCGATTTGTCATGATCGTAAGAACCCTTACCATCTTTATCTCTTATAAGTTTTACTGCCGTTCCCGTCTTACCCGCCACACGGTATCCTTCGATATAGGCATGTCTACCCGTTCCTATCTCTTGATCTGCCACGACTTGTTCTAGATAGTTACTTGTCTCTTTGGCCGATTCTAGGGATACGGCCTGACCGACTACTTCTGGTTGTATCACATCCGTTATCCCTGTATTAGGATCATGGATTTCCTTAATAAGATGTGGCTGTAACAACTTTCCTCCGTTAGCAATAGCCGCGATGGCAGTCACCTGTTGAATAGGAGTAACTAGAACCCCATAACCGTAGGAAGCCGTTGCAACCTCGACATTTCCAGGTAAATCTATTGCCCAAGATGCCTCCCCAGCCATGTCTATCCCTGTCTTTTGTCCGAAACCAAAGTTGTTGATATATTGAAGCAAACGCTCTTTCCCTAGCATTTCAAGTCCCATTTTTACGAATGCGACGTTACTAGAACGCTTGACGCCTTCCAAGTAGGTGATTGTATCCCAACCTGCACGCTTTATATCATATAATATCGTCTTGGTACCTTTTACTTTGATTTGACCAGATAAATAGGTGTCTGTTGGTTTTACTAATTTCTCTTCAATGGCACCCGCTAGCGTTACGATTTTAAAAGTAGAACCCGGTTCATATAGCGATCTTACGGCATGATTGTAATAATTCTCAGGCTCCGGTGTTTCCCAATAGGAATTAGGATTAAAATTAGGCATATTGGCCAGTCCTAGGATTTCCATAGTCATCGGATCAACAGCGATAACGGTCATACTAATAGGCTTATACTTCTCAAATGCTTCTTTCATCGCATCTTCAATATAATATTGTATCGTGTCATCAATCGTCAGTTGGATGTCTTTCCCGTTCTTGGCAGGGACATAGACCTCATCCGCATTAGGTAACTTGTCTAATTGACCATCACTTTTATAATTAATAGATCCATTGGTTCCTTTGAGGACATCATCATAATATGCTTCCATACCCGTAATAGCGTTGCCATCACGATCTGCATAACCAATAATATGAGCGGCCAAAGAATTTTTGGGATAATATCTCTTTTGTTCTTTTAGTAGGCCAATCCCTGCATCGGTTACTTTCTTTTCTTCTTTTAATTTTAATTTGATCTCTTTAATTAGCGCTTCTACCTCATCACGCTTAGCCTGATCAATCTTCCAACCTTCGGTACGAACTTCGCGATTTGTTTTATAGCCATCTTTATCTTTGGCTGTAACGAGTTTAAGTAACTCATCTTCGTCTTTTCCAAGAATTCGATGTAATCCACTAACTACGTCCTTCTCAATACCATTCTCATGGATGACTTTAGGGTTAACTGTTACTGTGTACGCAGGGGCATCGATTGCCAAAGCGTCGCCATTGCGGTCTGTTATCGTCCCACGTGTAGCAGTGATAACATCCTTTTTGGACCAATTTGCGACAGCTCTTTCATGCCAGAGATCGCCATTTACAATTTGTATCATGAACACTCTAATTATTAAAATAGCAAAAAGGAGGGTTATGCATCCTCCTACTAACAATGTGCGTAGCTTTATTCTTTTTACCATCCTAATATCCCCACATCCACTATTTTTGTGCTGTATCTATTCCATTCTTCTGCGTAACTTTATTTGAACTAGAAACACGTGGAACATGAATAACACTATGTTCTTCTGGAAGAACATATCCTTCACTGAGTGCGGTTTCAACTATTTTTTCTTTTAACGTTTGTCTCTGCACCTCAAGTTGAGAGATTTTAACTTTATTACTTGCAATGACAGCACTTATCTTTTGACTTTGTTTATTTAGATCATAAATATGCGCATAACGAGAAATAACCAAACTTGCTATTGCCACACATACGATCACTGTTAATAAATATAGTAACTTCTCTCTAACTGGGATTGTGGTGCGTGTTGTGATTACTTTCGTCTGCTCACGATACCCAGGAGATACTCGTTCTATTGGTTTTGGTTTCATTGCTAAATTACCACGTGTATAAGCCATTTATTTATGCCCCCTGAACTCCCCTGATTATCATAAAGAAATGATTACATGTATTGAATTACAGTTTCTCTGCGACTCTTAGTTTGGCAGATCTTGAACGTAAATTCTCTTCAAGTTCTAATTCACTGGCAACAATAGGTTTGCGATTGATTAATTTTACTTGACCATTATTCCCACATACACACATTGGAAAGTCTGGTGGACACGTACATTTTGCAACATAACTACTAAGTATTTGTTTGCAAATTCGATCCTCCAATGAATGGAAGGTAATCACTGACACTCTTCCACCAGGTGCTAAACAACGTACCGCTTGATGCAACCCTTCTTCGAAAGCCCCTAATTCATCATTTACAGCTATTCGTAAGCCCTGAAAGCTTCGCTTGGCTGGGTGTCCGCCTGTTCTTCTAGTAGCCGCAGGTATACCTTCTTTAATAATCTCTGCTAGCTCACCTGTCGTCTGGATTGGATGTTTCTCTCTTCGAGATACGATCAGCTTCGCAATGCGTCTTGCATACTTTTCTTCACCATACTGGAATAACACTCTTGCGATTTCTTGTTCAGACCAAGTATTAATAATGATATCTGCCGTAAGCTCTGCAGATTGATCCATACGCATATCAAGCGGAGCATCCTGATTGTAACTAAATCCACGTTCACCCTTGTCGAATTGTGGAGAAGATACACCCAGATCGAATAATATTCCGTCAACCTGAGGAATTCCATCCTTCTCCGGAACCGATTGTGCTTTTAATGTCTCTTCTAAATAACGAAAATTCGTCTTCACTAAAGATACTCTATCGCTATAAGGAGCCAATTGTTCTTTCGCGTGTTCTAGTGCCCAGTCATCTTGATCTAAACCAATTAATCTTCCGTATTCTCCAAGCTTTGATGCGATTAATGAGCTATGTCCAGCTCCACCTAGGGTACAGTCGACATAAATACCATCTCTTTTGATACGTAAACCTTCAGCTGCTTCTTCTTTGAGCACTGTAATATGATGAAACAAAATGCACTCCCCCCAAACCATTAGAAATCAAAATTAAAATCGACTAACTTTTCAGCAATATCGTTAAATGTTTCCTCAGATTGATTGTAATATTCATTCCAAATCGGTTTACTCCATATTTCCATTCGATTAGATACACCTAGAACAATACATTCTTTATCCAATTTAGCGTAATCTCTAAGATTACTTGGTAGATTTACTCTGCCCTGTTTATCCCATTCACATTCGGTAGCGCCTGAGAAGAAAAATCTAGTAAAAGCACGAGCCTCAGATTTCATAAGTGGCAGTGTTTTAAGTTTCTGCTCCAGTAAAGACCATTCCTCTATCGGATAGACAAAAAGACATTGATCTAACCCTCTAGTAACAACGAATGAGCTGCCAAGAAGTTCACGGAATTTGACCGGGATAATAATTCGGCCTTTCGTGTCAATGCTATGTTGAAATTCTCCCATAAACATTGTTCTTCTCACTCCTTAGTCCGATTCCCCCACTTTGCACCACTTTACCCCACTTAACAATACTAGATTCGCCATTAAAAATCAAAGTCCTTCTTTTATATAGGAAACTCCCTTTGTAGGTCCAAAGACTCTTATTCCTGCACATATTATCAAACTACGGTACGTATTTAGAGTGAAAAGCATATATTTATAGCCATTTAAGTCGCTTTAACACTTTCAACGGTATCCTTCACCACTTGAAATATAGGTCTAAATACCCCAGTAATAACAACACTATTTCCATAAAAAAAGGTAAGCCCCACGAATTGGGACTTACCTTATCTACATCATAGTGTCATTTGGAGTGTTATTAGTTGGTATTCCAGCTCTCTAAATAAGTTGCTTGTTCTGGACTCAATGTATCTAATGAAATCCCCATACTCTCTAATTTGAATTTCGCTACTTGCTCATCAATGCTATAGGGAACATTAATTACGGCTTTACCTAGTTCTTCATAATGTTCATTTACATATCTCAAGGATAACGCCTGCAATGCAAAGGTCATATCCATAATTTCTGCAGGATGACCATCCCCCGCACCTAAATTGGCTAATCTTCCTTCCGCAATCAAATACATTTTGCGTCCATCTGTAAATTGATATTCTTCAATATTCCGACGTACCGTACGCACAGAACTCGAACGAAGTCGTAGTTCAGGCTTATTCACTTCAACATCAAAGTGTCCTGCATTTGCAAGAATAGCTCCGTCTTTCATCACATCATAGTGTGCACCAGTAATAACATCGCGATTGCCTGTGACCGTAATAAAGAAATCACCTAGCTTCGCAGCCTCAACCATTGGCATCACATGAAATCCGTCCATATGGGCCTCTACAGCCCTGATTGGATTAACCTCAGTAACGATAACATTAGCACCCAAGCCCTTAGCACGCATGGCTACACCTTTTCCACACCAACCATAACCTACAACTACAACGTTCTTACCAGCTACAACCAAGTTCGTTGTCCGAATGATCGCATCCCAGACAGATTGGCCTGTACCATACCGATTATCAAAAAGGTATTTACAATAGGCATCATTGACAGCAACCATCGGGAGCTGTAACATCTGATCTTTTTCCATTGCTTTTAAACGCAGAATACCCGTCGTTGTCTCTTCCGCTCCACCCCGTATATTTACGAGAAGATCAGGTCTTTCCTTGTGAAGGATAGTGACTAAATCTCCACCATCATCGATAATTAAATCTGGCTTCGTCTCTAATAAGGCGATCAACATTTGTTTGTATTCCGCTGGTTCTGGGTTATGCTTGGCTAGGACAGTTACACCATCTTCCACTAGAGCCGCACATACATCATCCTGCGTGGATAGAGGATTACTTCCAGCAATCGTAACTTCAGCACCTCCAGCTTGTACCACCTTTGCAAGGTAGGCTGTCTTGGCTTCCAAATGAAGAGATATCGCTACTTTTAATCCTTTAAAAGGTTGATCTGTTTCAAACTGCTTACGTATCCGATTCAATACAGGCATATGCGCCTCTACCCAATCAATCTTCAAATGTCCTTCGGGTGCTAGACTCATATCCCTTACAATACTGTTCTTAATCGATTTAGAATTCATTGTTTCCCCCCGATATTTTAAGATTCACACCAATATCAATCGATGTTCTTCTGAGTAATCTATATTTAATTCCATCAAATCTTTAATGAAGGATATGCCATAACAATTCAAATAATAGTATACATTATATACTCTCTCCTGTGGCTTACCTAGCGGAAATAAGGACGTATTGATTCTACTCCACTGACGAAGCTCCGCCTCATGTCGATGTTCCAGAGCTTCCTTAGATTTAAGTTCCAAATAAGATATTTGTTGCTTAATCTTCTCCTTATTCCGTTCACCCAAGGTACGCAATCCTTTTTGCATTTTACCAAGATCATCGAGAAGAGGCATATACATTTGTTCAAAAGCTGCTTGTATCTCATTGAATCTGTGATCGATGTGCAATGAATCTTGATTCGATAACCACTGCTCTCGGCGCTCTTCATAGTCGTATTGTACATCCTGAAAGGATAGATCATATTTCTCCATATACTTCATTTGCGTTCTATCTAGTAGCGTGAAGGACATCCTTGGAAGTAATATGGGCATCTGTAACCCCATCACTTCAAAAGCTTGTCGTGTGATAGCCCAGTAGGCAATCTCTCCTTGACCTAAGACACTCGCTAGAACAGGGAATAATGAATCTTGCATTATCGGTCGTGTAAGAACATTATTACTGAATCGCTCTGGATGATTATCTAGCATATCCAATAATTCAGCTTCTGTGAAAGACACCAAGCCTTTGCGATCCATGAATTTACCATCTTGTCTTAACAAGAGTAGTCTATTATCCTCATGAAGATAGAATAGGTTAGCACCATCATCCGCTACATCCGCCTGTAAATTATAACCTAAGGCAGTGATCTGATCTGCAGAAGATTGATAGGCACGTCCCAACAATTGATTCTTCTTAATGATAGACTGGAAAATGGGCGACTCCAGTTCTCGTAGATGAGGATCTGCTGAATCCAGCAATACAAGCCCATATTCTCCAAAGATATCTCCCAATTGCTTGGCAAAAGCACCACTAAGATCATGCGAATTATTCACCGCATGCTGAATTTTGACTATCATTTCTTCCTTTACATCACTGTCCGGTAAGTTCTCTCTCCACACCTTCATTACTTGGTACCATTCTTCTGTTGTTACAGGTGTCAGACTAACCGATGTACGCGATCTCATATGTTTTTGCAACATAATCTTCGTGGGCTCTGGATATTCTGATGATCCCATATACGTATGATTAACTTCATCCCAATCATGATCTTCACCAGCTATCCAAAAGACAGGTACTACCGAACGTTTAAGGCGTTGTTGCGCTTGTCTTGCTGTTAGGATAATCGTCATTGCTTTGTAGATCACAAGCATTGACCCTATAAAGAGACCGCTTTGTTGACCGCCCGTAACAACTAATGTGTCTGCTTGTCCTAACATATATAGTGATGTATGTACGGCATCATGGGCATTATGTTTCTCATTATATTCTCTTAATACCTCAACTAATGCTTGACGATCCACCCGTCTATGCTCCGATTGGTCCAACCACTTCACTCGATCAGTCCAAGTGCTATCCGCGCGATAATCTTCTCCATACAGTGGTGCAACCTTCTCATAGTGATGAATGTAATCATCAACAAGCTTTGAGCCACACTGTAGTGGTTCACTAACAACTTCCATCGAGTGTACCTCCTATTTCTATACTATAAAATAATCCAGGCAGATTATCTAAAATTCTTACTTGATTGTATCTAATATATTTCTCGTAGTCAAAAGATAGTTCCACTATAGCACAAGCAAATCCAAACAAACTAACTCAGTACATTCTTATCCCTTTTTACTTTTTAAAAAAACCGCCGATTTTCTCGACGGTTTCAATGTATTATGAGTATAAGATCATTAAGCATAAGGTGCTGCGACCCAATGCCCTTTCGATACTTCCACTAGTCTTGAATCTACTATTTCCTCACTTGATCCATTCGCATCATGGATTGGACCTGCAAGATCATCAGGCATAATAATACGTTTCTTATTACGTTCAATCTCAGGATCTGGGATTGGAATGGCGGATAGAAGAGTCTTTGTATATGGATGGATCGGATTGCTATACAGTTCTTCACTATCTGCTAATTCAACAATTTTGCCTAGATACATCACTGCTACACGATCACTAATATGTTTAACCATAGAAAGATCATGTGCAATGAATAAATAGGTTAATCCCATACGATCCTGTAGATCTTTGAGCAGATTCACCACTTGTGCTTGAATGGATACATCTAACGCAGAGATTGGTTCATCACATATGATGAATTTGGGATTCACAGCAAGTGAACGAGCAATACCAATACGCTGACGTTGTCCTCCAGAGAATTCATGTGGATATCTAGTGGCATGGTCTGGATTGAGACCAACCATATCCAATAATTCTTCAATCTTTTTCTTACGTTCTTTACGACTGTCCGTTAATTTATGAATATCGAATGCTTCACCAATAATATCCGATACTGTAAATCTAGGATTAAGCGAAGCATACGGATCCTGAAATATCATCTGCATGTCACGACGCATAGCCTTCATCTTGTTAGGTGTTAATTTGTATATGTCCGTACCATTAAAAGTAACACTTCCCGCAGTTGGCTCATATAGACGAAGTATAGTACGACCTGCTGTTGATTTACCACAACCAGATTCTCCAACCATACCTAACGTCTCACCTTGTTTAATGGAGAAGCTAATATCATCTACAGCCTTCAATATACTGCCTTGTCCAACATTGAAATATTTCTTCAATCCATTGACTTGAATTAATGATTGACTCATAATCATTCATCACCCTTCTGAGCCATTGGATGCAAGTTCCAGCAGCGTGCTGCATGTGTATCACCAAATAAGGTTGCATCTGGATTAATGGTCTCACATACTTTCATTGCCTCGTCACAACGGGCACAGAAAGCACATCCTAATGGTGGCTTAATAAGGTCTGGTGGTGTACCGATGATAGGAATAAGTTGCTCGCCTCGTTGCTGATCTAGACGAGGCATAGAACGAAGAAGCCCTTTCGTATATGGATGTTTAGGATTCTTGAATATCTCCATAACCGTACCTGTCTCTACCATTTCACCAGCGTACATGACGATAACCCGATCACACATCCCTGCTACGACACCAAGATCATGCGTAATCAAGATAATCGATGTGCCTAGACGTTGTTGCATTTCTTTCATAACTTCCAAGATCTGAGCTTGTATTGTAACATCCAGAGCAGTTGTTGGTTCATCAGCTATCAATAGTGAAGGTCGACAAGATAGCGCGATGGCAATCATAACACGCTGACGCATACCACCAGAGAACTCATGCGGGTATTGATTGAATCGATTCTCAGCATTCTTGATACCAACAAGCTTCAACATTTCTATGGCTTGTTTCTTTGCTTCTTTAGATGACATATTCTGATGCTTTATCATAACTTCAGTGATTTGTTTACCAATTCTAATGGTAGGATTCAAGGAAGACATTGGATCTTGGAAGATCATACCAATATCTTTACCGCGAATTGCTTCCATTTGTTTATTCGACTTTTTAAGAAGGTTCTCTCCGTGAAAGATAACTTCACCTTTCTTAATACGTGAAGGTGGAGAAGGAATTAATCGCATAATTGTTTGTGCGGTAACACTCTTACCACTACCAGATTCTCCGACAATCGCCACCGTCTCACCTTCACCAATCTCAAAGTTCATGCCGCGAACAGCCTGAACTTCTCCCCCATTAACATGAAATGATACGTGCAAATCTTTCACTTGTAGGATCGGCTCCATGATTCCACCTCCTATTTCTTTAATTTAGGATCCAGTGCGTCCCGAAGACCGTCACCGAAAATATTGAAACAAAGCATGATTAAGCTGATTAGAATGGCAGGAAATAACATCCGCCACGGATAATACTGCCAACCCGTTAATGCATCATTAATCATTGATCCCAACGATGCTACTGGTGCTTGTACACCTAATCCTAAGAAACTTAGAAATGCCTCTGAGAAAATAGCACTTGGTACAGATAATGTTAATGTAACGATAATCGGACCAACTGCATTAGGTAGAAGGTGTCGGAATATTAGCCGACCTGATCCTGCTCCCATTGAACGAGAAGCTAATACGAATTCTCTATTCTTCAATTGAATCATTTCTCCACGAACAATCCATGACATATTAATCCATCCCGTTATTGTCAGTGCAATAATGATCGTACTTAAACTTGGTTCCAGTACGACCAACAATAGAATGGTTACCAACAAATAAGGTATGGAGTATAGAATTTCAGAGAACTTGTTCATAATTTCATCAACACGTCCACCGAAATAACCCATCGTTCCACCATAGATAACACCTAGAATTAGATCTATCATAGCAGCCGCTAAACCAACAATAAGTGAAATCCTAGCACCCATCCATGTACGAACAAACATATCACGACCCAATTCATCTGTACCGAACCAATGAAGAGAGGACGGTGCCTGATTAGTTAATGACAAGTTATTGGTTTTATAGTCAAACTGCGAAATAAGTGGACCAAAAATAGATGCTACAATTATAAGAAGCAATATAATAAGTGAAGTCATTGCAAGCTTATTTTGACAAAGTCGACGCCATGCGTCTTTCCAAGCGGATAAGCTCTCTCTTTGAATAACCTCAGATTGTTTCTCATCCGTGCCAATCTTACGGAAATCATCAGGAGTTAACGCGACCTGTTCTGTTGGGTTCTGAATCTGATTATTATCCAACCGTTAGCCCTCCTTTCTCTTGGCGAATGTAATCCTTGGATCAATCATGACGTAGGCAATGTCTGTAATAAATCTTGCGAGCATAAGAATAACACCATAAAAAATAGTAACGCCCATAATTAACGTGTAATCACGATTGGTAATTGAATCAACGAACACTTTACCAATACCACCAATACCAAATATTCGTTCGATAACAACAGAACCCGTAATAATGTTAGCGGTCATTGGACCAACATAAGTAACAACCGGTAGTATACCGTTACGAATTACATGCTTGAACATAATTGTAAACCAATTCAGACCTTTAGCTTTCGCTGTCTTAATATAGTCCGCTTGTAGCACTTCTAGCATACTCGAACGAGTAAGTCGTGCTATAAAGGCAATCGGTTGCGCTGACAACGCCATGACAGGAAGAACGTAGTCCATTGGACTGTCGAAGCCAAGAACATTAAACCAACCTGCTTTCTCTGCCAGGTAATACTGCAAGAGAGAAGCAAGTACAAAGCTCGGGACAGACATACCTAATACAGCAAACACCATGGCCACATTATCAATTAACTTCCGATGATATAACGCTGCGAGCATCCCCAGAAGAACTCCCATCACTACAGCAACAACAATGGCCACAGCTCCAAGCTTCAGAGACGTTTGGAATGTGTCTGTAATAATTTTTGATACATTTTGATTCAGCTTCTTCATAGATATCCCGAAATCACCTGTGGCAATATCACCTAAGTATTTACCATATTGTTGGTATACTGGTTTGTCCAATCCATACTGCTCCATAAGACGTGCTTTCATTTCAGCAGAGACCTTCTTTTCAGATTGAAAGGGATCACCTGGGATCGCTCGCATGAGAAAGAACGTGGCAGATATCAATATGAACAACGAAAGAAGCATATAAAAGAATTTACTAGCAATATAACGAAACATCCCTATTTACACCTCCGTCAACAAAGTACTTCCCAATACATCATATTTATAATAATAGATTACAAGGATTAATTCCAATCACTTAATTTACCTAAGATTGTAATCCTTGGAATAGTCATAATCACAGACAAAAAAACGGGATATATATGGTGTTCCACATATACATCCCGAAGTAACTAATTAACTTCAAATGCCAAACTACTCGATGTAAGCACGTGAAAAGTCAATTGCACCACTATAATCAATGGAAATACCTTTAACATTTTCCTTTGTTAGCGATACATTGGTGTAATAGTAAATCGGTAAAATAGCTTGCTCGTCTTCTATGAGAATTTTCTCTGCTTTTGCCATACTTGCCATACGTTCTACATTATCTTGTGATACACGTGCATCTTTCACTAACTGATCATATGCAGCGTTACTAAATCCAGTATCGTTATTACCACCACCTGTTGTCCATAGGTCGATAAAGTTCATAGGATCATTATAGTCAGAACTCCAACCCGCGCGTGCTACTTGGTAGTTCAAGTTTTGACGAGTTTCTAAGAATACTCCCCACTCAAGGTTTTCTGTCTTCACAGCTACACCCAAGTTGTTGTTCCACATATCAGCAATAGCCAATGCAATTTTCTTATGGCTCTCACTAGAGTTATAAATCACCGTGATCTCTGGAAGTGTTGTGTATCCTTCTTCAGCCATACCTTCAGCAAGTAATTTCTTAGCTGCTTCAATATCTTCAGTGAAGTAACCATCTTTAAATTCATTACGGAATTCATCTTCTGAACCTTTGATACCTGGTGGTACGAAACCAAATGCAGGCAATTGTCCACCAAGTGTTACTTGCTCTACAATGCTTTGGCGATTTACAGCCATTGCAAATGCTTTACGGATCTTAACATTGTCAAAAGGTTTCGCAGTATTGTTAAATTGATAGTAATACGTACTTGCAGTTCCTTTAATATTAAATTCATTAGGTAGATCCTTCTTCAAGGATGGAATCGCATCGGAAGGAATTTCCCCGTTCGGCGCACCAGCATAATGAAGTTGTCCACTCTTATAACTTGATAATTCAGAATCGCCACTTTCTACAAGAGATGCTTCAATTTTGCTTAATTTAATATTTTTATTATCCCAGTACTTTTCATTCTTAGTGAACTCAAGTTTTTGACCTGTTGTCCAATTCGTCAAGTTGAAAGCACCATTCGTAATCATTGAATTATAATCTGTAGCCCATGTTGCGTTATCTTTCACAGAACTATGAACAGGGAAATACGTATAGAAGGAAGTAAGACCCAAGAAATATGGTGTAGGGTTCTCTAGTGTTATTTCTAATGTATATTCATCTGTTGCTTTAATTCCAACTTCTGCGAAGTCAGTAATTTCTTTTTTATTATATTTGGTTGCATTCTTAATGTAATCTAATTGATATGCGTAAGGAGGTGCAGGTGTTGTAGCAGGGTCAAGAACTCTCTGCCATCCAAACACGAAGTCATTAGCTGTTACAGGATCACCATTACTCCATACTGCATCTTTACGGATGTTGAATTTATACTGTAAACCATCTGGAGAGATCTCCCATGATTCAGCAGCAGCTGGAATCTCTTTACCACTCTCATCCATGCGTACCAAACCTTCATACATTAACTTAAGAGCTGTATTCGCTTGGCTATCTTGTGCTTGTCCTGGATCAAATGTAGGTGGTTCTGCACTCATGTTAATACGAAGCACCTGATCCTTTGTTCCCTGTGCTTCATTTGTTGCATTCTTACCTTTGTCTGCGGTTCCCTCATCTTTATTGTTTGATCCGCAAGCTGCAAGAACAGTACTTACGATCAAGATGAGAACTAGCATACTCAACAATCTTCTTTGTTTCATCTGATATATCCCCCTAGCAAATTAGTATATGGTAATTGATTATACAACCAGCGGTCAAAAAAATCTACATAACATTTTATTATTATTAAAAATCGTCCACATTCAATTACATTATTACGACTTTAGACAATTATATATAAAAAAAATCGCGTTATTTATGTATAACACTTGACTTTCTTGGGATCTACAATTGTACTTACATCGATTTATATATATAGCTGAACAATACAATGACTGTGAATATGACATAACTACACATCATAATAACGAATGTCATCCTCCATACAGCTCTAACCATTCGCGTGACATCTACCTTCCCTTTCATTCGATTCTGCGCCCCGCCAATCATGCCTACTCCAATCAGAAGGAATAACAAAATTAAATAAAATCCAAATTGATTATCAAAAATATTGTTAAATAAAGCAGACACAGCCACAATTAGAAATATGGTTGTAATGTCCATTGCTATTAATAAGGCGTTACGTTTATTATTCTTCCACTTAAGGTGAATGAAATATACGAATAAGAACGGAAAAAAAGGAAGAATACAAAATACGATTAAAGAATTACGTAATAATTCCATGCTTTCACTCCTCCACCCTATGAATTTCCTCAATCCATTCAACCATCTTCTTATGATAGATAGCTTCTATCCCATGTGCTTCAGCTAACGTAACGATGCTACCGTTAATCCAGTGTATTTCAGTAGGTCGACTTCTCGTTATATCATTTAGCATGGAAGATGTATTCCTTGAAGTCATCTCACATACATGTAATATCTGATTCCATAGATCAGTATCCCATGCAATGCCACAAGCATCATACACAGCCGTTCCTTCGTCAAAAAGTTTCCTCATCATATCCATTCTACTGTCCATTGCTAACAACTCACCATTTGTAATTCCCCATAGCGCTGTCAAAGGATTAATAACCGCATTAATCAATAATTTTCGATAGATAAACTTATCGATTTCATTCGACAGATCCCATTTAAATCCTGCTTTATTAAGAATATTCACGAGCTCGTTCTCATCTTTTGGCAAAAAAACTTCTTGACCATTCTTATTATGTATAGATTGACCCATTAAAGTAACTCCCTGTCCTGCATGGTTAACTTTATTATAGGCCTGTGTATTTGCCGCCTCTGTTGTGATCGCAGCGTAAATTGACCAACTTGGGTTTACAGAAGCTAATACCGCTAAATGGCCTACGCCATTTTGAAAACAAACAATTCCTTTTACTTTGTGTAACGATAACTCATCCATTCTTCTTAAATAGCTAGATACGATCTCTTCGACATCCTTTTGTTTCGTCATCAAGAATATCCAATCCCCCGGATGCTTAGCCCATGTATCTAAGAAATGATCCATTACATCAGCATCTATCTTCAAACCCCTTATGTCATTTGCCGAGCTCGAACTCGTCATTTCCACATAAAGTCCTTCCGTTGTTAGCAGACGTGATTGTTCAACACTTCTACACCATAAACGTACTCGAATACCATTAGATACTAATTTACCTGCAAATAGTAGTCCTAGTGACCCACCACCGATAATGTCAATTATCAACTCACTATCTCCCATCCGAATCATCTATCTTTGTAATAACATTATACTTATATCCAATCATTATTGCATAAAAAGCCTGAACAGAGTTTATAGAATACGCTGTTCAGGCTTTTTATAGAATCTTATCTAACTATTCAAGTCGTTCTAGATTCCCATTAGCATCCATTTTAAATCTGGATCTACTCTCATCATCATCCTCATTTAGAAAGGCTAACCGTCGAGCACGATCCATAATTTGAATTAATGCCTTATAGTCGTCATTTACGACTCGATAATCCGTTTGAACCTCGTTCACCTGTTTAGATAGTCTTTCATTTACATGCCTCAGTTGTTCTAGCTCATCATCTTTTTCGCGGAGCTCCTTCTCAAGCATCTTCAACTGTCTACTATTCTCCTGAACCGTACCTTTCCATTGTCTCAAAAACCGAATAACCGCTTCCATAGACAATGTTTCTTCACTCAATCCATCCATTTTATAATAATTACTATCGTCTTCCACTTTAGCTAAGCTAGCAACCTGAAAACTCATTGCTGCAGGTTGTTTCTTATAATAGCTACGCTTCTGACGCTGAGCCTTAGCGATACTAATCGCTTCTTCATACTTTTTACGAACAAAACTATTCCATCGAAACCCGCATGCAGCTGAAGTTCTACTGATGCGTTCCCCAACTTCTTCAAACGCCGATAACTGTGTACCACCATCACGAATATATCGCAAAGTTACTTCTGCCAATATTAAATCGTCATCTACACTCCATGCATCTTGTCTTACGGCTGTCATGCAATCAAACCCTCCTAACAACGTCCTAAAATAACCATCTTCATAACCAATCGTTTCGATAATGATTCTGGTATTAAAGCTGCTTAATTCATATCTATGCCTCTCTTAGAGTTCATAGAATCTATTTGATACTATTTTGTATTACCACTTTTATGATTACTCATACACGCAATTGAAGTTTATCCCTAAATGACCCGAATTATTAAATCTATAACATACATCACAAAAATAGAGATTTTATTAATTTCATCATTTACACTTAATTCTGTAACCGCTATAATAGAGCATAGATAACTTTGACCGTACATATAGAAAGGGGATATGAATGTGGGACGCATGTTTCGAACGCTTGGCTTTTTCACTCTTGCCATTGGGCTAATGGCCTATGCTGGAGGTATGGTGGAGATGGCGTTATTGTTCTTTCTACAAACTGCCTTCTTCGTTATTTTAGGTTACATGAATTTCACAGAGAGAACCTATATTCTCCTATTTTGGGCTTACATGATAGTCACATTTACAGGTTTTAGTTACTGGACTGTATTTATGATGGATATGCCGGTCTAACTTTCAGCAACCAATCGCATGACCAGAAAACGACTTTTCCGTCCTATATTTAGGATAGAAAAGTCGTTTTTATAGTTAGCTATAAAAGGTATAATAACTAAAACCATTTCCCCCTACATATAGTTAATACATGACATCGAAAGGAGGACAACCTTGTGCTCATTAAAAAATGCCAATATATCATTGGATGTATACTCTTATTCTTATTACTTAGCTCCATCCATTATTCTAGTGGGATCTCACATGCTGACCCGTCCATTCCATTTGATAAACAAACACAACAATTACTCGAGCAAAGCTTGTCCATCATAGAGATTGATCATGAAATTGAACGTATACATACACGAATGAAGGCGATGGAACAGGAACAAGCTAGATTGGAGACAGAACTCATTCAGATGCAACATCAAATCCTCGATAAAGAAGACCGTGCAGGTAAAATAGTCCGCTCATACTATATGGGTGAAAGAGACTTCTTACACTCGGCCTTTCTTTCGATCCATAATATTAGTGATTTGCTTCGAATCTATAATTATTATGATCTTATTATTAGTCATGACAAAGAAATTCTAAGTACATATAAGACGAACTACAATGATCTCCAATCCACCCAACATCGAATCAAGATCAATTCAGAGGAACTTGCTGGAATCAAAAACAATCTTCTAACACAACGTGAGCGCATACTAGCTTTTCAACAATCGATAAATGGTACTCTTAATCTAAGCGATAATCCCGAGGCAATGCGACAAATGATGAATGAATTTAATATATATTGGGAGAATGTTGGATTATATGAGGTCAAACGATATTTCAAAGCACTTGCCTCAGCAATGAATGATTTACCTACGTTTATACAGAATACAAAAGGTATGATGCGAGTCAACGGCTCAACATATACAATCGACATCACAGAAGATCAGTTAAACACATTTTTGCGCTCTAAAAATAAATTATTCAATGACTTTGCCTTCCAATTCAATGAGGACTCTATTATAGCTTCAGGTCAAAGTGGCAATCTGTCACTTTCCATTGAAGGAAGTTATAGCTTGATCAATGAACCCAAAAATGGCATTGTATTTCAAGTCAACAAGCTCTTGTTCAATAATCTGCAATTACCCGATACAACCTGCCGTGCATTGGAGGAAGAATTTGACCTTGGATTCTACCCCCAAAAACTTATGTCTTTTGTGAAAGCAACATCCGTTACCACATCTAAGAATCATTTAGTTATCACATTAAAATTAACGATATAATTTTTTGAATTCATCCATGTCTATCTGACCTGTTAGCAATTGTTTCACTGCTATTGTTAACGCTTCCCAAGACGGGCTGACCTTAAGATCTAGTTCCTCTTTAAATCTCTTAGGTTCCTGTAACCATTGGAGTCCATAAGGAATGTATTGAATATGACTTGGTTCCTTCTCATAGATCGTTCTCAATGCTGGTAAGCGCTTCGTTGTCTCTAACCATTGCTGTTGGTTGTACGTAGATATCATATAATCAATCCACTCTGCCGCTTGGTCAGATAATATGGTCTGTGATGTCACTGCGATAGAAGTACTTCGTAGAAATACAGGAGCTTGGTTATAGAAATCTTCTGGAATCTTCACCTTTAATCCATCATACTTGGGTTCCGCCATATCAGAATAAGGAACAAGGTATAGAGGCATGCCATGTTCTTCAATTAACTTCCCATCATCTTGTGTTTCTTTGTTCTTAACATATATATATGGAAGTGTTTGTTCCAACCACTGTAATGTCTCTTCATCTGGATGCAATAGATCAGAACCGAAACCTGCCATAAATGTAGCTAGTGCATGGGGATCATTTGCATCTAATCCAAGCAATATTTGCTCTTCTCTACTTCCTTGTTTACTTAAAAAATCCATCCATTCTTTATTCGTAGTAGGCACCTCATCCATACCCATTGTAGCTAAAATATCCTGTTGCCATATTAACACATAGGGATTCATATCGTAAGGTGTCGCCCAATGATAACCGTTCCATTCCACCGTTGGCAGCAATAGTCTTAAGGTATCACTTCCTGAGGTACTCTTGAGATAAGATTCCACGGGTAGTAGGTATCCTTTGGTAGCAAATCCTTTTACCCATTCACTCTTCATTAAAAGGATATCTGGGCCCTCTCCTATAGCTAACAATCGCGAGATTTCTTCAGAACCTATCTCTTCTGTATAATTAGTCAGAACAGTCTTTATTCCTGTTTCTTGATTAAACCTTTGATTCATTCCTTCTAGACTTTTGAAATCACTCTGGCTCATTTGAACAGAAATATGCATTGGTGAACGGTCATCATCTAAATTCGGTGAGTCCAAATCCATAGGATTCAAAGAAGTATTATTTGTTCTTCGCAAGTCTTTCTGAGTGAAATCAAGACTTGGAGATAAACTCGTTAAAGACAATAGCAAAATCGCAAATAAGATCAAATGATTTTTACGCTTCATTTGCCTATATCTCCCCCCTCAAACATATGAGACCATTTTAGCAAACAAACACCTGGTTTGTCCCACCATTATTTGTAAAAATTTCTCCCAAGCAGAATGAACTGCTAAATCCCTCGATTTGGGGAGTTAACAGTTCATTCTTGTTTAGTTCACAACTTAAAATATTGCTTGGGAAATGATCATTATAATAAATCGGCTGCTAATTGAGCTAATTGCGATCTCTCTCCTTTTTCCAAAGTGATATGTCCGCTTAGTTGCTCTTCTTTGAAGCGTTCTACAATATAGCTTAACCCATTACTTGAGGCATCTATATAAGGATGATCTATTTGCTCTGGGTCTCCCATCAATATCACTTTGCTTCCTTCACCTGCTCGAGAAACGATAGTCTTCACCTCATGTCTAGATAAATTCTGGGCTTCATCAATGATGATATACTGTCCTGGAATAGATCGACCTCTAATGTATGTGAGCGCCTCCACTTGGATGCTTCCAAGCCCCATCAGAATCTTATCTATGTCCCCTGAACGTTTCGTCTCAAATAAGAACTCTAAGTTGTCATAAATCGGTTGCATCCAAGGTCGTAACTTATCTTCCTTTTCACCTGGAAGGTAACCAATATCCTTACCCATGGGCACAACAGGGCGAGCGATTAACAACTTTTTATATTTATGCTCATCTTCTACCTTGGACAATCCAGCTGCTAGGGCGATTAGCGTCTTACCTGTGCCAGCCTTTCCTGTAATCGTAACTAGTGGAATCTCATCATTCAACAATAATTCTAAGGCCATGCGTTGCTGAGCATTGCGTGCGCTAAGTCCCCATATCGGTTCATGGCTAAGGAAAAGTGGTTCAAGACGAGTACATTCATGATTAACCTTTAGAAGTGCAGATTTTGTACTACCCATCTCATCTTTTAGAATAATAAACTCATGACTATATAAGGGATAAGTTAGTTCAAGCGTCTGCGTGAGTAAGAATCGATTCGTGTAGAATTCATCAATGATGGATGGGTGAACTTGAACTGTGCTGTATCCCGTGTATAGCTCACTAGGGCTCGCTGTACGGCCTGTAAGATAGTCTTCTGTATTTAGTCCAAGAACATCAGCTTTAACACGTACGAGCACATCCTTGCTTACAATAATTACGGAGGCAGGGTCTTCTTTCTCTTCTTCTTCCGCTTGGTAATTCAATGCCACTGCAAGGATTCGATTATCATTATTTATTTCGCCAAACAAATCTTGCATTTTCAAGTAACTACGATGATTTAGTTCTACTTTTAGAATTCCACCATGTTGTAGCATTACCCCACTATGCAGATGTCCTAGCTGTCTAAGACCATCCAATAACCTGGATACAGTGCGAGCATTTCGTCCAATTTCATCAGGGTTTCTTTTTTTTGAGTCGATCTCTTCAAGTACAATAGCAGGAATAATGACATAATGTTCTTCAAAGCTATATATGGAATTGGGATCATGCAACAGTACATTGGTATCCAACACATAAATCTTTTTCATCTACATCCCTCCACAGTATGCTCAAAGTAGATACATAAATTTTCTCGTCTCGGACATGATAAATCTACACTTCTAAAATAACAGCAATAAACTTTGTTGTGAAAGGACGGAACACATATGAGATTATGGAGATTATGCTTATGCTTACTCCTAGTTCTAACCCTATTGTCTAGTTGTAGCCATCAATCGAGGAATGCATCACCCTCTTCACAGAATCAAAAGATGAATAAGTTATCTTTGACAACTAAATCAATGGAGAGCACAGAGAAAACGAAAGATCTTTCTGATAAGAATCACTTAGAAGCTCTTGCAGAAAGGGTATCTGGCGTTAAAAAGGCGCACTGTGTCATTATGGGGAATACCGCCATCGTCGGCATTGATGTAGACGGTGACTTAACCCGATCACGCGTAGGCACGATTAAATATTCTGTCGCTGAAGCTCTTAGGAAAGATCCCCGAGGTATGCAATCCTTAGTAACTGCGGATATGGATATTTCTCACCGTATTGCAGAAATTGGTAAACATATTCGAGAAGGGCGTCCTGTATCTGGATTCACATCAGAATTAGCAGACATTATTGGACGAATCATTCCGCAACTTCCTAAGGATATCCAACCTACTCAGAACATTGCTCCTGCGGGAACACCAGACAAGAAAACTTCACCTTGATCAAGTTTATGCTCGATAACATCAAAAAAAGCCTAGTGATTGCTCACTAGGCTTTTTGCATGGCAGAGAATACTTGTACATCTAATTTCTCTGATGCACGTTGATCATATGTTTTAATGTATTGAGGGGCTGAGGATAGCTGTGCACCGTAGAACAACGCATTACGTACTGCTTCAATACTAATGTCGAAACAACATAGCTTGAAGGGAAGTTCAGGTAATGGGTCTAGGGCAACAGACGCTCTACCGTTAATAGCATGCACCTTACTATCTCCGAATACTGTAATGGTAACCATAGGATTATTTCTGATATTCTCCACGAGACGAGAACGATGATCAATAGCTATACGTAATGTTGAAGCGTTTAAGGCATAAATCCAAGAAATCGCACTGGAAGTTGGACCACCAGTTTCAGCATCTATCGTGTTTAACAGGACAAATGTCTCCGACTTCAATTGAGAAAACAAGGCATCTGTCATTTGTGTGACGGATTCAGACATAGATCCACCTCCCCGTATACGCTACAATCGATATTGTTCTATTGTATTATATCACATCTCGAAATTCACATCCAAGTTCAAGGATTGGATTGACTCGCTTCTATATCTGTCGCTGCTTTGGAGTGTACCGATTTACCAGCAATCTCATCTTGCAGTGCTTGCTTCGCTTGATTTAATTCTTCATCATTAATATACACATAAGGACTTTTCCAATTCCCAGTCACAGGAACAAACTTGACATTGTCTTTTGATATGTTCCAATACGTAGCAATGACGTTCTTAAGCTGCGCTTGTTCCATATCAATCTCCATGTTGTCATCTACGGCATCAATTACTTTACCCAACTTCGCAACACCGCTGAATGTTTGCATCTGATCAATTAATGAATGTAACACTTCATTCTGACGCATATTACGACTGAAATCATCGGATTCCTTCGTTCTTGGTTTACAGCCGGAACTAGACTTACGATAGCGAACATAGCCTAATGCGTCTTCACCCTTCAACTTGGCAGGTCCCTTAGTCAGATTAATGTTAGTACCATCTGCGTTATCCTTATAGCACATATCCATGCTGATATTCACATTCACACCTCCAAGAGCATCAACAACATCACTGAACCCTTGAAAGTTAATAATTGTTCCATAATCAACAGGAATATCCATATACTTCGACAACATGGTCTTCATTTCATCCATAGCCGTTATTCCTGACTTCTTCTCAGCTTCTAAAAAGGTAGGATAATAAGCATTTATCTTCCTAACTCTATATCCGTCAAGTTCAAAACGTGTATCCCGGGGAAGGGAGACCACCGTAGCTGATTTCGTATCCGGATTAAAGGCAGCAATCATCATCACATCCGTTAGATGGGTTCCTGTATTAGGACGATAATCTGTTCCTAGAAGTATCATTGTAATCGGCTTTACTTTGGCTGATGCCTCTGGTGCTACTGGGTTATCATTTCCGGTCTCCAGAATGGTATCATCCACTTTCATAGCTACCCAACCGACATAACCCGCAAATGCTAATATAGTTAATATCATAACAACAAGTAAAAATTTTAAAAAAGATTTAAATGCGCTCTTTTTCTTCTTTTTTTTCTTATGTGATACTTTCAATTGTTTATTGCCCCCAGTAGGTTTCCTCGGAGGTAATTGCACATTGCTAGGACTCATGTTACACACCTATTTCATTAAATTGAATTCAAGTTTGACCCCATATGAGAAGTATTCATACATTTTTGGATGATGAATTATCCTTTTTCTTCTGTCTGCCTTCAATGAAATAACGAAAACGGACAAGAAGCATTAGAAATACCGCAACCAATAAGCATTGAATAATCGGCAACTTATCATGTTGAAAAATAAGTAGCATTCCTGAACCTAATGCCATCAACATGTATAAAATGATCTCCTTGAGTAACGGCAACTTCTGATGCACTCGAAATACTTGATTATAAACATAAGTGATCAGTAAGAAGATAATAATATAAGAAACAAGAGGATGCGCTGCAAACCATGCCTGCATATAGGTTCCACTCCTTTCATAATGGGGATTTTCATTGCCAATTACTGTGCATTCTCCATCTTACGATGCTTCTCTGCACGTTCACGTTCACTTTTATTCAATATTTTCTTACGCATACGAATGGATTTAGGTGTGATTTCACACAACTCGTCATCATTCAAATATTCCAACGCTTGCTCCATAGAGAAGATAATTGGAGATTTCATTTTAACCGTTTCTTCTTTGTTCGCAGAACGAATATTATTGACTTGTTTCTCTTTACTTACATTTACAACGATATCATTGTCACGCGTATGCTCACCAACAATCATACCTTCATAAATTTCAGTACCTGGTTCTACGAATAAGGTACCACGATCTTCAATACCCATCATCGCATACAATGTAGAATTTCCATTCTCACTAGAAATCAATACACCCTTCTGACGACCACCAACTTGACCAGAAACGACAGGACCATAGCTATCAAAAGCATGGTTCATCACACCGTAACCACGAGTCAATGTAAGGAATTGTGTACGGTAACCGATAAGACCACGTGCTGGAATTAGGAATTCCAAACGAACGTTACCAGAACCAGTATTCACCATATTCGTCATCTCAGCTTTACGTTGACCAAGGCTTTCCATGACAGATCCCATATTCTCATCAGGAACATCAATCATAAGACGTTCGATCGGCTCGCTTTTTACGCCATCGACTTCTTTTATGATAACGGATGGTTTGGATACTTGTAGTTCAAATCCTTCACGGCGCATGTTCTCAATCAGAATCGTTAAGTGTAGTTCACCTCTACCCGAAACAATAAATGCTTCTGGGGTTTCCGTGTCGTCTACTCTTAGACTTACATCTGTTTCTAATTCTTTATAAAGACGCTCACGTAATTTACGGGAAGTAACCCATTTACCTTCACGTCCTGCGAATGGACTATTATTAACTACAAAAGTCATTTGTAGTGTAGGCTCATCTATTTTGAGTACTGGCAAAGCTTCTGGATTATTAGGGTCTGCGATGGTTTCTCCGATATTAATATCTTTAATACCAGCGATAGCAACGATATCACCCGCTCCTGCTTCTTCAACCTCAATACGCTTCAACCCTTGGAAGCCGAACAATTTCTCAATACGTGCTGTCTTGCTCTTACCATCACGCATAATAACTGTAACGGATTGTCCTTGGCGGATAATACCACGGTTAATACGACCAATCGCAATACGTCCCAAATATTCGTTATAGTCCATCAATGTTACTAGGAACTGCAATGGCTCATCTATTTTTTCAGTAGGTGCTGGAATATGATCAAGAATTGTTTCATACAGAGCATGCATCGTTTCGTCTTGTTTCTCAGCAACTAGACTTGACGTACCGTTCAATGCAGAAGCATATACTACCGGGAAATTCAATTGCTCATCAGATGCTCCAAGTTCGATAAACAAATCTAATACTTCATCAATAACTTCAGTTGGACGAGCTGCTGGTCTATCGATTTTGTTAACAACAACAATTGGTGTCAAGTCAGAATCTAATGCTTTACGCAGAACAAATTTGGTCTGTGGCATACATCCTTCATATGCATCAACAACCAATAGAACACCATCAACCATCTTCATAATACGTTCAACTTCTCCACCAAAGTCAGCGTGACCAGGTGTGTCCATGATATTTATTGTGAAGTCATTATACGTAATTGCTGTATTTTTCGCCAATATGGTAATTCCGCGTTCACGTTCCAAATCACCGGAATCCATTGCGCGTTCGTGATGTGTTTCATTGTCACGGAAGATCCCTGACTGTTGTAGTAATTGGTCAACCAATGTTGTCTTACCATGGTCAACGTGGGCAATAATCGCAATATTACGAATCTTTTCTCTTGATTGCATAGTTATTTTACCTATCCCTTCATTCTCAAGTCTCTACTTGCTTTACAACGTGTCTCACAAAAAAAGCGCTCGGCGATAATGCCGACGCTTCATCATATCTTATATATTATAGTTATTTTTATGAAAAAATCAAGTTCTATTGTAGAAAAAAGTTCGCTTTTACATAAAGAATGTTTACCAATTTCTACGAATTGTACCCTGTCTTCCTAGAATTAGCCAAATTCCTGCACCAATTAGCAGAATAGCTAACCAATAGATTCCACCTGTTCTCATTAGACTGAATAAGAAGAAGATGAATGAAAGGAGGCCTATACTAAGCGAAACCCACAGAAGAATATTCGAACTGTAATTTTCATTTAAGTAATATTCATATAACCCGACAGCAAGTCCAAGAAGCAAAGCTGGCCATAAGTATGCCATCAGTCCCCATCCCCATATATTACATATCAAGAATAGCAATCCCCACACGATGAATATACCACCAGGAATGAGAAGTAAGGATGGTCTTCTAAGATTGAAATAAAGCCAATGCAATATAACGCCTACAACGATTATAAGAATTGGCCATAACGAACGACCGAGAAAGCTGAACACTCCAAATTTACCAAGTAGAATAACAATACCTGCAATCACAATCCCTAGTCCTAGTTTTATATCTTTGTTAGATGACATTTATACACCCTCTTTTCTCTTGGCATGTCCATTCTTGTCGAAATATAGATGAACATATGATTAACAATATTGTATATGATAATCGTATAAATAACCATATTGTTAACGCAAAAAAGAACGTGAAGGTCACGAACTTCATGTTCCTTTTACTCTGCATTTATATCCAAACCATAAGAAGTTATACACGCTGCATTGTCAACTTCCTCATTCTTCCGAATGAAATCACTACGATTGCTAGTAGGATTGGTAGTACAGAATGCCATTGTGGCCAAAGGTTCCCTATAAAACTCCCAAATCTAGCATCTTGAAGCATCATTTCACCCGCTGTATAAGCGAGTATTCCAGCACCTAAGTATATAAGAACGGGAAACCGTTCAAGCCAATGAATTATAATCGTACTCCCATAGATCACAATCGGTATGCTAAGTGTAATCCCAATAACGATTACAGCTAGATCTCCTTTAGCAATTGCTGCAATAGCAATGACATTATCGATGCTCATAATGAAATCTGCTGCAAGGATGGTACGTATCGCCTTGGATATCGTTGGTATCTCTCCAAGTCGAAGATCTTTCTTCTGTTGCGTTATTAAATGGAAGGCAATCCATAATAACATAAAGCCACCTAGTGCCTGCAGATAAGGTATCTTTAACATCACCACTGCAACAAACGTGAGAAGACATCTAAGCACTATAGCACCCATAGCACCCCACCAGACCGTTCGTTTACGCTGAGCCGGTGGTAGATCTTTACTAGCCATTGCGATGACAACTGCATTATCACCACTTAACACTAAATTAATTACCAATATTTCCATCAATAACCATAATATATCCATAGTACAACCCCCTCCATTCATACATGTATGAATGAAACGAGTTGCATATGCTTATCCATTGATCATTGGATATATATTTATAGTGTTTGTTTAGAACCAGTCTTCTTGAATTGTATTATTCATCTTTGTGTTCTTACTTTGTGCAGGGGCTATTGTCACGGTCTCAGTACGATCCAAAGCTTGTTGTAAGAGTTCAGGAAGATTGGTAATACGTCGTTCAATTTTCTCAACGATCCGTAGATTGGGATTGGTTGATGGTGATTTAGATACGAATAATGTACAACAGTCCTCATGCGGTTGAATGGAAATATCATACGTTCCAATATCCTTAGCAACGGTAATAATCTCGTTCTTGTCCATCGTGATTAGTGGTCTAAGAATCGGTAGTGCTGTCGCACGTCCAATAGTATTCAGGCTAGATAACGTCTGACTAGCCACTTGACCAAGGCTGTCACCTGTTACAATCGCTAAAGCTCCTTCTCTCTCCGCTAAAGATGTTGTGATAGACAACATTGCTCTACGCATGAAGGTAATGATGAGATTATCCTGTCCCAATCCCGTAAATGCAGTCTGTACTTCCGTAAATGGAACGAAGTGAACTTTAATCCCACCCGAGTATTCAGCCAATACACTGACTAGATCCTCTACTTTATCTTTAGCTAATTTACTCGTGAATGGATAACTAAAGAAATGGACACATTCTATGGATAATCCTCTACGCATCGCACTCCACGCAGCCACTGGACTATCAATTCCTCCAGATAATAAGGTCATCGCTTTCCCATTACTTCCTCTTGGAAACCCACCTACTGCTGGAATAACTTCATAGAATATATAAGTCTCTACCTCCCTAATCTCTACTCGCAGATCAAGTTTAGGTTGATTCATACATACATCGAGCATTTGAAATTCTTTTAATAACAAAGATCCTACATGGTTGTTCATTTCATGTGTAGAATGAGGGAAACCCTTCCACACTCTTCTTGCACTTACTTTGAAGCTAGTATTCTGAGTCAAGTTCATTTCACTCAAGTATTGATGGCTTGTCCGAAGAATGTCATCTAAGTTAGATTCACAGACGATAACTGGACTGATTGAACCTACACCAAATACCTTTCTCAAAGCTTGTATCGCATCCGTAGCATTTTCACCATGAAGCATAATATAGATTCTTCCGAACTCACTCCTAAATTCCACACGTGGATAAGGGATAAGAACAGATTTAATATGAAGAAGTACAGATTTCTCAAACCTTCTTCGATTTTTCCCCTTTAACATAAATTCTCCAAAGCGTATTAGTAACATATCATAAGTAACCATTCATTATTCTTCCTTTCTAACCATTCGGTCTAGCTGCTTCACACAATGATGAAGCGCTTGTTGTAACATGTGTACTTCTTCTATCGTGTGACTGTCCCCAAGACTAATTCGTATACCACTCGTAGCTTCATCCCTACTAAGTCCCATAGACAACAATACACGACTTGCTTCTATTCGTTTCGTGGAGCAGGCCGATTTCGTCGATACAAGCATGCCTTGTTCTTCTAGTGCATGCAATAGCACTTCAGATCTCATCGCTGGGTATGAGAAATGAACAATATGGGGTGCTGAGTTCTCATGGGTATGTAACTTCAAACCGTTTATATCCTGTATAAACGCATGAATCTGATCACGAAGAACAGTTGTCTTTCGCTTAAAAAATTCTTGCTGTTCCTGTGCCATTCGCATTGCCTTAGCCATAGCAACGAGTTGGGGTGTATTCTCTGTTCCTGCACGCATTCCGTATTCTTGAGATCCGCCACTTAAAAGAGGTGTTATCTTCAAGCCTTCACGGATATATAACACACCGCATCCTTTAGGTCCACGAAATTTATGAGCAGATAGCGTATACATATCGACTTGCCATTGCTTTAGATGAATGGGTAACTTACCAAAAGCTTGAACACCATCAACATGAAATATTGTTCTTTTATTACATTTCTTAATTTCATGACCAATCGCTTCAATCGGTTGTATAGCCCCCATTTCGTTGTTGACATGCATAATACTGACAAGAATCGTATCTTTTCTTATCGTTGATGTAATCGATGCAGGATCAACACAACCACGGGCATCTACAGGAAGATAGGTAACTTCATATCCCCATTCCTCTAATTGGCGGAAGCTTTCGTATACAGAGGCATGTTCGATTTTAGTTGTGATCACATGTTTACCACGATTAGCGTATTGAAGGGCAACACCCTTAATCGCCATATTATTTCCTTCTGTTGCACCTGATGTAAATACGATTTCCCTTGGTTCCACATCTAATGAATTTGCACAACTTTCACGTGATCTTGTGATCAGCTTGATGGCATCATCGCCCATTTGATGTATGGATGACGGGTTACCATAGTGTGTCTTCATTACTTGACTTAATGTACGAATGACATCCTCATAAGGTGGCGTGCTCGCCGCGTGATCCCAATAAATCATTGTAGATCCTCCTTTATACAGAACAACGCAAAAAGATCAATTATCGGAGAGGGTGTAAAGGATATTGTTGATCCTTGACCCTAGTACCTCCTCGTATGATCTTCTAGCGATTCATATTTAATTGTTCTTATGCTTCGTATTTCGAACGAGCGTTCTGAACTTTAGTAATATAATTTCTAGTCTCCATAGGGAGTGAATCCAAACGATTCATGAGTTCTTGATCTGTAGATATTCCTAGTCGGGAAACTCTACCCGGACCCGCATTATAAGCAGCAAGTGCAAGATTCTCTTGTCCATCAAATCGCTTCAATTGGTAGGAGAGATACCTTGTTCCGGCATCAATGTTTTCTTTGGGATCAAATGAATTGTTCACGCCAAGTCCTGCAGCTGTCCCATCCATCAATTGCATCAACCCTTTTGCTCCTGCTGATGATACGCTATTAGGATTGAAAGAGGATTCTGTATCAATAACCGCTTTAATAAGTGTCTCAGATATTCCATACCGTTGACTTGCCTCATGAATAAGTTGGTTATAATCTGTCTGTACTGAATCTCCGTTGATTTCATTGTCATTAGATATTCTAGTATTATCCGTACTCACAACGCCAAGCTGCTGCCATAAGAGACCATCACTCCAAGATACACCAGCATTCGGAGATATCTCTTGTTGATCTGATAATTCAGAAGTTGCCATTACTTGAGTCAGTAAACCTTCGAAGTTAGATCCACTCATCTGAGCACTAAGTATGTCTTGAATGAGTTCATCCTTATTCTTAATTGTTGCATTTTTTTGTGAATTTATAAGTTGTTTCGCGGTCACACTATCCATTTGCATTCCCTTATCCCAACTTCCGTCATAATCTTCTTGTTATATTTTATCATGTGATCATGTCTTATGCCACCTTCTATCCTAAAGAATTGTTACAAATGTAAAAAGAGAGCTTTCTTACCTCAATAGGAGGCATTAGAAAGCTCACTTTGAAATGTTACTCGACTGAAGGCTGTTATGATCTTCCCAGAGGAATCAGCACAAGGTAGCTTATCGTTGCTAAGACCCCTAAACCCATTGCCCATGTACCTGTGACCTTTTTGCCTTGGAAATAGGCATAGTAGCCCATCATAATGGAAATAGGACCTAGAACGATCGACCACATGAATAAGGACACTAAACCAAGCGCAAGACCGACATACCCTGCCAAATTTCCTGTAGAACGATCAAAATCCTCTACATCGGTGTCTCTAGACTTAGGTATGTCTCGCATCCGCACGGGTGTAGATGCGACTTCTGCAGCATATTCCTCTTTATGATTGCTTACAAGACGTGGGTAATCCGCACGATTATTCAACTTCGGGTGGATCGTCCCATTCTTATCAATCACTTTATTACTTCCCAATGATTCTTCAGTTGCTGAACCTAGATCTTCATTCTTCATAACAACACCCCCCTCGATTTCAGATTAGAGTGCATGCTTATTGTGGTCTAAACGTTAAACAACAGGTCGATGAAGATGTACGAGCCTTATCCTGATTTAATGAAAATGGTTCTTCTCCATATTCCTCATGTAAGTTCATCGTTGAATGAGCATCAATTTCAATCATAATTTTCTCAGCACGACATAGGTTTTCTTCTCCCCAAAAGTGACAGTTACTCACACTACATTTTACCAATGTTTTATTATCATTATTCATGTATATCACCTCATCTACATTGTCTCCGACCATACATATGACTATGCATTATCGAAGTTGTAACTTGATGCAAACATGCAATAATTATCCTCACCATCTAACGAATAAATGCAGAGGATTTTCCTAAGGATAATATAAACAATGTTGATGAAGGAGATGTGGATATGTCGCAACGATCACGTATAGTTGGAGCCGTTATCATCACAACAGGGATTATCACTACGCTTGTATTATTACCTAATAAAAATGCCGTTCCCCATTACAACACCAGTTCCTATAACCGTTCTAACTCAAATGTAGATTCACTCACTCATGTTATAGACCCACATCAAGAAACTCGCATGAAGCAGAAGACGATGAATCAAGATATCTCATCAACCAACACATTATCTCGAATGGATGCGAAAGAGCATTTGATCGATCTCGCAAATCAATTTCTTACGTTGGGTACGAAAGACATGCAGACGTATATCCATCAATTACAGCAGACTCATGATCATATTCCTTGGATAGGTTGGATCAATTTCACAACACAGCAATCCCGCACTTATCAAGTGAAAAATTTGACTATCGATATGAAAAACAACAAGCACTACAAACAATATTATGCAATAGCCAAACATCACTTACGTAACCATCAACCTTATGAATCGCCTTCATTTCAAGTCGAAGATACACAATATTTCTTCATTGCAGAACCATCTACACAAGGAAATGCGGGTGTTATCGGACTCATTAGTCAAGACATCCTAAATGCAGTCACCAATCATCAGAAGCGTAATTTAAGACTAATCCCTTACCCCAAAGAAGGTAATTATCGAATCGAATCTGTGGATACTAACACACTTCGAGATATTACAGTAAAGACCGGACATGATAATGAAAATGCTAGCCATTATTATGAACATGAAATTGTGGTTCATTTCACAAAAGATATGACAGATAAACAATTAATGGCTATATCCAAAGATATTCAATCCAAGTGGGTGCGTAAGATGGGTTATGCTTATGTCTTTCATGCCAACACAATGGATTATTCTGAATTAAAGGAATATTTCACAAATAAATACCATCCAAACTATGTCGAACCACACTATTTATATCTGACCAATGGTGATCGTTCTCAACTAACGAATCCAACACCTCCGATCATTCCTAATGATTTATTATTCTCCAAATACCAATGGAACTTACCTGCGATAGAAACTAATAAAGCATGGGAGTTATCCAAAGGAAGCGAAGATGTCATTGTGGCCGTAATCGATACAGGCGTAGATTTGAATCATCCAGACCTGAAGGGCAATCTTATTCAAGGCTATAACGTGATTGATCCTTCCAAACCGCCTACAGATGATGTAGGTCACGGTACACATGTATGTGGAATCATTGGTGCTGTTGTGAATAACAACGAAGGGGTAGCTGGTATAAGTTGGTATAATAAGGTGATGCCCATTAAAGTACTCGATAGCTCTGGTGCTGGGACAACCTATTCTGTTGCAGAAGGAATTATATGGGCAGCGGATCACGGGGCCAAGGTTATCAATATGAGTCTTGGTAACTATGCTAAATCTAACTTTCTTCATGATGCTATCAAATATGCCTATGATCGTGATGTTGTCATTATAGCGGCGACAGGTAACGATAATACAGAACGACCAGGATATCCTGCGGCTTATCCTGAGGTATTCTCCGTATCCGCGACAGACTCAGAATTGAAACGTGCTTCCTTCTCTAATTATGGGGATTATGTAGATGTTGTGGCACCGGGGGCAAGCATAGCCAGTACCTATTTAAAGAATCAGTATGCTTCACTCTCAGGAACCTCTATGGCTAGCCCACATGTTGCTGCATTGGCAGGTCTTATTCGATCTAGAAATCCTAATCTCAACAATGTAGAAGTGATGGATTTAATGCGTGGTAGTGCTATTGACTTGGGAACTGCTGGACGAGATAAGTATTTCGGTTATGGTCAAGTTGATATATATAATAGTCTACAAGCCGCAGGGAATGGCGCTTCTGCTCTTCAATTCTGGCCTCAACATGTCCAAAAGAAAATGCAGTCCATAATCCACAATAGTGCACAGTCCAAATAACTTATTAAGGTAGATTTGTTTTCTTATAAAACGTCATAAAAATGGTGTTGTTTCATCAATAATTATTGATGAAACAACACCATTTAATGTTATACAGTTAAGTTGCAGTTGTGAAAGTTTGCCGTAAGCCGGGTCCTGTATTCTTTGTGGTATATTCGGGAACTACCCTCCCACTTCAAACGACAATCATCTATCTAGGCCGAACATTGCTGAACGGCTCAAGCGACCAACCTAAACGCGCCTCAGGCTAAGGTTGCTCTTCTTTACAGAAAAGCTGCGTTCCATTAGGTCTTGCTCCAAGTGGGGTTTACCAGGAACGAAGTCACCAGCGCTCCTCGGGGTCTCTTACACCTCGGTTCCATCCTTGCCTGTGCTACTTGCGTAGCCATCGGCGGTCCATTTCTGTGGCACTATCCTTCAACTCGCGCTGACTGGACGTTATCCAGCACCCTGCCATATGGAGCCCGGACTTTCCTCTCGTGATACCTTACGTATCACCAGCGATTGTCTGTCAAACTTTCAGAGCAACAAATGATAGTATACAGCGAATTTATCGCAGTTACAAGCTTCACTAACTTGTAACTAACGAAATAATCAACATCACATAAATTGAAACGGTTCCGTATTCACTTCAGATACATGTACTTTTGTATCGACACGAGCTTTTTGAAGTTTAGCACGCATCCAATCTGCGACTTTAGATTTCATAATTTTCTCAGCGTTATGTCCTGGATCAATAATAGCGATACCAGCCATTAGCGCATCTTGTGCCGTATGATAATCAATATCTCCAGTGACGAGTACATCTGCACCGCAATAGATGGATGGTGAGACATAACGACTTCCGGATCCTCCAAGCACAGCTGCTTTACGAATGGGACGATCCAAGTCTCCAACTACTCTAACATGTTCAACGTCTAAATTACGTTTCACTACTTCAACGAAGTCTGCTAATTTCATAGGGCTGCTTAGTTTACCAACACGACCAAGACCGAGCGTTCTTCCTTTTAAATTCATAGCATACAGGTCGTAAGCTACCTCTTCATAAGGATGGGATTTGAGCATAGCTTGGATCACTTTGCTCCTAATACCATGAGGCACGATGGTCTCAATACGCATCTCATCCACACGTTCCATTCTTCCTTGTTTACCTATAAAAGGTTCCGTTCCTTCCATAGGCATAAATGTTCCGTATCCCTCTATGTTAAAACTACAATGACTGTAATGACCAATCATCCCTGCACCTGCTCCAAGAATTGCATCTAACACTTGCTGATGATGCGTCTTAGGAACAAACACAACCAATTTAGATAACTCCTCTGTATGTAAATCTTCTATAGGGGAGCCATTCTCAATACCTAATGCTTCTGCCATCCAATCGTTCATACCACCCTCTGCAACATCCAGATTGGTATGACTGATGTACACGGCAATATCATGTTTGATTAATTTCTCATACAATCTACCCATCGCTGTGTCTGTCTGCAATTGCTTGAGTGGTCTGAATATAATAGCATGATGTGCAATGATAAGATCCACCTCAAGTCGAATGGCTTCTTCTATCACTTCATCATTCACATCAAGTGCAATCAGAACATGATGAATGTCTTTTTGTAGCGTCCCCAACTGCAGTCCAATTCGGTCATCAGGCATGGCTACGTGTTTGGGAGCTAGTTCCTCCATATATTGAATTACAGTTTGTCCTTTGGCAAACACGCGAGAACCTCCTTAATCTGATTCATTTCTTGTTGGAAATTTTTGATTTTGTCTTGGGATGAAGATAATGTTGACGTGCCCAAAGAACGTACTACGCGGTTTAGTTTATCAAGCTCTGATAACCACTTCGTTCTAAATATCATGTTATTCTCTTTGATTAACCAAGGTCCCATGCGTATTTGTATCTCTTTTGTCACTTTTACCGAACCATCCACATGAGCTATATCATATTCTTGGTATACCTCACTATTGGTTAACAGCGTAGCATCTGATTCCTCGGGTACGGCAGTTAATATTTCATATACTTTTCGATCTTCCTCCATAATGTGCTCCGATAACAGAACGAAGTGATGATCCAGTAACCATCGCCGTACAATCTCTTCTCCCACATTAGGTTGTAATATCAGCATTGTCACACCTTCAAGCTTATCTATACCCTGTTCCAATATGCTTGCGATCAACGCACCACCCATGCCTGCAATCGTGATAACCTCTACTTCACCAGGCGCTATCACATCAAGACCATCACCTAATCTAACAGAGATTTGATCTTGCAGACCCGCAGATGCAACTTGTCTCAAAGCCGCATCTCTAGGTCCAGCATTCACTTCACCTGCAACCGCTCGTAATACCTTGTTACTCTTTATAGCCGCAACAGGTAACATGGCATGATCTGACCCAATGTCAGCAAAGGTACTACCTTCCGGCATTTGTTCCATAATATATTGCAATCGTTTCGATAATTTCATAACAGCCCCCATACAGCATCCTTTATTTTCATATATAGATATATATTATTTGATGAAATCATTAACATTGTCATTTGCATTGGCATCCAAAAAGAGCTAAAATAAAAACTAATAAAACAGATTTAGGTAGTTCTACCATTTAGTACAAAAAGGACCTTTCTGAGCTAATAAGCCACAGAAGGTCCACCAAACCATTTATTCTAAAAAGTCTTTCAATCTCTTACTACGGCTTGGATGGCGCAATTTACGAAGTGCTTTGGCTTCGATTTGACGAATCCGTTCGCGAGTTACACCGAAGACTTTACCTACCTCTTCAAGTGTTCTCGTACGTCCATCATCCAGACCAAAACGTAAACGTAATACGTTCTCTTCTCGTTCAGTTAACGTGTCGAGTACATCTTCTAATTGTTCTTTCAGAAGTTCATAAGCTGCTGCGTCTGCTGGTGCTAACGCCTCTTGATCTTCAATGAAATCCCCAAGGTGTGAATCATCTTCCTCGCCGATCGGTGTCTCAAGTGAAACGGGTTCTTGGGCAATCTTCATGATTTCCCTAACTTTCTCAACACTTAACTCCATCTCTATAGCGATCTCTTCTGGTGCAGGTTCGCGTCCTAATTCTTGAAGGAGTTGACGAGATACACGGATTAGCTTATTAATCGTCTCGACCATATGAACGGGTATTCTTATCGTCCGAGCTTGGTCTGCAATAGCACGAGTGATCGCTTGACGTATCCACCATGTTGCATATGTGCTGAATTTAAATCCTTTTCCATGATCGAATTTCTCAACAGCTTTGATCAGTCCCATGTTACCTTCTTGAATAAGGTCTAGAAATAACATTCCACGTCCAACATATCGCTTGGCAATGCTGACTACGAGGCGTAGATTAGCTTCTGCAAGGCGTCTTTTAGCTTCTTCATCACCTTTTTCAATACGTTTAGCTAGTTGAACTTCATCTTCTGCTGATAGTAATTGAACACGTCCAATTTCCTTAAGATACATACGAACAGGATCATTGATCTTGATCCCTGGAGGCAATGATAAGTCGTCTGCAAAGATCGTCTCACCCTCCTGTTGTTCTTCAGAGTCATCATTAGGTCGAAGGGTATTCGTTTCATCATCCTCATTCTCATTAACCACTTCAATCTCCAAGTCACTGAGATGCTCATAGAACTCTTCCATTTGTTCTGGGTCTTGGTCAAATGGTGATAATTTCTCCACAATGTCTTTCATATTCAACGTCGATTTCTTCTTGCCTTGCTCAACCAGTTGGTCTTTGACTTGATCCAATGTTAATTCTGTCTCTATTTCAGTACGTTGATCATTCGCCATAACTCGACTCCCTCCTCCCTAGAAACAATCCAACCTTAACGATCATTTACTGTCTCTCTAGGGCAATAATTTCAATTGCAATTTGTGCTGCACGCATACTATCTCCTGATCTTTCGGCACTTACCATTTCTTCTTTTTTCAGTTCTATAATCTGTTGCTGTGGAACTTTATGAATTTCCCGAATGTAATCGTTCAATAACTCAACATTCCATTCTTGGGCTATATCCATCATCGAGATAGAACTAACTATCTTCTCGAATCGATCATCTTGAAGCGATGATATAAATCGACTTGTATCTGGGTGTTTGCCCTGTGCATAATAGGCATATAGATAAGCAGCAATAGCTGCATGACCCTCAATATTGAATGCATCTCCAAGATGTTCTCCAACGTATTGTGCAACTTCAACATTCTGAAGCATTAAGGCTATGAGTCTACGTTCTGCAGTATGATAAGCTGGCAATAAAGTTGGTGTAGGTACCTTCTCTTTTTTATGCCTACCATTATTCCACCCATAGTCAAAATTATCCCCATCCGATATGTTTTTTTGCATAGACTGACGAATAAGGTTGCAATCCTGCTTAAGACTTTCATAAGATAATTGGTGTTCTGAAGACAATTCCCTTAGATATACTTCCCGTTCTGTTGAGGATTCGAGAAGTGCAATAATCGGCAGAACTTCCTTCATATATGAGATCTTTCCATCTTCTTCTAGAAGTATATGGTTTTTTTTGAGATATATAAGTTTAAATTTCGTTGTAGAAACAGCCCCTTCTACAACTTGACTCATAAAGCGCTCAGGTCCATATTTACGAATGAAATCATCTGGATCAAGTCCATCGCTTAAGATAGCAATTTTAACTTTTATTCCTGCACTCTCAATCATTGGTATGTTCTTCATAGCAGAGGATTGTCCTGCTCGATCACCATCGAAGCAGATCAATATTTCATCTACCATCGTCTTCATCATAGAAATATGACCTTCCGTTAAAGAAGTTCCCATCGTTGCTACACCATTTTGAACCCCAGCTTCCCATGCGGCAATCACGTCACCGTAACCTTCGAACAGAACAATCTGGCGCAACTTGCGGATAGAACCTTTCGCTTGGTGTAAGTTGTACAATATTCGGCTCTTATTGAATAACTTACTCTCAGGCGAATTCAAATATTTGGGTTGCCCATCACCGAGTACTCGCCCAGCAAAAGCAATCACTTTGCCATTCCTGTCGTTGATAGGAAATATAACGCGATCACGGAATCGATCAATATAACCGGAACCATCACTACGAGCAGACAGTAGTCCACCCTTGTCCATTTCCTCAAGATCGAAGGATCGTTTCGTTAGAAATTGTACTAACGTATTCCATGAGTCTGGGGCATAGCCAATTTGAAACTGATCAATCAACTTATCTGTGAATCCACGAGAACGTAAATAAGCCATTGCAGGTATACCGTGTTCCGTATTCTTTAACAAATAATGATAGAATTTAGATGACCATTCGTAGGCTTGGAGTAGTCTTTCTCTTTCTGGGTTTGTTGAGTTCACTGCATAACTTGTGACTTCAGGCATCTCAATATGACTTTCTTCTGCCATCCATTTAACAGCCTCTGGAAAAGAGATCGACTCCATTTCCATCATGAATTTAATAGCATTTCCGCCTTTGCCACAACCATAACAGTAGAATATCTGTTTCTCTGGCGTCACTGTAAATGATGGTGTCTTTTCCGAATGGAATGGACATAGACCCTTCATATACTTGCCTTGCTTCGTGAGATGAACGTATTTTGCTACCGTATCGACGATATCATTGTGCTCTAGAACAGCATCGATTACCTTCTCCGGAATATTACCATGTCCGGTACTCATCTTTACCACCTTCATCTCTTTTAGCAAGTAAATATTATTCGCTACGAGTCGTCGTTCTCCTGCATTTTCTCTAAAAGTTTTGTCAGATTGTGTTGGAATAACATTTTATCATCTGCTGTAATCGGTTTCGGACCCTTAGAATGTTTGCCCATTCTTCTTGCCTTTGCTTGATGATGTCTTCGGTCCAACATTAAATCAATATTGTCATCTCCATATTGCAATCCTCGATTGGAGAGTACGTAACAGCCTTTGGCGAGTGCCAATGCTGCTAATCCATAATCTTGTGTCACTACAACATCCCCATGCTTAATATGGTTAGCAATATAGATGTCTGCACTTTGATCACTTCGATCCACTTGCACAGCAGTAACTCCCTCTTCCTCTCGAATGAGATGATCATATGAGGAGACCATGATGACGGGGATAGTAAAAGTTCGAGCTGTTACAGCAATTTCGTGTTTAACAGGACATGCATCTGCATCAACGACAATACGACAATTAATCTGTATAGTCACAATAACACCTATTCTACCTTTTATTTAATACTTATTATAAGTATATACGCTCTCGCCTAGCCAAAATCCTTCTTACTAGGCATTAGTAAAATAATGGTGGTTCATGTTAGGTGAATATATAGAACGGGTCTGTTCTATATACACAGACCGTTCCATATATAATTACCCATTTTAACGAACCTTACCACACAAGTTTTGAGAAATCTGCAAATTTCTTAATATCTTGATCAATTGCGACAAGAAGTGCTAAGCGATTATTTCTAATATTCTCATCTTCTGCCATAACCATAACTGAATCAAAAAATTGAGTAATTGCTTCTTGAAGTCCACCAAGTATTTGTAACGCTTCAGTTCCATCTCGATAATCCAAGGACTTTTGATATTGGTAAACCATAGCATTCCATACTTTATAGAGTTCTTTCTCTGCTTCTTCTTGAAGAAGCGATTCATCAATGATTTGATGTTCTGCTTTACCACTTAGATTACTAACACGGTTAAATGAATCAACCACTATTTTAAAGTTTTCTTGGCTTTTCACAGCGTTCATAAGAGCATCACCACGAGAAACGACGGAAGCTATATCAACAAAGTCAGATGATATCACTGCATCGACCACATCATAACGTATATTTTCTGAAAGTATTTTTTTTACTCGAAGTCCAAAGAACTCCGTTACAGGTATACGTATCTCATCAGCAGTACGTTTCATTTTACGAAGACTTTCGTGAACTTCTAAGCTGATATTCAACAATTCGGTCAATGTTATCGGTAATTTCTGATCAAGCATAATCTGAACAATCCCTTGCGCTTGACGGCGCAAAGCATATGGATCTTGTGATCCTGTCGGAATAATACCTACGGAGAAACATCCCACAATCGTATCCATTTTATCTGCAATACTAACGAGTGATCCAACTAGCGAAGAAGGTGTGTCGTCTCCAGCAAACCGTGGTTGATAATGCTCAAATACAGCTTTGGCTACTTCTTCCTTTTCTCCAGCTCTACGTGCATAATCTTCACCCATTACCCCTTGTAATTCAGGGAATTCGTAGACCATTTGTGTCACAAGATCGAATTTACATATTTCTGAAGCACGACTTACTGCGTCTGCATCTTGATTAGATACTTGTATAACAGATGCTAGCTTATCCGCAGTACGGCGAATTCTCCGCACCTTATCCGCTATGGAGCCTAATTCTTCATGGAACACAACGTTCTCAAGCTTCAACAATGCATCTTTAATATGAAGTTTTTGGTCTTCAAGGTAGAAGAATTTCGCATCCGACAATCGGGCACGCAGTACCTTTTCGTTCCCCTTCGCAATCATATCCAAGCCTACATCATTTCCATTACGAACGGTCACAAAGAAAGGTAATAATTGCTCCTCATCATTAAGTACAGGGAAGTAACGTTGATGCTCCCTCATGGAAGTGATTAGCACATCTTGCGGAATTTCCAAGAAAGAAGGATCAAATGTTCCGTATAAAATAGTTGGTATTTCAACTAGGAACAATACTTCTTCTAGCAGATCTTCTTTCACCGCAATCTTCCACTGCTTCTCTTGCGCGAGCGCATCAATTTGGTTCGTTATCATCTCTTTACGCTCATCTATATCTGCAATGACAGACTGACTACGAAGGACATCCAAGTATACAGATGGATTCTCTATAACAGCCTCATCGCCTAAGAATCGATGACCTCTTGTTATATTACCTGATTTAACGTCGGTTATTTCTAAATCAATTACATCATTTCCAAACAAAGCGGTAATCCAACGAATAGGTCTGACGAATTTAAACTCATAATGACCCCAACGCATATTTTTAGGGAACGTCATTGAAGTGATTATATTTAAGAGAGCTTCCGATAGAATACTTGATGTCTCTACTCCCAAATGACTCTTCGTAACATAAATATATTCAACACCATTTAGTTCTTGAAACCTGAATTGCTCAGGATCAACTCCCTGACTTCGCGCAAAACCTAGTGAGGCTTTACTCCATTGCCCACTGTCATCCTGTGCTATTTTACGAGAAGGGCCTTTTACTTCCTCTTCTGTATCTTCTTGTTTCTCAGCCACCCCTTCTACAAGAACAGCTAAACGGCGCGGGGTTGCATAGGCATGAACTGTTCCATGAGAGATTCTAGATTCGTCTAGCCACTGAACCAAACGGTCTTTCAACTGATCCACAGCTGCCCGTATGAAACGAGCCGGCACTTCCTCTAACCCTATTTCAAATAATAGATCTTTAGCCAAGTTCAACCTCTCCTTTCTTACACAATGGGAAGCCTAGTCTTTCGCGTTCCTCTAGATAAGTAGCTGCAATCTGTCTAGCCAGATTCCTAACACGCATAATATAACCTGTACGTTCAGTCACACTTATCGCACCACGGGCATCTAGCAAATTAAAGGTGTGTGAACATTTCAATACATAATCATAGGCTGGGAATACGAGATGTTGTTCCATCGCCTTATTGGCTTCTTCTTCATACATATTAAATAAGGTGAATAACATAGGGACATTAGATACTTCGAACGTATATTTTGAATGTTCAAATTCTGCTTGATGAAAAATATCCCCGTACGAAATACCATTCACCCATTCTAGATCAAATACATTCTCTTTATCCTGAATATAGGATGCAAGGCGCTCCAAACCATACGTAATCTCCACTGCGACTGGATTGGCATCAATCCCACCAACTTGTTGAAAGTATGTGAATTGCGTGACTTCCATACCATCCAGCCATACTTCCCAACCAAGACCCCATGCGCCTAAGGTTGGTGCTTCCCAGTTATCTTCTACGAATCTAATGTCATGCTTCAAAGGGTCAATGCCAAGACGGACTAGACTTTCTAAATAGATTTCTTGGATACGATCAGGAGATGGCTTCAGAATCACTTGGAATTGATGATGCTGATAGAGTCGGTTCGGGTTCTCCCCATAACGTCCATCTGCTGGACGACGAGAAGGTTCCACATAAGCCACATTCCAAGGTTCTGGACCAATAGAATGCAAGTATGTCATAGGATTCATGGTCCCTGCACCTTTCTCAGTATCATATGGTTGTACAATAATACAATTGTGCTCTGCCCAGAATTGTTGCAGTGTAAGAATCATTTGTTGAAAATTCATTTACCCTCGCTCCTTTACTTATGTACATGATAGGATCTTTTTTTATCAGCACAGCAAATAGCCCCCATCCCTACGCCTGCTGCACAGACATAGGGACGAGAACTAATATTCCCGCGGTTCCACCCTACTTGATCGTATTGCAACTTAAAGTCACAATACCATCCACTTTTATTATTCCATTCATGCTCCTGAGTTGCCATTCCACGATTCTTCCACGCTAGGCTCTCACCATCCCCAGCTCGCTTTACTTCTTGAATCCATCATCGTGATAATCTCGATCAATGCATGTTATTTCTCATTTAGTATTACAATATATTAATGGATATTGTTCCATTCGTCAAATTTCATACTTGTCCATTTGGTCTAGGAAATTTCTTGATTTGAGCTTTAGACCCAGCTGGATGTCAATAAATGCTCTCATGATAAGCTTAAGTTCCACTTTTGTTTCTTGTTTCACATCAATATTTCCTAGTTGTCTTAGATCAAGTCGGGCAAAGATTCGTAACATCTTAAGTCCACGCGGAGAAATTTCCATAGCTTGTCGATCAAGGTGTCGACAAGCTCGACATAGCAATCCTCCAAGTTGTGGACTTATCCAATGTTCATCATCATCTTTGACCAGACCACAGGAGATACATGTATCTAACTCGGGAGCATAACCTGCAGTTTGTAATATCTTCATCTCATAAATATGGATAATAATTTCAAGATCTTTGCCGTCTTCCAAGGCGGCAAGACATGCCTTCAGTTGCTGAAACCAAAAGCTTCCCGTCTCCTCATCATGAACAACACGGTCTAACAGTTCACAAGCATATGATGCGTATGCAGCTTTATAGAGTTCGCCATGCAGACGGTAATGTGAAGTTATAATCTCGCCTGCATTTAATGTCCCTAAGCCTGTACCACTCCGAAAGAAAACATATTCGCCTAGCGTAAATAGCTGTGTCAATGCAGCATGTCGACTTTTCAATTTCTTAGCACCGCGAACAAGAACTCCTATTTTACCCGCGTTCTCGGTGCAAAGCGTAATGATCTTGTTACCCTCGCCGTAGTCCATGCTGCGGATGACGATTCCTTCCACCCTGTATAGCAAGCTTCTTCCCCCAACCATTCTCGAAGCAATCGATCATTCATTCTCTTCATAATCAACCTTCTCTTCTACCACATTGTCGGGAGATAACAATACTGAACTTGGAGTACTGCCTGCTTCTTTGAATAATAAATAAGCATCCACATCTCCAGTCATCGCAAAATACTTCCACGAAAAATCTCGCATACGTATTCATCCTTTCCTTGAGAAATGCATCTGCATCTTCAAATTTAGGATGTACGATGTACGTTCTTATATGTGTTGCAATTCCTCCCAACCCGAAACAAAGGTATTAGCTACCGCGATGAAAACCGAGGTCACGAAGAATACGATCCTGATTGCGCCAATCTTTTTTAACTTTAACCCATAATTCTAGATATATTTTGGAACCTAATAAATTCTGAATATCATGTCTTGCTAGCTGACCAATTTCTTTCAACAAGACACCTTGTTTGCCAATAATAATCCCTTTTTGTGAACTTCTCTCCACATAAATAACAGCCGAGATATGAACTACGCCATTATCTCTTACTTGCATATCTTCAATCGCCACTGCGATGGAATGCGGAATTTCTTCTCTTGTTAAATGTAGTATCTTTTCTCGAATCAATTCAGAGCAGACAAATTGTTCTGGATGGTCTGTAATTTGATCCGAAGGATAATATTGAGGTCCTTCTGGTAGATATCTTTCTAATTGTTCAAGCAAGGTATTCACATTATTCCCATTCTTAGCCGATACAGGGATAATCTCAGCGAAATCATATAGTTTACGATATCCCTCAATAAGTGGTAACAACGCTTCAGGCTCGATGCGATCAATTTTGTTTAACACAAGAATAATCGGCGTCGATACATTCTTCAGTTGCTCGACTATGTATCGATCCCCACCACCCATTCCCTCAGAAGCATCTACAAGAAAACAGACTGCTTCAACTTCACCCAACGTATTTAATGCCGTCTGATTCATGAAATCACCAAGCTTAGATTGGCGTTTGTGAATCCCCGGTGTATCCAAGAATACAATCTGCATTGTTTCTGTTGTGTATACACCATGAATTTTATTACGTGTTGTCTGTGGCTTGTCTGACATGATTGCAATTTTTTGCCCAATGACTTGATTCATTAATGTTGATTTCCCTACATTGGGTCTTCCGACTATCCCTATGAAGCCTGATTTGAACTTTGCCATTAATTTATTGTCCTCCTAATATATGTTACCTTTGTGTACCGACCACTACCATTAATTTATGTCCTAGTCCTTGCTGTTCTTCAGATCAGATGGACCAAAATAGCCTGGGAGCAACTCACTAACCGTTGTTTCAAGAACATCACCCTTCAAATTACCAAGAATGACTTTCATATGTGGATCGCATAATTCTACCATCACTTGACGACATACACCACAGGGAGCAATCGGATCTTCTGTATCTCCTATAACAGCTAACGCTTTAAAGCTACCTACTTGATGTCCATCTGCAATCGCCCGGAACATGGCTGTACGTTCAGCACAATTGGTAGGACCATAAGCAGCATTCTCAACGTTGCAACCATAATGGACTTGCCCTTTAGAATCTAAGAGAGCCGCACCTACCCCAAAATGCGAATAGGGAATATACGCTTTCTCTCTAGCTTTTAATGCTTCCGCCAGTAACTCCACCGAATTCATTTGGCAACCTCCTGCTCTACTCACAACAATTCAATAATCGGTCTATAAAATACAACTATTCCTACAACTACCGCAAAAACCGCAGTGATGAACACAGCTCCTGCGGCCGTATCTTTGGCGACTTTAGCCAAAGGGTGATGATCTATGGACACGAGATCTACTACAGCTTCTATCGCTGTATTAAACAGCTCTGCTGCGATGACCAATGTAATGGCTAGCAACAGAAACAACCATCTCATGGGTGATAGAGCGAATAGGCTGGCTAGCAACAGTACAATCACCGCTGCCACCCCATGTATCCTTATGTTCCTTTGCGTTCTCCATGCGTATATAATACCGTCCACAGCATAGCTAAACGAAGATCGTAGAGGTCCTTTTGCCATTAACGAGTCAATCCGACTTGAACCAACACAGCTTCTTGTTTGGCCATCATCTCATCCTCAGCAGCTTTATCTTGATGGTCATAGCCAAGCAAATGTAAGAAACCATGAACGAATAAAAAGCCGATTTCTCTATCTAATGAATGACCAAATTCTTCACTTTGTAGTTTCGCTCTAGTAACAGAAATAATAATATCACCTAGTACCTCTGGTATTCCTTCAAGCATGTCACCCTCTTCTGATCCATAGATAATTTCAAGTTCATCATCAAGAGAATCGTTCATTGCAAAAGAAAGTACATCCGTCGGTCGGTCGATACCACGATAATCTCGATTCAATTCATGAATCTGTTCATCATTCACGAAAGTTAAGGCCACTTCCCCATCCATGACACCTTCAGCTTCTCCGGCCTTCTGCAAGGCTTGTTCAAGCAATGTAATGAAAGAATCCTCTATCTCGTATTCCGTCTGCTCATTGTTCCAAGCCAGTTGTAGACTCATATGCTAAACACCCTTTCTATCCTCTTCGTCGAGCTTTTTCGTTACCTTCTTTATTTCTTCTGGATATTCAATACGAGAATGGAATATCCCCATAACACTTTCCTTCAGAGTCTTCCCAATGATATCAAGCTCTTTCATCGTCAGATCGCAGTCATTAAATTGATGATCATCCAAACGATTTTTGATGATTTTCTCAATCATGGTTTCTACTTGTTCTACCGTAGGATTGCGTAACGATCGTACTGCCGCCTCCACGCTATCCGCTATTCCCACAATGGCAGATTCCTTGGATTGCGCCTTGGGACCTGGATATCTAAAGTCAAGGTCCGTAAAATCAGGTTCTACACCTTGCTCTTCTGCTTTCTTTAATGCCTTGTGGTAGAAAAAATGTAGAAATGTTGTGCCATGATGTTGTTCAGCTATATCTCTAATTAACTTTGGCAACTTATATTCCTTAAGCATTTCAACGCCATCTCTAGCATGAGCAATGATAATCGATTTACTGAGTCTCGGGTCTAACAAGTCATGTGGATTCTCCATATGATTCTGATTCTCGATGAAATAGCTCGGACGCTTCGTCTTACCAATATCGTGATAATAGGAGCCTACTCTGCATAACAGACCATTTGCACCAATTGCTTCCGCAGCAGCTTCTGACAGATTGCCAACCATAACGCTATGGTGATACGTTCCTGGTGTTTCAGTAAGCAATTTACGAAGCAATGGATGCGTTGGACTAGAAAGTTCAACTAACTTCAAGGCTGATAAGATACCAAAGGTTACTTCGAAGAATGGCATCAACCCTATTACAAACACAGACGTTAACAATCCACCAATAAATGCAAATCCAATCGTATATAGTGTCTCCATGTCACTCCACTTAGCACCATCGATGAGGATCATAATGAATACTGTGATAGACCCAATCAGACTCACCATGATACCACCCTTTAAAAGGGTGGATCGTTGGCTTGCTTTGTGAATAACGGAGATTGCAACATATGAAACCGTCATTGTAAAAAAACCAAAGTGAAAATCAAAAATTTGAGTAGCATTGACATTTAATATAATGCTAGACAATATACTGAATATCATCGTACAAAAGAATGCCAGTGACATATCCATCAATAAGGTCACTAAGATGGCTCCCAATGCAACTGGGGCAAGATAGCCTACATAAGGATAATCACTGTTCTGAAGAATACTCACAAGATTCATAGACACAATGGTAATCATAAATATGAGGATTAGCATGAGCAACTGCGAGTTATTGTACTTATATTTATTCGTACTGGATTGACGGATAAACATATGTAATCCGAGCGTCAATAAGCACGACAACATCAATAACCCCAATTGTGGCCAATAATTCACTTCGTTCTTGAGCAATTTATTATCATTCAAAAGAGTATAGAGTTCTTCCGTAATGAGTTGTCCTTTGCTTACTAGAACATCCCCTTGCTTAATAAAGACTGTCTCCGTATTCTCACGAGCCTTCACTTGAGCTTCTTTGGTTGCTTCTTCATCAAAGAATTTGTTCGCTGTGAGTGTCATACGTGCGAGTTCCTGCACAACTTCACGAGGAATCTTATTGCGAAGAGGGCTTGTACTAACTAACTCAGCGACTTTAGCTCTAGCACTCTGTGCATCTATGATCTGATCATTACTTAGCCTAGAGACTATTTCTCGAGCAACAGGCTTCATCTCTTGAATGTCTTCACTCGTCAGCCTTGATATCTTAATAAATGTTTCTTCTGGAATGCGATACACTTGTTGACTGGTGACTTTAGCTATTTCGTCAAGAATTTTATCCGAATACGTCCCCGCGCCTCTACTAGTCTTCAAGAAATTCTCGATGAAATCCTCAGACCGTTGTGGTATTTCTTGTCTATAAATGGATACCTTATCTTGATTAGACACCTGATCATCTTGATTCAGTCTATCTATCCGATCAAGAATTTGGACGATCAATGTTTCATTACGAATAGGAATGATACTGTAAATAGGCTGTACTTGTTCAGCAGCTTTTTCTTGCGCTTTTAACGTCGCTTTACTATTCGGAATTTGTCCAGGCGCTGCAATTTCTTTCTCACTGTAAGATCCCAATCGAATATCATAACGTTCGGGAAGTACTTTCGGAGCAAGACTCACATAAATCAGCATGACAAGTAATAGAAACAAAGTATAGCGTGCAAGCACACTATACTTATAACTAATCTCTCGGAATGATGATAAGAATGATTTGCCTGTTGGATGTCCCTTCGGATTCATAGAGTCAATCCTCTCTATCCTTGGTTTTCTGCCGCTAGATCATAGGCAACTATAATTTTCTGAACTAATGAATGACGAACAACATCTGATTCTGAGAAATAAATAAATCCAATATCTTCGATGGATCCCAAAATCGCATCCGCTCCGACTAATCCAGAACTTTTACCTCTAGGCAGATCGATCTGCGTTATATCTCCTGTAATGACCATCTTGGAACCGAATCCAAGCCTAGTCAAGAACATTTTCATTTGAGCAGGTGTGGTGTTCTGTGCTTCATCTAGAATAATAAAAGCATCCTCAAGTGTACGTCCACGCATATAAGCAAGTGGGGCAATCTCGATCAATCCTCGTTCCAATGCCTTTGCCGTCTGGTCTGGACCCATTACATCGTATAATGCGTCATAAAGAGGTCGTAAATAGGGATCTACCTTCTCTTGTAGATCGCCAGGAAGAAATCCCAAATTCTCACCTGCCTCTACAGCTGGGCGTGTCAAGACAATACGTTTTACAGAACCTTCTTTAAGAGCCGCTACCGCTAATACTACCGCCAAATAAGTCTTACCTGTCCCTGCAGGACCAATTCCGAAAACGATATCACGTTTTTGAATGGTCGATACATACTTCTTTTGCCCAATGGTCTTTACTCGAATAGGTTTACCACGATAAGTCTTCGTTATTTCACCTTTGAACAAATCCAAAAGTTGGTCTGCTCTGAAGTCTTTGGCTAGATCTATGGCATACATAATGTCTCTTCCTGTTAAGACATAACCGTTACGTACCAATTGGAGTAATACATCAAATAAATGTTGAAGCTTCTGAACTTCAAGCTCTCCGCCACTTATCGTAATTTCAGATTCTCGCGAATCAATCTTGGCAGGAATTTGAGCTTCAATCATATTTAGAAAGGTATCCTGTGCACCAAAAATAGCTAATCCTTCAGCTGCGTTTTGAACTGATATCTTTGTGTTATATGTTTTCTCAGACAAATATGCTCATTCTCCTTGGCTATATACTATGGGTAACTCTTCCGTGATAAACTCCTCGACTTCAAAGAGTACTTTCATATAAACTTTACCATTCTCTTTGTTCTCATGCAAAACTTTTCGACTTATGATCTGTGTCCCACTACCATACTTAGCCATAATATCACGAATTGCACCATCTATTCCTTGCTTCTTCGCTTCCTCTATAGTTATTACTTCGTTTCTCACTTCAACTTCCATCACATGCTCTGTCATCCATCCTATGGGTAGTTTAGTTGATCTCCAAGTAAGTGGATCGTGTTCGGTTACTACATCATGATTCTCAAATAAGATCTTCCCATATCCCCACAATTGGATGCCACGATCACCAAGAACGAGATAACTTCTATTTTTGATTTCTCCCGTATAGATTTTATGTCTTTTCACTATAGGGACTTCAATTTTGTATTCATGCCATACCAGTCCCTTAACTTCTCCTTTAGCAACGACAGACTCGGAATTCTCAGCATCACCAAGAAATCCAGAAATTAAGATCTGTCCTTTTTTAACACGACTATTCTTTGATACAGTTGGACGACCTTGCTCAGAATAAATACTTGTAATGATTGCGTCTTTGGTGCTTATTAAATGTCTTGGGCTAAGTAGTGGTCCGGTATCAGGTATGCTCGATTCGACCACTTCTATCGTTATCGTTGTTCCTTGTCTATTCACACCAACCCAAGCGGTTCCAGGTAGTTGTCTATTCAATTGCTGCGATAGCTTGTCCAGATGCTTCATACGATAAACCCATTGTAGAGGATATATCCCCTCTTGTTTCGCGATCATAAGGACGTCTTCCTTAGCGATCTTCACATTACCTATGACTTTCACTTCCCACACGAGAGAAGAGAAGAGCAGTAACATTGCAAAGAAGAACATGAACCCTAATGCAAAAAAACGTCGTTTTTTCAAACGGATCATTTGAAATGGAAATCCAATTCTTCGATTTACATGTATACGACAGCCTGTCCTTTTCAAAATAGGCAACACTTCATAAAAGTCCTCTACTAACAACTTCATTTCAACGGTCTGAAATGAAGTTGGCTTCACATCCCACACGGGGATTCCGATGTCAGTCAAAGAATTTATGAATGATTCCACGTGACCCTGTCTTATTGTGACTTCAATGTACCCACGCCAATACGATAATGCTGGAATTTTCAATACTTCGCCCCCGCTCCTATGTACTTTATATTCATAATGACACCTTCAACATGTACTTCCTGGGATAAAATAGTTCGAATCATGAGTTCTGAACCCTCTATCTCAAGGTATCCTTCATGAAGGGATAGAATGAGTTGATTGGGCGAGAATTGGATCACGCTGAGATGATTCTCTATAAGAAGTTCCTTATTACCAATCATCGTTAATCTTGGTAAATTAAAGACAATATCTTGGGGTAAATCCAATTTCTTATAAGTCCAATTCCGAAGTTTGCTACTGATTCGGGTCATACGAAGGTCTTCCCCCTTCCTATTACTAATAACGATATGCGGAGAATATCTATTTTATGAGCATAATCCCATCCATTCTTAGCGGATATAACAACATCAATGTAACGCTCTGCATGTCCAAGGAGACGCTAGAACGCCCATCAGTCGTATCCGAAGCAATTATCCATGGAAATACACATAAGTGTTCCTTAGTGACTAGAATCGCTCGCTAACCGCTCGCTTGCGTTGATAGGGTGTGAAGCTAGTTATGTATATGTATGTTTTCATACAAAAAAGGATGCCTATAACCGTTATTCACGGTTATAGGCATCCTATCTAATGATTAGAATTCAGTTATTCTAAAGTCTTCGTCTTACGAATGCCTTTTTGGATCGTGGTGATCCTAATATTTCAGACCATATCAATCCATTGACCGCATGATTTGCTAAACCTTGAGCATTAGATTCTACCATTTCCTTGTCAGCGGAAGCATAAGCATCCCACTCATTCGGCTTTTCATCAGAAATCCGATCCAAGTTAGCATTCATACGTTGAATATCTTCTTGCATTCCTACATGTCTATGATCAGGAATATCCCTAGACACTTCATAGGTATTCGTCTCTGATTTATAGTCTTGATGGGAGGATTGTTCCTCTTCATATGGGAATCGATCGAGTTGTTCCCTGTTCGTATCGTTATCATATTCTCTCATCTCACTGGGGTGAGACGTACGTTCATCTTCACCACCAAATGTAGGCATATTTCTTGGGGTACCCTTCGCTTTACTATTCCCTTTATTCATAATCGAAGAAATGACACCAAATGCAATGACTAAGATCCAAATGATATTCATAGGTACATCATTCCCTACTTATTATTTTTTGGGAGTACCAGAGATATCTCCACCATCCCCCATTTTACCAATAGATCCTCTCATCTGAGTATCTGCCTCGACATTCTTAAAGTTCATATAATCCATTACACCAAGCTGCCCAGCACGGAACGCCTCTGCCATGGCCAGTGGTACGTCTGATTCAGCTTCTACAACCTTCGCTCTCATCTCAATTACGCGAGCTTTCATCTCTTGTTCTTGCGCTACTGCCATTGCACGACGTTCTTCCGCCTTAGCTTGAGCAATTCGCTTATCTGCTTCTGCTTGTTCTGTTTGCAAGTAAGCACCAATGTTCTTACCAATATCTATATCCGCGATGTCTATAGATAAGATTTCAAATGCCGTCCCTGAATCCAGACCTTTTGCAAGAACGGTCCGTGAAATCATATCCGGATTTTCTAATACATTCTTATGAGAATCACTCGAACCAACGGTAGTTACAATACCTTCACCAACACGAGCAATAATCGTCTCTTCACCCGCACCACCAACCAGACGATCAATATTTGCTCGTACGGTAACTTTAGCTTTAACTTTCACTTCAATCCCGTTTCTAGCTACCGCTGCAACAACAGGGGTCTCAATAACACGTGGATTAACACTCATCTGAACCGCTTGGAGCACATCACGACCCGCTAGATCAATAGCAGCTGCGCGTTCGAATTCCAAAGGAATATTCGCACGTTGTGCAGCAATTAGTGCATTAATAACACGGTCGACATTACCACCTGCAAGATAATGGCTTTCAAGTAGGTTTATATCAAGTCCTAGACCGGCTTTCGTAGCCTTAATCATCGGATTGACAATTCTACTCGGCGTTACACGACGAAGTCTCATAGCAACAAGTGTGATGATGCCTATGCGCACACCCGAAGATAGTGCAGCAATCCATAGCATAATTGGGAAAAAGCTAAAAAACACACTAAGTAAGATAATAATAACTACAGCAATCAAAAGCACAGAAATCATTGTTGGGTCCATAAATTTGTTATCCTCCATAAATCAATATTTATCACATCGAATACATATTGTTGTGATATGGCTTCCAAATAAAACACTATCCTTCTACTCTACAACAGATTCAACAACAATACGAGATCCTTCTACTTTTACGATATGAATCTTTGTATTTACAGCGATAAATTGTCCTTCGGTTACGACATCAACCCGTTCACCGTCCACAAGGATCGTTCCACTTGGTCGAAGGGTGGTCACGCTGATACCTTCTTTCCCAAGCAAAGTATCCTTACTTGCTGTAGGTATAAATCCATTCTCTTTTGACAACGTATCACTGAGAATGAATCTGTGCCATATTCCACGTTTCTTAAAGATCATAGCTACCGCGATAATGGCGATGATCGCACACACAATAGCAATACCTAACGACAACGCTACGTGTGAAGTACTGTATGCCGCGCGCACTACTCCAACAATAAGACTTATTGAACCTAATAATCCTAGTATACCAAAGCTTGGAATAAACAATTCAAGCACTAGGAACAAGATACCCGCAATAAAGAGGATCCATGTCTCCGAGCCGGCGAAACCTGCTACATAATTACCAAAGAAATAGAGCGTAAAGCCTAAGATTCCTAGAATACCAGGAATACCAAAGCCAGGAACGATCAATTCAATGACAACACCAGCGATTCCCATAAACAATAGTAATGTCATGACAATACGACTCGTTAGAAATTCAGCTAATTTCTCAGACGCTGTATGTTCAACACGGAACACATCATCTGTTGAATAATCCATAAATGTGATGACTTCATCCACTGTTTTGGCTGTATTCTCTGAATAACCTACTTTTAATGCCTGATCACTGGTAAGCGATATAATTTCTCCGGCCTTTTTTGTATAATCGATTTCTGGCATTTCTACAGTCATATTTACGTCTGACATACCTTCCGCAATCTTGCGATTACGACCGTTGATCTCAGCGGCACTACCCATTTTGGACTTCCAAAAAGACACCAGCTTCGGATCTTCAACATGTTTGCCTGTACCATCCACTAATGCAGCAGCACCAATCATACTTCCTGGAGCCATCATAATAGCATCTGCATTCAACGCAATATAACTTCCAGCTGAAGCAGCATTGCCACGAATATACGCTACCGTCTTAATTTCACTATCGCGAATCAATGTCCCTATCTCTTCTGCTGCGTCAATGCGTCCACCCGGTGTATTGATCTCAAGTACAATCAGAGATGCATTCATGCTCTTGGCTTCCATAAATCCGCGTTCCATGAACTTTTGTAATCCTCGTTCGATATTCTGATCGACAGGGATAACGTATACACTACCATGGTTACTGCTATCTTTTGAAGTTACTGCTGTTGCATGAACAACTTCTCCGAACACTGGAATCAGTTGTCCTACAAGTAATAAAGTTAAAACCAAAGAAAAACCAATCTTCTTTATCAACTTCATTGCCCATCCTCCCCCCTCAGTTCATGATTATCTCTATTCATTTCAGTGTAACCAACTATCTTAGTTATTACGTATATATGTGCATCTGGTTCCAACAAAAAAACACCCCCAAATAAAAGGGATGTTCTTGTATGTTTATTGCAGAAATTGTTGAACCACTTGATTCACGAGTTTGCCGTCAGCGAGTCCCTTTACCTTGGGCATTAGGGCACTCATCAACTTCCCCATCTCGGCTTTCGAAGAAGCACCGGTTTCATGGATGGTCTGCTGTACAATAACTTTAATTTCCTCTTCAGATAGCTGTGTGGGAAGATACTGGCCGACTATCTCGATTTCTGCCTTAGCACTTGCGACAAGATCGTCGCGGCCTGCTTTTTCAAATTCTTGGAGGGCATCTTTGCGCTGTTTGATTTCACGACCTAAGATATCAAGCACTTCGGAATCATCCAAAGTTCTTTTTAGATCTATTTCAAGATTCATGATTGTCGAACGAATCATTCTAATAGTAGATAGTTTGAATTTGTCGCGACTTCTCATTGCTTGTTTCATGTCTTCGTTCAATCGCTCGCTAAGATTCATATATGTTAAATCCTCCTAGAACTTTCTCTTACGAGCAGCCTCAGACTTTAGCTTGCGTTTCACGCTTGGTTTTTCAAAATGCTTACGTTTCTTCACCTCAGCTAATACGCCATCTTTAGCGATGGAACGTTTAAAGCGACGAAGTGCAGCCTCGATTGTCTCATTCTTACGAACTTTCGTTTCAGACACCAGTTTTCCCTCCCTCCGACCAGACCGTCCAAGAGTAATAACACGGTTCATCAACATTTATTATAGGTGAAAGTGAAATAGGGTGTCAACCTTCCAACTTTATTTCATGAAAAAATTCCAATCACGACATGGAATGACATTACTGATGAGATTTAGAAATACCCGTTAAAGCCCCTAATCTCGCTCCACCGAGCAAATGATAATGTAGATGGTGTACCGATTGTTCCCCATCAGAACCACAGTTATTTATAAGTCTATAACCCGTATTAGAAATACCTAGTTCTTCTGCTACTTGTTGTGCAACTTGATGCATTTCACCAATTAGTGGAAGATCCTCCATAAGAACTTCATTCATGGACGGGATATGTTTTTTAGGGATGATAAGTACATGTGTCGGTGCTGCTGGTGTAATATCGTGAAACACAAATATATTGTCGTTCTCAAATACTTTGTTCGAAGGAATGCTACCCTCGACTATTTTACAAAATAAACAATCCACTACATTCACCCCTTTCTAATATGGAGAGCCAGACATCATCATGCCTTGTCCAACTTTAAATATACCATGCGTTAACATCTCTTGCCAATCACTCAAGAGCAACGCCATCCGCAAAAACCCAATGTAATACAAAAGGTACCCTAATCATCACAATTGTGATCATTGAGGTACCCTGTAGTTATCATATGAATAATCAGAAATAAGGTAATAAAGCCAGCGTGCCAAGCAATGCTAACGGTAGAACTACACGATTAAATCTTCGTCTACCATATGGATTGTACCCATATCCAGGTCCATACCCATAGCCAGGTCCAGGTGCTGGTGCAGGGTAATATCCGGGGATAAATGCTCTTGAATCCAAGCCCGGATAACCGCCAGAAGCCCAAGATTGGCCTCCACAGCCACATGACTGAGCACTTCCGTTGCCATAACCATGCTCTGGTCCATAACTGGCGGGTTGTACATTAGGCTCGTTACTATAACCTGCCAAGGGCGAAATGTTCTCCATCGATTCATGATTCATTTCATGACCTACAGGTACAGCTAAATACAGTTGTTCATCGTCTACATGCTCAATAAATCCATCAAATGTTCTTCCATCCACAATCATTACTCTCACATAACGATGCATGTGTTGATGACAAGTTTGTTTAGGGTCTACTTTTTCCATCCGCTCTATTCCTCCTAAATATTCCATGATCTACTGTCATCATATTCAAGTCTAGGCGAATGGATACTTATATTATTATTTAATCATTTCTAACAAAAAGACAAAAAAAAGAAGAAGCACCTAGTCAGCTTGTATAAGCTGCTTAACGTCCGGACCTATGTTAAGGAATTATTCCATTCCATAAGTCCGCCGAGGTACTTCTTAAGAGATGTCGGTTATTAACTGTATTATAACAACACGATGTATCTGTTACTGTGACGAGTATCACATTTATTGTTGTTTTACATATTTTCCACTACTAATCGTGAACCAGCCCCTGCATTCTCCGCTGGAAGAACGACCAGTTTACGCGGCAATCGCGCTCTAAGTTCGGGTACATGACTAATAATTCCCACGGATAAATGATCGTTATGAAGCCGTTCTAACGATGTGATCACCATTTCAAGGAGCTCTGGATCTAGTGTTCCAAACCCCTCATCCAAGAAGAAGAATTGTAAAGGATATTGACCACGCAGTTGGATTTGGGCGGACAAGGCAAGAGCTAAGGAGAGTGATGTTAGAAATGTCTCTCCACCGGATAATGTCGACACAGGACGGCGTATCCCGCCGTTCGCATCATCGCGAATAACAAATCCCCCTGCTGAGTCCACTTCTAGCGCATAACGTTGTCTGGTGAGGAATAGAAGTCGCTGTGAAGCAGCCTGACTCACTTGCATCAACTGTTCTTCTGCAATATATTCCACAAACGCATTGCCTCGCAAACACGACTGCAGTTTGGAGAGTTGATCTCCATTCATCTGTCCTTCTGTACGTTCTTTCTCTAATTCCATCCATCTAGAATGTCGAGTAATGACATCTTCCAAATCACGTTCTGCTCTAGCTTTTAATTGAAGAGCAGCTTCGTCGGCTTGTCTACTTTCTTCCAATGATGTTTTACATATCTCCCAATCTTCTAGTGATAATGATTGTCCTGACAGCCTATCGACGACATGGGCAAGCTGTAGCTTCACTTCCCTTTCTTGGTCACGGTGTGCTGTGATCTTCTCCGTATATTTCTTCTCTTCTTCGGGATGAATACAACATCCCATCACTTCTTCAGCACTTGATAAAATAGATTGAGCTAACATTTGCTCCCAACGTGTTAATGCAGCTTTATAATGCTCGACAGCCGAATCAAGTGCTTGCTGTGCTATAACAGCATCTTTGATTGCTTCATGCTTCTTTTCTTCCGCATTGCGTCTTGCTTGAGAGGATTGTTCTGATGCTTGTCTTAATACAGCTAATTGCTGAACACATTCCTCGAGTAAGCCTTCAGCCGAATTCTTTCCTACTAAAGTAAAGAGTCTCTCTTCTTGTTGCATCAGTTGTTCATGCTTACCTTCCCACTGCGTATTCCATTGAATATAACTCTTGTCTAATTCACTGATTTGCTGTTCAATTGACCGTACCATTTCTCCCTTTTGATCTATAAAAGGAATACTGATTTCAATACGCTCCTTGATGGTTTCAACTTCAGCATCCTTTTTCTGCATCCATTCAAATCTCTTTTCCAATTCTAACATTGGGAGATCGGGATATTGTTCCTGCCAATCCGCTAGTAACTTTGATAAATCTTCACTTATGCGTTCAAGTTTCTTAGTTGTTTCCGCGTGAATATTCTTTAGAGCATCTATGTCAGCCATATATTTCATATGTTGCTGTTGACGCTTAATATCATTCTCTTTCATCAAGATAATATCTTGCTTCAGAGTTGTAGTCTTACGCTTGCATTCTTGCAATGTCTCTTTCAACTGGCGGACCTTATCGCCCCACAGCTGTTCAGAGAATACCGTGATTTCTTGATTACTACTCTTGGATAGTTCCGGAACTTCCATTGTCAGCAAGTCATATTCATCTGGTAACGGTGCCCCTACTTGTTCCATCATTGTTCGAGTTTCTAACAAGAGCTGGCGAATTTCTAAGCGATCGTCTTGAAGCTTCGTATCTATCTGTTGAAGAACCACCTTTTGTTCCTTCAATCTTACTAGTTCCTCACCATCATTCATCATGACGACCGGATGTGGATGTTGTTCAGAACCACACACAGGGCAAGGGTGTCCATCGTGTAGCTGTGTAACCAATCTTACGGATAGTTCATGCGTCTCAAGTTCAACGATCTGAGTGGTGACTTCTCGCTCGTCTGAGCACAATCTGCTTATCTCCTGATTAATCCACTTATACTGTTCATGGAGCATATCTATATGAGAAGTTATTTGATCCATAAGATGCGTATGTTGATGCTTGTTCTTCAATACATCCTGTTCGGATTTACGTAACTTGGAACTCATTTCAGCGAGCGTATGAACCTGTATTTCATATTCTTTCGAGATCATTTGATGTTGCTCTTCACTCGATTGGATAACATGTTTACGCTGTATGGCTTGATGAATCAGCGCTCGATCTTGTGATCGCGTCTCTAATGATTTTAAGCTTAGTTGCAATTCAGCTTGTTTCTTTTGACCTTTCGATAGGAGTTCCTTTTCTTTCAGAAGTTGTTCCTGTAGATCAGATCTCGATCGTGAAGCATTCGTTCTCATAACATCTAAGTTATGACACTCATTGCGCAGTGTATCACGTTCCTGTTGCAGCTTCACCGCTTGTTCCAATTGATCTTGTCTAGTTAGCAACTTAGGTTCTTCTATCGATCCTTTTAATTTCGCAGCATCATCGACTTCTATAGCACAAAGTGAAACTTGTTCCGCTTCTTGTTGCTTCGTCCGTAACCGTATAGCACTTGACTCACGGCTCAGATATGCTTCTTTATTCTCTTTCATCTGAGTGAGTATTGGTAATAACTGCTGCGCAACGCTTGCCTTAGACAACCTATCCTCTAATACTTTCACTTCATTCTCGAAAGACGCCAGCTGCAATAATTGTTCGTGTCTGAGATCACGTTCCATTTGCCATTCCCATACTTTCATCAACCGCTCCGCTTGCATACTCATCTCTTGTAGTCTAAGACGAGAAGTTTCTGCATGAACGACCGCCTCAGCACGCCGGTTCTGAGTTTGTTCTAGCGCATCTTTACTGGCATTCCCCAGTCCTTGCTGCTCGGCTTCAATATTTCGAAGCATGGCTTCATTCTCTTTGACCCGTCGACTCAGTTTCTGACCTAATTGATCCCCGTATTGCTCTAGATGAAATAGCCGTTGCAACATTTGTCTTCTTTCCGTACCCTTTAATGCTAGGAACTCGGCAAATTTGCCTTGTGGTAGCACAACTGCGCGTGTGAAGTCATCCATCTTCAGTCCAATCTTCTCTTCTACACACCGCGTCACTTCAGCTAGCTTATCTGCCATAACGACATCTCCCTCAGGAGTAACTTCAATGAATCGACTGATCGTATTACTAATGGATAATTCATTCACTCGCTTAAATCGACGTTCAACTCGATATTGTTGTGCACCCTCAGATGACATCAATTCAAATGTAAAAGATACAAATAATGCATCTTCTGAATGATTCATAATTCCTTGTGTACCATTAACTGCTCTTTCCACTTTCCCGTACAACGATAATGTAATGGCGTCAAGCAAAGTTGATTTACCACTGCCTGTCGGACCAAAGATACCGAACAACCCCATCTGTGTTAGGTCATCGAAATCAATTTGTTGCATTTCACGATAACTTTGTAGACCAGATAGCTTTAGCGTGATCGGCTTCATGAGGCATCTCCTTCTTCCGAAACGGTATTATTCTCAACCACAAGTTCGAGGAACAATTGTACAAGTCCATCATCAGGCTCTGCGCCACCTGTTTGTCGTTGATAGAACTTACGGAATATTTCATGTAATGGTAAGCGTGACCGCTCAATCTCTAACTCCATCGTTTCCATTTCTGGATAGATGGGACGGATATGTACCAATCCTTCGCGACTCTTCCGTAATCTTTGAATCTCGCCCAGAGATAAGGCATCGGTTAATGATATTTCCAGATCGATAAAAGCACGCGCATCTAGATCCTCATCCAACCAACGGTATACTTCTTCCAAACCTCCCTTTGCCTTCCAGCGCACTAAAGGTCGACCACAAGATAGGAATAATTCTGTAAGTACCGGCTGTTCTCCAGGGGATATATCTAGCATCGTCACCGATTTCGCTTGACCCGCTTCAGAGAAGCTATATGCAAGTGGCGATCCACTATAGCGAATCATCCCGTCACCTTTAACCGCTTGTGCCCTATGAAGATGTCCAAGAGCTGTATATTGCGCACCTATGGATAGCGAGGATGGATCAACGGTGTATGCTCCACCAACCTGAATAGGCCGCTCTGAATCTGATTCGACTCCCCCTAAGACATAAATATGGCTCATGGCTATGTTAATGGTTTGAGGTGTGAATTCTCGCGCTAACATACCCATAAGTTGGCCAACACGAGCACTATAAGCATGACGCAAATCATCTTCATTTCCTTCGGTTATTAACAATTCGTTCAAACGAGCTTCAGATGGATAAGGAAGCGCGGCGATCTTAGCCACTTCTCCCGTTCGAGTGGAATGAACAGTTATAGCATTAGCACTTGGAAGTCCAACCAATGTAATACCTTGACGCGATACTAACGGTGATACGGACGATACTCGCTCTGGTTGATCATGATTACCTGCTATAATAACAAGTGGTCGACCATTCGCACTTAATCTTGCTGCAGCTTCATAGAACAATTGCTCTGCCGCAGCTGGTGGATTAACAGAATCATACACATCCCCGGCCATCAAGATGAGATCTGCCTGCTGTTCATCCGCCATTCTTACCAATTCATCTACGAAATCCTCTTGCTCTTTCAAGCGACTACGCCCTTCCAATGTACGGCCAAAATGCCAATCACCTGTATGCAATATACGCATGTTATCCCTCCTCTCATCTTGCTTATAATTTAGCCCAATGCGCACCATCGAAGAAGTACAGCCACAACTCATGTAGCGGTTCGCCCATGATATCTTCCAATGCCTGACTATATAGTTCTAACTGGAAGCGATACTGCTCGACTAAGGCCTGTACGCCACCACGTTCTTCTAGCACACGATCCGTTTTGTAATCTATAAGAATTAACTTCCCGTTATCTCTAAAAATACAATCCACAACCCCTTGGATTAACACCGTTTCTTGTTCCAACTGGCTTACATCAACGGATGCTTCTCTATTATCAGAGTCCGTTAGATTCTTTATGACATTTAGCCCTTGATAGGCTTCGGTCGCAGAAAGTGCATAACTGAACGGCATTTCCCGTTCCACCCAATCGGCGTGAAGTAGTCTTGAACCAATATCACTAAGGAACAATCTCGCTATCTCTTGCGCATCTATTAAACTCGACTGTTCTTTCGTAATAATCTGTAGATCAGCCAATAGCTGAAGTGTTTCTTCAACAATCTTGGAATCGACTTCACCAAGATCAAGTGGAATATGTTGCATAATCGTATGGTAAACGGTTCCCCGTTCAGTAGCACTCATACTTTTGTTCTCCATAAACTTAGGTCTTCGAAGTTGCAATGTTGCTTGTTGCACAGCCATCTTCTCCTCTACCCAATCCACAGACGGCAATTCCTGTAGAGAAAGAATCTTCTTCATCTCTGTTACGGATGTTTTAGCTGCCAGTGTACTAGCGACAGCATGTGGGTATGTCCACGCAAGTCTACTATCCATCTTCGCTTCATCTGATCCTTCTCTATTCTCAATAGCTGATAAAGAGATTAAGTCATGTGCTAACATAGCTTGTATCTTCTGCTCACGGTTCAAGGAGACTTCTTTCTCATCTAAGTCCACTATGAATGGTTGAGACAATTCATCGGCTTTTAGAATCGATATTGCCCACACGGAAGGGTCGTCACTCAATGTTGGTGCAGGCGCTTCTGACACACCACCGATCTGTCTTAGCACTTCTGCGTTTCGATGTCGGATCAAGGCTGGTCCGATCCAATCCAAATAATTACGCCCTCTTGATAGTACATGATCAGGAAGAATATATGGCTGATGCGTCTGGACCTGTGTCCACGATAATATTTTCTTGGTAAGATCCTTAGTCGTTCCTATAAGTATTAATTTCTCCTTAGGACGTGTTAGTCCAACATATAGAACGCGCATCTCCTCAGCAAGCAATTCTTGCTGTGAACGGCGGCGTATAGCAAGGTAAGGTAATGTTGGATAACTAACACGCATATCATGATCAACGAATTTGGGACCAAAACCTAATTCCTTATGCATTAGAAATGATTGATTTAAATCCTTTTGATTGAAATTCTTCGCAATGCCTGCTATGAATACAACTGGAAATTCTAAACCCTTACTTTTATGAATCGTCATGATTCTCACGGCATGCTCTTGCTTGTCAGATCCGCCTGGTGCGCCTAGATCGGAACCATGATCACGAAGCCTTGCGATGAACGTTAAGAAGCGAAATAAGCCCCTTGATGCTGTCGTATGTTCATATTGAACAGCACGATCATATAGTGCCGTAAGGTTACTCTGACGCTGTCTTCCCCCAGGAAGCCCACCTACCCAATCCATATAGCCTGTCTCTTTATAGAGTTGCCATATCAAATCTCCCAGGCTGCCACGACGTGCTTCATTACGCCACCTCTCCAACTTATGAAGGAATTGGCGTAACTGGGCACTCAGTTCAGAAGAGACCTTTGTCTTATGAAGATCTACGGTATCTTGCACTTGTCTTATGCTGTCTTCATCCATTGCTACTTCGGCAGCAGCAATAATTGCTTCATAGAATGATCCTGATGCACATAAGCGAACTTGAGCTAATTCTTCCTCCGTTATTCCAACAATAGGTGAACGCAGTACACTCGCCAGCGGAATATCTTGTAGTGGATTATCAATTAGCTGCAATAAAGACATCATGATCTCCACTTCCGTTGCCTGAAAATACCCTTGATTCTGCTCTCCATCACAAGCTATCCCTTGTTGACGAAGCTCGTCCATAATTAAAGGTCCCCAAATATAGGCAGAACGAAGAAGGATGACCATGTCACCATGAACAACGGGACGCATGGTCTTTGATTCCTTATCGAAGATGAACAAAGGTTCACCAGTTTCACCTGTCATCTCTTTGATCTTCTTAGCGATGGCACGTGCTTCTAGTTGGGCTGTCTCCATCTCCACCCATTCGATTTCTTGCACATAGGATTGATCCTCATCTTCAGATGTCTCTTCCTCATTTGATCTTCCACTATTCTCACGATCGATCAGCACCATTTCTGGTGTATACGGTGATTGATCTAAGCCATCTGAAGTATTCTGAAATGTAGCACCGTACACTAATTCAGCACGTTCGTTATAACTGATCTCGGCAACATTCTCATTCATGATTTGACGAAAGATGACATTAACCGCATCCAGAACATGATGTCTACTACGAAAATTACGGGCAAGATCGATCACCGTCCCCTCATTCTCTTCGACACCATATCTACTGTATTTGTCCATGAATAAGCCTGGGTCCGCTAGTCTAAATCGATAAATACTTTGTTTCACATCCCCAACCATGAAACGATTACCAGGCTTATCTCTGGAGATTAATCTCACGATGTCTTCCTGAACATTGTTCGTATCTTGATATTCATCTAATAACACTTCATCGAAATGATTTGCATATTCTATTGCCGCATCAGACGGGAGAAGTTGATCCATAGAGGAATCTGGATGTCTTAATATTTGTAGACAATAATGTTCCAAATCACTGAAATCCACGACTGCACGCGATTTCTTCTCCGCTTGATACAATTGACCGAATTGAATAACCACTTCAGATAACTCCTTCATCACTGGCGCAACATCATGAAGTTCGTTCAGGTAGGTATCTGCGGATCGCCCAAATAATGAATTTTTAAGTTCATTCAGTATCTTCTTAACATTATCTCTAAGCTCTTTCACACGCTCTTGGATGTCCGCATCAGTCTCATCTTTGCGACAACTTTTCAATTTCCCAAATGAAATGGTTTGAAAGGCATCGTATAGTGCATTCCAAGGGAAATCTTCTAGGCATTCTCGAAGAGATTCAACCATTTCCAAATCATCACGCAAATTATCTACATAAGGAGCTGGACCCCCAGGTGACATGGCCAAGCTTATAGCTTGTTGTAATAACCCCGAAGCACCTGCAATAGATAATTTCGCATCTTTAACAATACTCTGAACCCAAGGACTATCATCAAGGGTTGTTATATCTGAGATTAAGAATTGAGATGCCATGTGTCCTAGCCAATCATCTGGCCAAGAATGACTTCGCGAGAAGTCGTATAGCTTCTGAATCAGTAAGTATAGTGCATCATCACTTCGTTCACCGCTGAACCAATCAGCAACACGGAGAAAGATTCCCTCGTCGCCTGCTTGACCGTACTTCTCCTCAAAAAGTTGTTCTAGAATCTCCTGACGTAGCAATTCGGCTTCGTTCTGGTTGAGAATTCGAAATCCTGGATCTAAGGGAATCCATTGGTAGTAGCGACGTATAACTTCCATACAAAATGAATGGAGTGTCGTAATGGACGCTTTGCCCAGTAGCGCAAGTTGGCGACGTAAATGTGCATTATCAGGTTCTTTTTCAAGTTCCTTATCCAATGCTTCCCGAATGCGTTGACGCATCTCAGATGCCGCTGCTTTAGTGAATGTAGCCACGAGAAGTCGATCTACACTAAACCCATCTTCCTCATTCATGATTTTGCGAATAATTCTTTCTACCAATACAGCTGTCTTCCCTGATCCGGCTGCCGCTGCAACAAGAATGTGGTCACCGCTGTGTGTAATGGCCTTCCACTGGTTGTCGCTCCATATACTGCCTTCAGGCTTAACTGATCCCATCACGGTGTATCCCCTCCTTGCGTCTTGGACAACAACTCCCATACTTGTTCTTTACTTGGCTTACCAAGGATGTTGTAGTGATTACCTTCAATTGTTTCATCGAACTGACACACTGGCTTATAAGAACAGAATGTACAAGCCGTCTCATTCTGTATACGATACGGTTCAATCTTAACCTCGCCTTCAGTCATACGTGTGCCGATTTTGACGATATTCTGTCGAACAGATGACAATAGACTACCCCACTGTTCTTTGCTCGCTACAGCCGCCGTGCTGTAGAAGCTTCCATCAGCTTTCAACGCTACCGGAAGAATCGCAGAATGACCTTTTTCTAACGTGGCATCCATGTGCGCAACAACATCTCGATCTGCCAGTAACAAGCCCTTCATTTTAAATCGTTTAAGCAATTCATCAGCAGCCTGTTCAGCATTCATCGCATTCGTGGATTGCAATAATGGATCATGTACGTGGAAATACAACGTGCCTGCGGGTATTGCCACTTGTCCAAGCCATTCTTCTGAGTATGTCAATAATACGTCGAGATACGTTAATAATTGAAGGGATAAGCCATAATACACCTCATGTAGCTTGAGATCATTCTGACTGGATTTATAATCAATGACTCTTAACATCATTCCTTGTTCTCCCTGTGCCATATCTACACGGTCAATTCGCCCTACAATTTCCATCATTGAACCATTCTCCAATAGAAATTTCAGTGGAGGAAGTGTTTTGCCAGGTCCGAAATCAAGTTCAAGTCCGATAGGTTCAAAATGACCTCGACGTGCGTGTTCACCAAGAATAATCGAAGCTCTTCCAACAATATTCTTTAGTTTTCTTGAAATATATGCGTAACGTTTGGAACTTAGTAAGATTTCACCTTGCAAAAGAGGTGTCAAACGATCTACTGCGATATCCGCTTCCCATCGACATTCCTCAGCCGTTAGACTCCCCCAGCTGACGTTGCGGTTCTTTAACTGTGTAGCCATGTCGCTAAGTGCAGAGTGGAATAATTGTCCGATATCTGGCGCCTTTAACCGATACATTTGGCGTTCCTTCAACTTCAATCCATGCGAAGCAAAGTGTGAGAATGGACAAGCTACAAATCTCTCCATTCTAGACACACTTGTTCGAATTTTAGTTCCATACAGCCTCTGACTTGTTACATGTTGTAGCGGTATTGTCTTATTCTCATAAAATAATGAACCTAACAAATTCAATAATGGCTCACGCCACTGCTCATGATCTATATACCAATTGTAGACTTCCCACCACAAATCAGATATTTCACTGCCTTGTTTCCATTTGTGAAGCTCAACAATCAAATAACTTAACGTCTGTTGCGGATTCGTTATATAACTAAGTAGTTCTTCACTTGTCTGTTCTTCAGACGGTTGCGCTAATAATGGTTGTTCTTTCAGATACGGGAACATCTTCTTCACATGTCGAACCACTTCCGAAGGCAAGAGAACTTTCCCTTCCTCATCCGCAGAAGCGTAAGAAATCCATACATGATGACTAGCTGAAGTTAAAGCATTGTAGATCAGGAATCTCTCATCTAGAAGTTTGCGCGAGATGCTTGGAGCTAGCTCTATGCCAACTTCCGTTAACTGAATCCGCTCTTGTTCTGTCAATACACCATCTTCTTGTAGAATCGCAGGAACTATTCCTTCATTAAAGCCCAGTAGAAATGTATATTTCACACCACTCGTCCGAGTACGATCCATATTACCTATTAAGATCTGATCGATAGATGGGGGAACTAAGGCTAACTTCATCTCCGCTAAACCGGTGTCTAATATGCCCGTAAACAGATCAAAGCTCATGTCTTCATGACCCATCAACTCCACCATCTGATCAAGTAAATCTAGGATGGCTCCCCACAATTGTCGATGTTCCTTAGCTATCTCTGGTCGACCTACTTCTACCGCTTCTTGACTCAGAAAGTCTATCTTTTGCGGTACATCTGATTCTTCTAATAATAAATATAGTGCTGTACATAAATCCTGAGTAGTCTTTGCATTCTTCAATCTATTCTCAAATGCCATCAACGGTCTGCATATCGAGGCACGACAGCGTTCCATGAGTTCTAGCAGTTCTTCCCCCTTCTTCTCCCGGCTCACATTCGTGTCGCCTTCAAGAGATAGACTAGGCGTGGCTAGCCATGGACGTCCGTCCGTCCAACGATAGCCATGAATGCCGCAGGCTAGAACATAATTCTCTAAACGGTCCATGTCTTTACGCTGAAGGGATCCATCTAATGGCAATAATAAATCTGTCTTAACCAAACGAAATACATCTTCGTAACGCCACTTTCTTTTCACAATATCAAGGGAGGCCCGTATAAATTCTACTAAGGGATGGTGCAACTCACTCCGCTTCTGATCGAGAAAGAACGGAACATTATTATCGCGGCAAAGAGGACCTATGATAGATTCATAATCTCCTAATTGTCTAACGAAGATAGCCATTTCTCTGAACCTAGCGCCTTCATCACGAACCAGGCGCGTCATTTCCCGTAATGCTCCCTCTACTTCTGCACGTCGATGTATCGCCTGATGAATAGATATACCTTTAGGCTTATCACGATCCTCATGTTGTATATCGTGCCAGGGAACACGACGATCGAATCCTCGCTCAAGATGGGCAAGCTCGGGCGTATCAACAAATCTTGGAAGTTGATCAAGACTTAACAACCGATCTGATACCTCTATGCCTAGCTCCTCTGCTATGCCTTTTAGCTTCACATACGTTGTCGCAGTTGGATGAAATAAATCTAGCTCCTGCGGAAGCATTCCGCTAGGCAACACTTTATCTAAGGTTAACGCTATCGTTACCGAAGCAGCGTTAGCCATTAATTGCTGTAAGACCATATATTCTTGAGGTGTGAATCCATGGAAACCATCAATCCATATATCTGCTTCCTTAACAAAAGAGGAATTCGGAATGGCTTGCGTTAATGTCATTAAGTAATCTTCATTATCCATATATAAAGGAGATAGTTCTCGCTCGAAATCTTGATATAACGTCACAATATCCCTAAGCTTGTCTCTTAAGATCGGTGTCCCCAATCGATTCGAGACCATCACAGAGAGTTGTTCAGACACGTTCGCGGCATCTATACAATACCGTTTCATCTCTGAATAAAGTTCGCCCAATCTACCCACGAAACCTACTTGGTCACCTGAAGGGCCAAACAATGTTAGTTCTTCTTTGCGTCGTTGTAGAATCTTATAGAGAAGCATTCTTTTCCCATCTTCACTAATACCTACTCTTGCAGACCCACCGGTCTCTTGCATTACACGATAAGCCAGTCGTTGGAAACTTAACACCTGCGCGCGCGCAATCCCTCTCACCGAACCCGACGTTACTAAAGCATGCTCAGCTTGAAAAGAGCCCTGTTCGGGTACGATCAAGATCATGGGCTTTCCTTGTGACTCCTTGCTTAGACGAGTCGAAATTTCTTGTAATATATTCGTCGTCTTACCACTACCCGAACGTCCAATGAGAAATTGAACCGACATGGGATGCCTCCTTCATAATCCTATAAACTAACCGATTACTTTCTATTATAATCGTCCTTAAGCATTATATCATATCTTTCATTACACAGAACATACGTTTGTATCCATGTGTATGAATACTACCTGTTGAAGATCAAGACATTTATCTATTTCTACCTCATTGGATAGATGATATTATGTGATTTATGAATGACCTTAATCTATTGTATAAAGTTATACAGGATATTCCTGCACACTATGTTAAAATAGCTTTATATAGACAGGAGGGCATTCTATGTTACGCAAATTTAAAATACAGCATAGATTGATCGGAACTTTCCTGATTGTCTCCGTTCTCCCTATATTATTCCTTGGGTATTATGCTTATCATCTATATTCAGAATCAATCAGCGACAAGCTGAGTAAGTCCACTTACCAAGCCTTGAGCTTAATCAACATTAATCTACTTGCTGAACTTCAGAACTATCAATATCTTATTGGGTCCATCTCTACCAATGAATTTGTACAGGATAAATTATTACACGGACTTACAAAGCAAGAGAACCTTGATCATGCCAAAGAAACAGCGATGGATGAAATATTCAGAACCATATTTCCTTCACATGCTGTAAATGTAAGTATATTCGATACTACTCATCGTCTTTTTTATGAACTTGGATTTGTGACCATTGATAATCAAACCTTAGATAAGGCCATGAACAACGTGGACACGAACGCTCCTTATGATGGTCTTACGTATGTCAAGACAATCCGTTCTTACGATACAATCGCATTAGGGAGAAAAATACACGCCTTAAATGACAGTTCCAATCAGATTGGTTATGCTTTTGTATTTATCAATGGCGATTTATTCTCTGATAATATTCTATCCAATGTTGATCTTGGGACAGGCTCTAAGTTAATGATTATAGGAAGAGATGGAACGGTATTGTCTGCTAACGATAAAAACATTCCATTAGGTGCTACTTATAACGATCCTAATCTTTTCGATAAGATTAAAGTGCAGCATGAGCAAGGTATATCTTCCTTCTCTACACAGGTCAATGATACAGATCAACAAATTTCTTACATATATAACGAACAAATCGGTTGGTATCTAATTTCCATGATGCCCTTCTCCTATATCAATTCAGAAACAAGTAAAATAACCATCAGTATGTCTGTCATTATATTGCTTATTGTTATATGCTGTATCGTCATTATTTCTGTCATGAATACAAGTATTGTGAAACCGATAAAGGAAATTATTAATTTTAGTAATCAAGTATCGAACGGGGAATTCTCTATTCGTATCCAAGATGAGCAAGAAGATGAGATGGGCGTCCTCTCACGGAAAATGAATAGCATGGTTGGTGAAATTGAACATCTGATGCATAATCAGAAGCTAGACCAAAAACGTAAACGTGAGTTAGAGTTACAAATGCTTCAATCTCAGATCAATCCACACTTTCTATTTAATACATTGAACACGCTACGTTGGCTTGCTATTATTAATCAGGTACCCGTATTAAGTAACGGTATTACTTCACTATCCGAGTTACTTCGCAGTACCATTCTAGATCATAACGAGGAGATCACGATTGAACAAGAGCTTCTCAATTTATCTAACTATTTTGAAATACAAAAGATTCGTTATGCAGATAGTTTCCAAGTTGAATACGCTATCAATGATGAACTGCTTCAATGTCTTATCCCGAAGTTCATCCTGCAGCCTGTCGCAGAGAATGCTATTATTCATGGCTTATCTGAACATGGAAGATCCATTATCATTACAATCACCGTTGAACGAAGAGATCAATTTATCCATATTGAAATATTAGACAACGGTAAAGGGTTTGATACAACGACATTCAAAGCTTCTGATAATAATAAAAAGTTGTCTGGTATAGGAATAACCAATGTTAATGAACGAATCAAGCTCTATTACGGCGATGAATATGGTCTGAATCTTACCAGTATTATTGGGAAAGGTACTCGCTGTACCATTCTTATTCCGTACGAGAATCAAGATAGATTAGATTAGGGGGTATTCTTCATGTTTAATGTTCTACTTGTAGATGATGAACCTATTGTAAAGGTAGCACTCAGAACGATGATTAATTGGGATGATCTTGGTTTCCCGATTTGCGGAACAGCATCTGATGGTGTCGAAGCCTTAGCGATGGTCGAGAAACTACAACCAGATATTATTATCACTGATCTTAAGATGCCTAATATGGATGGTCTTCAATTCATTAAGGAATTAAACAACCGTAACTATAGTGGTAAAATTATTGTAGCGAGCAACTTTGGGGATTACGAGTTGGTGAGGGAGGCTTTGCTTCTTGGTGCCGTTGACTACATGTTGAAAATTAGTATCACCACTGGAGATCTTATTTCACAGCTCCAAAAAACAGCAGGTCTTCTACAAGAACAAGAACATACATTACTAGCACAAGAAGCTAAAGATCAATTCATGCAAACGAATCTAAAAAGTGTGAAAAATTCACTTTTGAAGGAGTTCTTTACAGATAGCTCTTATGATCTCAATCATTACTTACAGAATAAAACGATTTCATTATATATGATGGATACCCCCAGTTATCTATTCTATATTACTTTTGATCTTGATCATTCTGTAGATCATGCTGAAAAAGCTGGAATTTCGGTCGCATTTATTGAGAACATGATTCTTGATTTAATTAAGACTGCAGATGATATTGAAGTTTTTCAAGTAGAGACAAATGGTATCCTTGCCTTAATCTCCACACAAAAGCTTAACAACCATCAGATTAGTCCTGTAGATTTTATCAACAAAATCCGCAAATTGATTAGCATGTACATCTCCATCGAACCAACCATTGTGTATTCGGAAGAATTGACTGGCTATCAAGCTGCGAGAGACACATTCTGGGCTTGCAAAGAAGCTCTAAACATTAACTTTTATAAATATCTTCCGATGATCTATGTCCGTGATATCATGTTAAAGGAAGACCTTATTCATACCAACTATGTTGACTTCTCTATTTCTATCATTAAGAATTGGAAAGATACGAATCAAGATTCCATTGAAAATATGCTGAAGGCATTTTTCCAAGAATGCCAACAACGTCATATCCATCCGCATGTTGTTAAAGATTTCATGATGAAATGTCTAGACTATATACCTTTATATGAGAATAAAATACATATTGATAATCCAGTTGAATATGAGAAAATTCAAAAAGATTTAATTCATAGTAAAGATATATCATCATTTACTGTGGACTGTATTCAAGCTTTTCACTTGCTACGCTTCGACAACGATAAAGCTAGCACTCCTAAATTTAAAAAAGAAGTTGTAGATGTCATAGATTATATAGAGCATCATTATCATGAGAAAATCACCTTAGAGATGATTTCAAATTACACGAATTTCAGCGAAAACTATTTATGTCGTATGTTCAAGGAACAAGTAGGTACAAGTCTTGTCAGCTATATCAATAATGTAAGAATGAATAAAGCAGCTGAGATTATCACGAATGGGTCGAACTATATAAAGGAAGTATCTTCTTTAGTGGGAATCAATGATCAATTCTATTTCAATCGACTATTCAAAAGACATTTCGGCATGTCACCTACGGAATACAAAGCCCAACAAATCCAATGATTATTTCATTGTCATTTCAGATTGTATCTCAGCAAATGTTCGCTCAACATTCACCATCCATTGTTCCGTCGTCATTTTACCTGTCATAATAGGGGTCATTGCATTTCTGAATAATTCATCTTTAATATTCGTTTTAGACCCTTTAGCTGTAGCCTTCCATTCTTGTATTATCGAAGTTGCTCCATCATACGCACTAAACATTTCATAGACACCAGGTGTTAAGTACGGTTTAGCCAGTTCTTTAGCACCCTTTAATGCAAATACACCATTCGATTTCTCTGCAAATAATTGGATGGATTGATCTGTATATAGAAACTTCAAGAATTCCTTCGCTAGTTCCGGATTGTTCGCTCTTGCTGGAATAGAAAACTGTTCATAACTGGATAGTATAAAACGCTCATCTCCCTTGTTAAATACGGGTACAGGAATCATACCAAATTCAAATCCATCTTCTCGAGGTGAATTTGTCATTTCATTCTCCATCCAAGTTCCATTAACAATAAATATCGCTTTACCAAGCATCATGTCTGTTTGTGATTGTGTATGATTCAAAGCAACTGATCCATCCATAAGAAATCCTTCCATACCTATTTTCGCAAAAGTATCTAATACCTTTTTAACAACATCCGTTTGAAAAGATCCCGCTTCATAACTAAAAACGCCATTTAGATATTCTATTCCACCAGCATTAGCCAACGAAGGATACATAATTTCCTCTAAATATTCAGGATAAATGCCTTGATATGTAAATAACGCTCTTTTTACTCTATTTCCATTCTTGTCGATCAAATCATTCTCTTTTTTCTTCAGCTCTTCTCCCAAAGCGAAGAATTCATCCCACGTTTCAGGCAACTTCCATCCTTTATCTCGAAATAACTTTTTATTATACACTAAGCCCATAGGCCCAGCATTAAATGGGGCCAAATAAATGTTGCCATCCCCATAAGGTGAGAACCTCGTACTCTCTAACATTCCTGGAAGAATCAGATCCTTCAATATTTCATCTTTATCCAGTGCTTTACTTTCAAATACGTCACTAATATCAAGCAGTCCCTTTTCCCTAATTAACGAGGTCATCGTATCACTTTGTTCCGTATCTACTACAACTAGGAAATCTGGAGGATTGCCTGCCACGATTTGAGGTCTAACCACATCTCCTATTCTAGGACTCTTTGTCATGTTAACTTTTACCCCAGGATGGGATAATTCAAATTCCTTTACAATTCCCTCCCAATAATCAGATCCATATCCTCCTTGGAATACCGCTATATTTAATTCATTATTCTTAAACATTGTTGCTTGAACCACTTCATTTGAATTTGTACCTTTACCCATATATATCGAACTTAATCCTAATATCACAGCTAGTAAGATGAAGCTCATCATTCTCTTCACTATGCTCACTCCTACTTTGTATTCTATACCTAGAACACTTCAACTATAATGAACGGCAAAGAAACCTTACATGATCAAATCACACTAATCTATGTACAATATTATCCTCATCGTTCATAACAAAAGGCGAAGATTGATAATTATTATACCACATAAGTAAACGCTATCATCGCCTAATAGTCACAACTTGATAATCTTTGCATGTCTTTGTACTATTCTATCTACCTCTCTTATATCTATTGAAGTCATCAAATGTAAGCGTTATTCTAAATTTGCGAGATGGGACTCATCATCTCCATCGTAATAAACAAAACAAAGAAAAACAGGAGGGTTACAATGAAAAAAATTCTTAGCTTAGCTCTAACAGCAACATTAGCATTTAGTCTAGTTGCTTGCGGTGGGAACACGACCACGAACAATTCTAGTCCTGCACCTAGTGATACTCCAACGCCAGAAGTTACAACGCCAAAAGAGGAGACTCGCACTTTGAAATTAGCAGCATTAGAAACTGCTTACGGTGCCGATGTATGGAAAGAAATAGTAGCAGGCTTTGAAAAGGCTACTCCTAATGTAAAGGTCGAAACTACCATCGACAAAAGCTTAGAAGATGTCATTGGACCCGGCATGAAATCTGGAGATTTCCCTGATCTTATCCACCTTGCTGTAGGTCAGAAGAAAGGATTAACAGAAACCTTCATTAAAGATAATAACTTGGCCGATCTTACGGATGTATTATCTATGACTGTTCCTGGTGAGAGTATTACTGTTCAAGACAAACTGATTCCAGGATTTCTAGATACCACGATGACAAATCCATATGCTGATGGTAAGACTTACCTCATGCCAATGTTCTATAGCCCAACTGGACTATTCTACAACGCTGGATTATTTGAGCAAAAGGGTTGGACAGTTCCTACAAATTGGGATGAAATGTGGGCATTAGGTGAGACAGCTAAGGCTGAGGGAATCGCACTATTCGCATACCCAACTAGTGGATATTTCGATTCATTCTTCTATGCATTGCTTAACGAAGTTGGTGGTCCTGAATTCTTCACCAAAGCAATGAATTATACAGAGGGGATCTGGCAATCACCAGAAGCAACACAAGCCTTTGATATTATTAGCAAGCTAGCAACATACACAGAAAAGACAGTGCCTGCTAATGGTAATAAGGATAACTTCGCTAAAAACCAACAACTAATTTTGGATAACAAAGCTCTATTTATGCCGAACGGAACTTGGGTCGTTGGTGAGATGAGTAAAGCACCTCGTGCAGATGGCTTCAAATGGGGCTTCACATCCCTACCAGCAGTTACTGATGGCGGTGATCGTTACTCCTACACATTCTTTGAACAAATCTGGGTACCTGCAAAAGCTGAGAATGTGGATTTAGCTAAAGAGTTTCTTGCCTACCTTTACACAGATGAGGCAGCTTCTATATTCGCTAAAGTAGGAGCCGTACAACCGATTAAAGGAATGTCCGAGAAACTTGATGGTGATAACAAATTGTTCTACAGCATCTACGACACAGGCACGAAAGCTGCAATGGGTGCATTCTCAACAACAGATCCTGTTGAAGGTGTTAACATTTCCGATGCTGTATTTGCTGCAGTGGACTCTCTTGTAACAAAAGATAAGACGCAAGCACAATGGGTTGAATCAATCACCAAAGCAAGTGATGCACTACGTGGCGCATTGAAATAAATAATAGAAATGAATTAAATATATAAATCATGGTGGTATGCGCAAGCAGCCACCTTGATTTTTCCTTTGGAAGGAGACGGGCACATGGAAATCAAAAAGGGACAAGGAAGTTTTATATTCTTCTGTCTTGCTCCCGCTGTAATCCTATTTGTTGTATTTCTAATTATACCTACGATCGATGTATTTCGTATGTCGACATACAAATGGGGCGGATATACAGATGACAAAACCTTTGTTGGATTTCAAAACTTCACAAAACTTTTTCAAAGCGATAAATTCTACCAAGCATTTCAGAACAGTCTTCTACTCATCGTAATCGTTACCATTATTACCTTTGCATTTGCACTTGTATTCGCGTCTATGCTATCTCGCGAGAATTTAAAAGGACAAAATTTGTTGAGAGTTATCTTTTATATTCCTAACATCTTGTCTGTTGTCGTAATTAGTGCTATTTTCTCTGCTATATATGATCCCAATAGTGGTCTACTGAATGCATTCCTTAATTTATTCCGAGGAGCAGGGTCAGATGCTACGCTATGGCTTGGTGATCAGAAGATCGTTATTTACTCCTTAGCAGGTGCTATGATTTGGCAAGCAATAGGCTACTACATGGTCATGTATATGGCTAGTATGGCGAATATTCCAGAAAGTTTGTATGAATCCGCTGAACTTGAAGGTGCTGGTCGGATGGATCAATTCTTCTCCATTACAATTCCTTTGATCTGGGCAAATATTCGTACAACCCTTACCTTCTTTATCATCAGTACCATCAATATGAGTTTCCTATTCGTAGTTGCAATGACTTCAGGCGGTCCTGACGGTTCAACCGAGGTATTCCTAAGTTATATGTACAAAGAGGCTTATACTAATTCCTCGTATGGTTACGGTATGGCTATTGGTGTTATTGTGTTCCTATTCTCATTCGCACTTGCTGCTATCTTGAACGCAGTCACCACACGTGACCATTTGGAATTTTAAGGGGGCGTCAACTTGAATAATAATAAACTTACACAACGCGGCGTCAGTGACAAACTCTATAAGATTTTCATCTATATAGTACTAGTCGCACTGGCGGTCGTCATTCTCGTTCCTGTTGCTTGGGCTTTCATGGCCTCCATCAAACAGGATAAAGAATTCTACGGTAATCCTTGGTCCCTTCCAGAGGGAATCTTCCTACAGAACTTTTCCGATGCTTGGAACAAGGCTCAGATGGGCAGTTATATGTTCAACTCTGTTATTGTAACCATTATGGCTCTAGCAATACTACTCGTCATTGCATTACCCGCGGCTTACGTTCTATCTCGTTACAAATTTAAAGGTAGCGTATTCTGGAATATGATGTTTATGGCAGGATTATTTATCAATGTGAACTATATTGTTGTTCCAATCTTTCTTATGCTTAATAACGGTGATAAGGCCGTTCGTGGGTTACTTGGACACCCCATATTCTTGAATAACTTATTGATTCTAGCGCTTGTGTATGCAGCAATGGCACTTCCTTTCACGGTCTATCTATTAGGAGGTTATTTCAAGTCATTACCAAGGGAATTCGAAGAGGCGGCTTCTGTAGATGGTGCAGGCTACTTCAGAACGATGGTACAGATCATTATGCCAATGGCTAAACCTAGTATTGTTACAGTCATTCTGTTCAATTTCCTGTCATTCTGGAACGAATATATCATTTCGATGACTTTACTAACGAAGCCCGGACTTCGAACATTGCCCGTGGGATTAATGAATCTCATGGCAGCACAGAAGTCATCCGTTGAGTATGGTCAGATGTATGCAGGTCTAGTGTTAGTTATGTTGCCAACTCTCATTCTATATATTCTAGTACAAAAGAAGCTTACCCAAGGCATGACTATGGGTGGACTGAAAGGTTAAGGTGCTATTATGAGCGATTCCATGCGAAATATATTGCGAAGTTTAATGATATTGATTGTTTTTATCTTCGCTGTCGTACTCGTCATTATTGGTCAGAAAAACATTGGTGCTCCTGGTCTTGGACTAATGCTTCTAGGGTTAGCACTTCTAATAGGTCTTCTCTGGTTCTATAATCGGAAATTCAAATAAAAAGGAGAATTCATTACCATGAATAAAGGCCGTGTTACCATTCCAACTGATTTAGATGTCATTTCTCAAACCAAAGATGTTATGAAACGCTGGGGAGCGGATGCCGTTCGAGATTGTGATGGAACGGATTTCCCTGAAGAATTACGAGATATCGATGCTAAAGTCTATTCTACTTATTACACAACCCGCAAAGAAAACGGATGGGCAAAGGAAAATCCCGAAGAAATTCAACAGATGTATCTTATGTCCGCTTTCTATACAGCTGAAAGTTCCAATCTAACGATCCCTTTAATGAAGGGATTATATCCGGATATGCTGAAAGTAAATACCCATGATGATATCAAGCGTTGGTGGGAAGTCATAGATCGTACAACTGGTCAACCTCTACTGACTTCGAAATGGAGTTATAACGAGGAAACAGGGAGTGTCATTATTGAAGCGATCCCTTTCCATGATTATACGGTCAGTTTCCTAGCTTATATTATGTGGGATCCTGTACATATGTATAATGCGGTCACCAATGATTGGAAAGACGTTGAACCTCAAATTACGTTTGATGTTCGTCAACCGAAAACAAGAGAGTTCACCATGCAACGTTTACGTCAATTTATTGAAGAACACCCTTATGTCAATGTCATTCGTTTCACAACATTCTTCCATCAATTCACACTCGTATTCGACGAGCTAGCACGTGAGAAGTATGTGGATTGGTATGGCTATTCCGCATCGGTTAGTCCATATATTCTGGAACAATTCGAACAAGAGGTAGGCTATCCATTCCGAGCAGAATACATTATTGATCAAGGTTATCATAACAACAACTATCGTATTCCAAGTAAAGAGTTCCAAGACTTCCAAACGTTCCAAAGACGTGAAGTTGCGGCTCTTGCGAAAGAATTAGTTGATATTACACATGAATACGGTAAAGAAGCTATGATGTTCCTTGGAGATCACTGGATTGGCACTGAGCCATTTATGGAAGAATTCTCAACCATTGGTGTAGATGCGGTTGTAGGTAGTGTAGGTAATGGTTCAACACTTCGCTTAATCAGTGATATCCCTGGCGCAAACTATACAGAGGGACGTTTTTTACCTTATTTCTTCCCAGATACTTTCCATGAAGGTGGAGACCCTGTACGCGAAGCTAAGGTCAACTGGGTTACGGCTAGACGTGCAATTCTTCGCAAACCGATTGACCGGATTGGTTATGGTGGATATCTGAAGTTAGCACTCGATTTCCCAGATTTCATGGAATACATTGAGAGTGTGTGTGATGAGTTCCGTACATTATATGATAATGTCCAAGGAACGACGCCTTACAGCGTCAAAACGGTTGCCGTACTTAACTGTTGGGGTAAAATGCGTGCTTGGGGAAATCATATGGTCCACCATGCGCTCTACCAAAAGCAGAATTATAGCTATGCGGGTATTATAGAGGCACTATCTGGTGCACCATTTGATGTTAAATTTATTAGTTTCGATGATATTAAGAAAGATCCTTCGATCCTTAAAGGAATCGATGTTATCCTGAATGTTGGGGATGGAGATACCGCTTATACCGGAGGCGATTGGTGGCTGGATGCAGACATCATCACGGCTGTGAAGCAATTTGTTCATGAGGGTGGCGGATTCATTGGTGTCGGCGAACCAGCTGCTCACCAAGCTAACGGACGATACTTCCAGCTAGCGAACCTTCTTGGTGTAGAGCAAGAACGTGGCTTCACCCTAGGTTATGATAAATATAACTGGGATGAGCAAAACCACTTCATTACAGAAGATTGTGCTGTCGATTCAGAAGGACAGAAAATCATCGACTTCGGTGAGGGTAAGAAGAATATATTCGCCCATGAAGGCACTACCGTCCTTCGTCAGATCGATAAAGAAGTTCAACTTGCCGTGAATGAGTTCGGTCAGGGACGTTCGGTCTACATTAGCGGATTGCCTTACAGCTTTGAGAATAGTCGCATGCTATATCGTGCGATCCTCTGGAGTGCGAATAGCGATCACGAGCTTCAGCGTTGGTTCAGCGACAACTATAATGTCGAAGTCCATGCTTATGTGAAGAACGGTAAATATTGTGTAGTTAACAACACGTATGAACCACAGGACACTACGGTCTATCGTGGTGACGGCTCTAGCTTCCCTCTTAAGATGGAAGCCAATGAGATCAAGTGGTATGAGATTTAACAAGAGGCAGTCTATGCATCACTACGAATGCGGAATCATTCTTCCGTTGAGATAACTGATAACTAGAATTAGCAGGTCAAGGGGTTAACCCTGACCTGCTATTTTATATTTTAGTCTGTGGTTATGTGTTGAAAAAGAGAACACGACGATCAAATCCTCGCTCAAGATGGGCAAGCTCGGGCGTATCAACAAACCTTGGAAGTTGATCAAGACTTAACAACCGATCTGATACCTCTATGCCTAGCTCCTCTGCTATGCCTTTTAGCTTCACATACGTTGTCGCAGTTGGATGAAATAAATCTAGCTCCTGTGGAAGTATTCCGCTAGGCAACACTTTATCTAAGGTCAACGCTATCGTAACCGAAGCAGCGTTAGCCATTAATTGTTGTTACACCATATATTCTTGAGGTGTGAATCCATGGAAACCATCAATCCATATATAAAGGAGATAGTTCTGGTTCAAAACCTTGATATAACGTTACATTATCCCTAAGCTTGTCTCTTAAGTTCGGTGTCGCCAATCGATTCGAGACCATCATAGAGAGTTGTTCAGACACGTTCGCGGCATCTATACAATACCGTTTCATCTCTGAATAAAGTTCGCCCAATCTACCCACGAAACCTACTTGGTCACCTGAGGGGCCAAACAATGTTAGTTATTCTTTGCGTCGTTGTAGAATCTTATAGAGAAGCATTCTTTTTCCATCTTCACTAATACCTACTCTTGCAGACCCACCGGTCTCTTGTATTACACGATAAGCCAGTCGCTGGATACTTTAACACCTGCGCGCGCAATCCCTCTCACCGAACCAGACGTTATTAAAGTATGCTCAGCTTGAAAAGAGCCCTGTTCTGGTACGATCAAGATTATGGGCTTTCCTTGTGACTCCTTGCTTAGACGAGTCGAGATTTCTTATAATATATTCGTCGTCTTACCACTACCCGAACGTCCAACGAGAAATTAAACCGACATGGGATGCTTCCTTCATATAAGGATAAATGATCAAGTCCAGTCACACACAGGTTAACAATTCATCGTATAACTTATTTATTAAATTATATTAGAATAGTCATAATCATTATAACCTATTCTTCATTTCAAAGAACGTATGTTCGGTTCATCTACTCACATCTATGAAAGATTCCTATCGACGTCTTTAGTTAAAAAGTTACTACAGAGGTTGGTTTAATGTATCCAACACAAACGAAATGTTTTGATTATCACCTATACTGTAGCCACAATCTCACTGTTAAACAGATTTAAGATACTCGAGAGGTACAATATCTTTCCCCCGAATGGCAAATATGTAATATCTGTAACAAGTTTTTGTAGAGGTGTATCAGCTTGAAATTCACGCTTTAATGGATGTTCTGCTAGATGCAAAGGCTATCTTGTTGCTTTACGTCTCTTTACCCTAACTTTATACTGTCTGTAGTCCCTCACGTTGCATAATCTGTTGTACACGTTTGTGATTGATTGTATGTTCCATTCGAAGCAGCGCTGTGATCTTTCGATAACCATAGCGATACTTATGTTGCGTACAGAGCTCCCGAATCTTCTCTACCACGTGATCTTCGCGCTCGGTCTCGTACGCTGCTTTCCAACGATAGTATGTTGTACGAGGAATTCCAAGCCATGTACAAGCTTGGGTAACACTTACTTCTTCTCGAATTGACTTGATCCATTCCACTACAAGCTTTGGTGATACCTCCTTTCCATCTCTTTATACTTTTTTAGCACATCCAATTGTTGCTTCAAAAAGCGATTCTCAAGTTTTAGTTTCTCTAGTTCTGATGTTAACTCTGCTCCCTTACCGTAACTATATTGTTTGCCCACGGGTTGCCTAAGTCGATTCTCCTCACCATTACGATACCATCTCATCCAAGTCTTTAACTGTGTTTTATTTCGTATGTTGAATTGTTCCTTAACATCTTTCACCGGAACACAAGCTAATCTCATTTCAATTGCTTTCATTTTATTTCCACAGGGTAACTAACTCTTGTTGCCAATGCAAAAACACCTCCAAGTCTGTATCCATATCTTACGACATGGTTGCATTCTCTTGAAGGTGTTTTAATTTATCTCATGCTAGGGGGTCAGTCCCGATTATTCTTTCACGCCTCCGAGCGCTACGCCCGCGATAATATACCGGGATAACAGGAAGTAAACCACAAACAGCGGTAGAGCCGTCAAGGCTAGTCCCAAGTAGATCGAGCCGAACTCAGTTTTGTAGATATCACCGCGAAGTAGGCTGACCATGATCGGCATCGTATATTTCTCCTTCTGTGTCAGCAGAATCAGAGGCATGAACAGGTTGTTCCAGTTCCCAACGAAGGCAAAGATGGCCTGCGTCGCCACTGCCGGCACCATCAGCGGCATGATAATCCGGTTAAAGGTGCTGAATTCACTAGACCCGTCTACGCGTGCTGCTTCCACGATCTCTATCGACAGCGTGGCGAGCAGGTATTGGCGCATAAAGAACACGACCGCCGGCGCTGCAATCGCAGGCAGAATCAGTGGAAGAAAGCTGTTTGTCCAATGTATTTTATACATGAACTGATAGAATCCGATTGCACTTGCCTGGGAAGGAATCATCATCACGCACAAAATAAAGGTAAAGAATGGCCCACGTAGCTTCCAGCTATAAGTCACAAGCCCATAAGCCGCTAAGGACGAGAAATAGACCGTTAAGAGGGTTGCTGAAGCAGAGATAATAAAAGAATTCATAAACCCTTGAATGGGATCAAAGCTCTTGTCGAGCAGCACTCGTAGGTTACTCATCAAGTGCGTCGAAGGAAACAGTGAGATACCGCTTTGAATTTCCGCTGTAGAGCGAGTGGCGTTCACAAACATGATCCAAAACGGGATGATACTGAGTACCGCCAAAGAGATACAGACGATATAGATAATCGTCTTGTTCAATTTACGGGTGACGGTTCCACCTTTTTGATTATTGTTCATGTGATACGCCTCCCTTATGGCTATTCTTGGCGGCCTTTCTATGCATTTTATCTATTTTTTTTATTTTTGCCGCGTCGCGGTCACGCATTAAATAGAACACAAATCCAGACAATATTGCTGAAATCACGAACATGATCATACTCGCCGCTGCAGCACGGTTGTACAAATAGCTTCCCTTAAAGGCTTGCCCATAAATGAACATGGACGTGGTAAGCGTGGAATCATCCGGTCCGCCCGCAAGGAAGAGCTGCGGAATATCGAACATAGTCAAACCACCGACCATCGATGTAATCAGCGTGAATAACAAAATCGTACGTAAACTCGGTAGCGTGATACGGAAGAAGGTCTGAAATCCATTGGCGCCGTCAATCGACGCAGACTCGAATAGTGTAGGATTTATACCCATAACACCTGCGATCAGAATGATCATGGTGTTGCCGTACCACATCCAGAACTGGATGAACGCCACAATGCCCCGCGCTGTCGTCTTATCCTGAAGGAAGAAAATCGGAGCGTTGGACCAACCCATCATTTCAAAAAAACTGTTTATGGGACCCATCGGATAGGCAAACAGAGTGCTAAAAAGGACAGCAATTGTACCCGCTGTGATAATATTAGGCATATAGAGCAGAACCTTGAAAAAACCTTGCCCCTTAATTTTAAGACGCTGGTTCGTGAACCATGCAGTGAGCAAGAGCGCGAGAAGGATCTGGGGAACGAAGTTGACAATCCAGAGTATCCCGGTGTTAATTAGAGACTTTCTGAATGAGACATTATCAAAGAGGAGATCTTTGAAGTTCTTAAAAGGATCATCCAAAATCCGGATTGGCTTTGGTATTAATCCCTTTAAATCGGTGAACCCGATGAATGCTGTGTATAAAATAGGATATAGCGAGAAAATAAGAAATGCCAAAACGAACGGTAATGTAAAGATATAGCCGTATTTAGAGTAGTTAACACCTTTGCGGCGCATGCTCTCCCCCCCTTTAGTTGATACGAAGGGGCGGGAAGTTACCCCGCCCCTCCGATTCTTTTTTATTCGCTAGCGATATCAAGTTGATCCTTGACTTGTTGCTTGAAGGTTTCGATCGCTTTATCACGGTCCTTGTTACCCGCAGTATATTCGCGTACTTGATCACGCCAGAGCTGGTTGATCGTTTCGTCGAACTGGGTCAAGTTCTTACCTGAAGCGTTGGCGTTGGCCGGAACGAACACGTCGAACATATTCTGTCCGCCAAGCAATGGAACTTCGCCGTTAGACTTATCCATGATAACAGCAGAAGCAACACTGTCCTTCGTACCTTGCTCGCCATCTTTCATCGTTCCGTTAGCCCAGTAATACTGGAGCCCAGTTTCGGAGGTATCGAGTGTTACCCACTTAATAAAGTCCGCAACAGCCTTTTTCTTGGCGTCGTCCTTAGTTACGTCTTTGTTAGCGAGCAACCAGGTGCCTCCCCAGAAGAAGCCTGTCGGTGGCTCAGTAACTGCCCAGTCACCATTTGTATCTTTTACTTGTCCGTTCATGACGTAGTTGATAAGCCATGCGGGACCGAAGAAACCGAAGACCGGTTGGGAGCCAGTGCCGGACATATCGGCGTACCAAGCTTCTGTCCAATCTGTCGTATCGTTGTGGTATCCATTGTCTTTCAACTTCTTGGAGAGATCAAGGAACTCTTCGCGCTTCGGATCAATATGAAGCTTACCATCGACAATCCAGCCCTTCTCAGAACTGTTTTCGATCGCGTGCCACATATCCCCATCTCCAGAAACTGCGCCATACCCTTTAGCTTTCAGCTTCGTAGATGCATCAAAGAATTTATCCCAGCCTGGACCAATTTCGTTCTTGATGGCAGCCGGGTCATCTGTTCCAAAGACATCCTTGGCAATCGAGCGGCGATAGATAAAGGCTCCGCCAGTCGCCTGGTAGCCGAGACCTTTCAGCTGGCCGTCTTTGCTGCCGATATCAACTGAATACTGAGCAATGCCTGCGTCCTTAACCATTTGGTCATCAAGACCTAGGTCAGCATAGTTAGCTGCATAGGTGGATGCGTCGCCTTGCGTATACTTGAGCACGAACGCCGCTTCAGCTGCATAAATGTCCGGGGCATCTTTACCGCCACCGGCAAGACCCTGATCAAGTGCAGGCTGATAAGCACCATCGGTGGTTGCGATAATCGTGGTTTTGAAATCCACATTCGCATCTGGATGGGTTTCCATATACTTTTTGGTCATGTTCGGAATCTCGTCCGTGAAGCTCCATAGATTGATGGTGACTTTCTCACCAGTTCCGGCTTTTGGATCCGCTGGAGCAGTGGTAGTTGCTGGAGCTGGAGTGGAGTTTGGACTCGATGAGTTCGAATTTGAGTTCCCCCCACATGCTGCAAGAGCAGATGATATCACAAGCAATGTAGAAATCCCAACTAAAACACGTTTCATACTTTTCATACTGTACCTCCCCTTTTTTATTGATTCCTCGGTTTTTGTAACCGCATACACAATTATAAACCCTACAATTCTCTAGGATAAGGATCCATCTTTGGGAAAACTTCCACTTTTTTTGGATTTCGTTTCGTACAAGCCAAAAAAAGACACCAAGGGATCTTTACCTTGGCGTCGCCATTATCTGTGCCATTCCCTTTCACTAATTACCCGCTTTAAGCGCTTCATCCTGCTTCTTGACGAATTCTTCCGGAGTAATCTCCTTTCCGAATAGCGCCTGAACCTGATTAATATGCATATTGGAAGCCCCCGGTTTCATCTGGGTGTCCAGATAAAGGGTTACCTTATTGGCGTTATTCAATTCGTCTATTAGATCAATAAACATTTGTGGGAGCTTGATGGAAGCGGTATCTACTTTGGTGGCGGGAATTATCCCCGCATCGACAACGGAGTGCTTTCCCCACTTCTGAACGAAGAAGCTGACGAATCTTTTAGCCTCTCGAGCATGCTCGGAATTTCGGGATACGAACAATCCAGTCCCTGGACCACCAACCCAATTATCCACATTACCTTTACCACCCGCAACCGTCGGGAACTTGAAATAACCTATCTTGGCTTTAAATTCTTGGGATACGTCCGCAGTGGTCGTGTAGTTTGACAGTTCCCAAGTACCCATCGCGAACATGGCAGATGTCCCGTTCATGAACTGCACTTTGGCTTCGTCATTGGATAATCCGTTATACCCTTTGATGAATGTGTTCAGGTTCACCAACTCTTGTACTTGTCTTGCAGCCTCAAGTAAGGATGGGTCCGTGAATTCCTTGTTCGCAACGGCTTTATCCATCACATCCGATCCCCCGATACGATCAGCCAGATACATGTACCAGATAGAAGCCGGCCAACCATCCTTGCCGCCAAGGGTAACAGGAGTAATGCCGTTATCGTTCAGCGTTCGGATGATCGCTTTAAGATCATCCAAGGTATGAGGAGACTGTAAATTAAATCGGGAAAATATTTCTTTGTTATAATAGACCGGAACAATGTTCAGTTCGACTGGGAGAGCATACGTCTTTCCATCTACGGAGTACGCTTCGGTCACGTCAGCTACGAATTCTCCATTCAGCTCGCCCCGTAAGAGACCATCCATGACCGCAAACTTGTTTCCCTTGACATAGGGATCCATGAAACCGGCGGCCCAAGTGAGTCCTATGTCTGGCAAATCATTGGATGCGGCGAGTACTTTCAGCTTACTCTTGTACTGCTCGTTTTCAAGAGCTTCCGTCGTGATGGTGATTTGCGGATTGGCTTCTTCAAACTCCCTGATTATTCCTTTTACCATTTTGTTTTGCGCGGAGCTGTTGCCGTCCGACCATAGATGCATCATTTTCAAAGTAATTTTCTCGCCACCACTCTTAGGGCTGTTCTCTTCGTTTGCGCTGCAAGCAGTCGTGATCAAAAGAAAAGCCAGTAATAGGCCACAATATAAAATGATTCTCTTCATGAGTATTCCCCCTTGCCAATTCATTATTGGATATGGCTTTCCATTCCATTCCTCATGGATCGATATCGCCCTGGACTCATTCCATCATACTCCTTGAATAGCTTATTGAAATATTTGACGTTCTGATAACCGGTTCGACTTGCAATTTCCGCAATGGGCAGATTCGTTCTCAGTAGCAATTCCTTCGCTTTCTGCAATTTTCTACGGGCGACGTATTCGCTAAAATTGAGCTGGCATTGCTCTTTGAATAGTGAGCTGAAATAACTCACGTTCAGATGTATATGCTCGGCGACTTCCTGCTGTCTAATCGCTTCCTCTATATGCATTTCCACATAGTGGATCGCCTGGCGGATCGGATCGCTTAATACCGCTTCTTCATCCCTGATGGCCATTAATTGCGGATCGGCCACCTTCCTCATGAAGACGATATCTTTCCGCTCTTCCCCTGCCTTTAGGGCATTCTCCACGGATGCGATTAGCTTTTCCCTGCTAGCCGGCTTTAACAAGTAGTCCACTACCGACAAACGAATCGCTTGCTGGGCGTATTCAAATTGGTCATGCCCGGAGATGAGAATAACGGATGGCTGACGCTGGATCCCTTTCTCCCTCATTTGGCTAACTAAAGCAATACCGCTGATTTCCGGCATGCGGATGTCCGTTATCATGAGTTCCACAGAAATCTCCTCAAGAATTTGCATAGCAGTCACGCCATTACTTGCCGTCAAGATCTCATATTGACCAGCTGCCCATACCTCAAGTATTTTCTTCATTCCTTCTCTCGATCTCAGTTCATCATCGACGATAAGAATCGTTCGGCTACTCATTGCGTTTTTCCTCCTTGGACAGGAATTCGGATTTTTATACAAGTGCCTTGTCCCTTCTGGCTATCTATAGTCATTACCGCACTCTCATCATACTTTCCCGAAAAGAACAGTTGAAGCCTCCTCTGCACATTGACGATTCCCACACCGGAATCTTTAGAGGAAGGCACCTTCCCGCTATCCAGCCCTTCCATAAGGGAGCGTAGCTTTTCCTCGTCCATTCCCACCCCGTCATCTTCCACCGTAATGGCTATCCGTTCTCCGTCGCGAGCGACCGTAAGCCTTACCCGACCGGGCTCAATCTTGCTCTCGACTCCATGTAATATGGCATTCTCCACGAGTGGCTGCAGCAATAGTCGAGGCAGATCCACATCCGCAAATTCAGGAGGAGCATCGATTTCCCAATCCAAACGGTCTTCAAAACGCATCTTCATGATGAGCAAATATCGCTTTACATGCTCCAGTTCGTCATGTAGCCTCACCCATCCCCCTTTACTCTGACCAGTGATGGTATACCGGAATAAATCAGACATGGCGACAACATACTCTGCCAGTTGGTCTTGATCCTTATCCAGTAGCGACCAGTACAGAACATCGAGGGTATTAAATAAAAAATGCGGATTGATTTGAGCTTGAAGTGCCTTTAACTCGGTGTGGCTCCGAGATAGTTCTTTCTCATAAACCAGCTGGATCAGCTCGTTGATGTTATCGACCATTGTGTTATAGGAATAATTTAGTTCCTGGATTTCCATGGTGGATGACACGTTTTCGATGGGCTTCAGAATGCCGAGACCGCTATTCCTCATGGCTTTAATCAGTTTTAACACAGGGCGGGTGATAAGAGCGGCCAGAAAAAAGGAGAGTAAGATGAACAATAAGATGCCCATGATGGCCGATACGACTATCGTCATCCGCAAGATCGATATGCCTGCGGTGATGACGCTTACCGGAGTTAAGATGAGTAACGTCCATCCAGTTACGGAAGACCGTTGTTTGACTACAATAAAAGACTGCTGGTCGATGGCAACGACCTGATCGTTGGACCCCTCCATCAGCATCGTTGCTGTCTTTTGCGAAATGGTGGCATCGTTGGACGTGATGATTTGACCAGCAGAAGAGAGGAGCAACATGGTTTCCTTTTCCCCCTCACCGGACAAGGACCCATTCAGTGCAAACTTGCTACAGTCCGCGCGAATGAGCAAATACCCGCCTGTCGTGAAATCCCGGTCAATGAGGCTGATCTGCCGAATCGCCAAAACTGATGTGGGATCCAACGGATCGATGCCGAACCAGACGAGGCTACCTTCCTTCTCCTTCGTCAGCTTGATCCAATCCTCAGGCACCTTATCTCTCAGACTGCCGCTGTCCAGAGGATGCAGTCTCGCTCCGTCTTTGTTGTATAGCTCAACAGATTGTGTAGCATTCGTATAGATTTGAACCAGATTGATAATGGGTGCCAACGCCTGTCGTTCCGTAAAGCTAGCGGGCTGACCCTCTACATCCCGTATTAGTAGTTGCTGTATATACTCGTTAGTCGATACCAGCATCGTCAGAGAATTAATCTGTTCGAGAATCCCCTCTAGGCGGCCATTAGCTTGAATCGCATTTTGCTGAATATGCTTCTCGGCGTTGTTCTTGAGCAGCGTCGAGACGGAATGGAACGTAATCGCTCCGACGAACGTCAGAATGATCAACATGACGCTGAGAAAACCGAGCAACATTTGATTCCGAAGCGTATTTAAATTTAACATCGATAGCATCCACCGCACGCAGTCATTTCCTCCCTTCGTAAGGAAATCATGGAATAATCACCTGCATCAATATATGTAAGGGTTTTCAAAACTTACTGTCATTATATTATCATATTTACTAAATTTTCCGCAAAGCAAAATTGTGAAAGGCTACGCTGGATTATCTGCTTCTGTTTCGCCTCATGTTTCAATTCGTTCATCTCGAGCCACTCCACTTATAGAGATACTCTCCCTTCCACTCAGAGAAGAGAGAGTTTGTCCATAATCAAGCTACTTTCATAAAAGTTGTTCAAAAAGGTATCTTTTAATCATGAAGCATTTTAACTCGAAATTATGGTTCATCTTATTTACTTCGCACTTCAAAAATAGCGAATTTCAGATAGTGACCCTCATTCACACCTAAAATCTGCGGATGATCTTTACCTGCAGCACGCCATTCGATTAGACGAAGGATTTTACCTGCATCCGCAGCAGCTTCTTGAATGGTCTCTAGAAATAAATCAGGACGCATATGGTAGGAACAACTGGCTGTAACAAGGTATCCCCCTTCATTCACTAGCTTCATGCCGTGCAGATTAATATCTTTATAGCCACGACAAGCACCTGCTACGGCACTTTTATTCTTTGCAAATGCTGGCGGATCAAGGATGACAACATCCCATGTCCGACCTTCACTCGTAGCCATCGGTTGGGATGTATCCACTTTATTCTTGCCAGTACCCGTATGAGAGCGTCTCACTCTCTCATCTACACCTTTCACCTGTGTGCGTAGATATTGAAAGGCATCATCTACAACAAACTCAACACGATCCGTGAATCCGTTTAATTCTACGTTAGATTTAGCACTTTCAATCGCATGTTCCGATATATCTAAGCAAGTGACCTTCTTGGCGCCATACTTACAAGCATGTAATGTGAAGCTCCCTGTGTGTGAGAAGCATTCCAACACCGTAGCCCCATCCCAATAAGGAAATGTAACGACACTTCCACTCTTGTTCACAGGCAATGGAGTCGTCTTGCCATCTTGTTCAACATTCTGCACCTTAATCCCGCTTCTAGTCCCCCATCCTGTCATCAACGGCTTAATCGATGCCCGATTCTCACGCTGATCGAAGAAGTATCCCGTCTTCTGGCCTTCTACGATATCTACAACAATATCCAGCCCATTCTCACTGACTTTCACATGGCGTGGACATTCTCCATATAAGGGTCCTTTCACTTGCTGCAACCCTTCTAATTCACGTACAGACACATCACTGCGCTCATATATACCAACCGGTTGCAAGACTTCAACTAGGGCATTCACAATATCATTACGACATAAGTCCATGCCTAACGTCAACAATTGGACTACCAATACATCATCGAATCGATCCACAATCAATCCTGGTAGAAAGTCTGCTTCACCATATACCAGTCGATACGCAGTCTCTTCTGAGATAAATCGATCTCGATGTTGAAGGCAGTGTTGAAATCGTTCTGTAAAGAAGGCTTGGTCCATCGATTCAATGGGACGATACGAAACGATTCTAACGGTAATCTGTGATGCAGGATTATAATATCCGGTTCCTAGATACCTTTTCTGATGATTCAGTACACTCACTAATTGTCCGGCAACTGGATCACCTTCTACGCTTGCAATTTCACTTTTAAATACCCACGGATGGCCATGTTCTAACCTCTTCTTCTGACTTCGTTGTAGAATAACTGATCCCATTCATCTTCACTCCTTAATATGTACCTGTATCGATCTATGTCATCACAGGTCTGTTGTGTTTGTCATGCCTGTCCAATGATGGGCATATATTAATATCAAGGTCATTCATAACCTAAATAACTTATTGATTAACCACTTAAGGAGAATCTTGTCCATGTTTCATGCGATTATTTTCCCTGTCGTTTACGGTCTAGCCATCTTTCTTATGGGCATGAAGCTTATGGAACTTGCTCTTGGTCGATGGGCTGGCCCCTTGTTAACTAATGTTCTTAGCAAAGCGACTTCGTCTCCACTCAAAGGCATGCTATTCAGCACGATTATTACAGGTATTCTACAGAGCAGTACGGCCATTACAGTCATTACCATTGGGCTCGTAAATGCCGGACTTCTCACCTACGCTAGAACACTTGGCATCATTCTCGGCAGCAATATTGGTACTTGCCTTACAACCGAGTTAATGGGATTACAGATAGGTCGATTCGCTCCCCATCTTCTCCTCATATCCTTAGTCGTGTGGTGTATTGCTGTCATCCTTCATGATTATAATCCAAGGATATTGCGCCGGACCAGGCATCTAATGGAACCTATTCAATATCTATCGCTTGTTGTAGCTGGGTTCGGACTTATCTTGTTCGGTATTCGTGTCATGCAATCGATCGGGCCTGCATTGGATTCTTATGGTGTCTTTGGTTGGTTCATCGAACATGCTTCACGAAATGTCCTATGGGGTGTTATTGCTGGCGCATGTCTGACCGCACTCATCCATAGCAGTGCAGCAGTCATTGGCTTAGCCATGGGTCTAGCAACTTCTGGAGCCTTACCCGTAGAGGTTGGCATTGCCATTGTTCTTGGTTCCAATGTAGGAACATGCGTTACTGCTGTGATTGCCGCTGCAGGTAGTTCTCGTTCAGGTAAATTTGTCGCTTGGACTCATGTCATTTTGAATGTTGGGGGCGCCCTCTTATTCATGCCCTTTATCCAACAATTACATCATGTATCTACATGGTTATCTAGTGACTTCAGCAGCCAAATAGCTCACTCACAGACGATATTTAATATCCTCTGCTCTGTTATAGCACTACCTTTATGTTATCTTCCTATTTGGAAAAGAATTGATCATCCTCATCGCACGACCCCGAACATTCACTAATCAAGAAAATATAAGGATTTCATCGCCTGCTACACCTACTAACAGAACAATGAAATCCTTATCCATATTTGTTTTGCTTATTTAGATGTTGACACTAATCAACTTCCCTTTACACCCGTTCACACCAGCTTCAAGCATCTCCACACGACAAATTTGACGCTGAAGTTCTTCTGATCCATCAAAGGTCATCTGTAAATAGTTATCGCTGAATCCCTGTAGTTTACCTGAACCTTCAAATCCTTTACGGGCACCTTCAGGAATCACTTCAAGAACTTGTCCTATGAACTTCTGCGCATAGGCAAGTTGCATCTCTTCAGATAGGTCGATTAGTTCGTGAACACGTGCATTCTTAATCACTTCATCCACTTGATCCTCCATCCGTGCGGCAGGAGTACCTGTCCGTTTGGAATAGGGGAATACATGCATTTCCGAGAATTGGATTGCCTTCATCAGATCATATCCATTACGGAACATCTCATCCGTCTCACCTGGGAAACCAACAATAATATCCGTTGTAATGCCTACGTCCGGTAACGCTTGGCGAATTAAGCCCATTTTATTATAAAATTCTTCGGTTGTATATTTACGTCTCATTCTCTTCAATACTTGATCATCCCCAGCTTGCAGCGGAATATGAAGATGACGACACATTTTTGTAGATCGATTCAGAACGTCTAGCATCTTCTCATCAATTTGACTTGCCTCAATAGAGCTGATTCGAATCCGTTCTAGTCCATCTACTTTATCTAAATCTAGCAATAGATCAGATAAGTCATAATGTTCAAGATCATCACCATATCCACCCGTATGAATGCCTGTTAAGACCATTTCCTTATAACCAGCTTCCACAAGTTGATGTGCTTGGGTAATGATGTTCTTCGGATCTCTACTGCGAGACAACCCTCGTGACCAAGGAATAATACAGAATGTACAGAAATTGTTACATCCATCTTGAATTTTCAGAAATGCACGAGAACGATCGGTGAAATCTGGAACGTCCATTTCCTCGAATACTCTATTCTTCATAATGTTATGGACTGCATTCACAGGCTCACGCGATTCTTGAATTTCCTTCACATAAGGAATGATCTTGTCTCTATCCTGCGTACCAATGACAAGATCCACACCCGGTATATCCAATATCTCTGCGGGAGATGTCTGTGCGTAGCACCCGGTAACGGCAATGATGGCATTCGGGTTACGACGAACAGCACGTCTTATAATCTGTCGACTTTTCTTATCTCCTGTATTCGTAACGGTACATGTATTAATTAAGTACACATCAGCAGTCTGTTCATAATCGACCTGTTCATATCCCTCTTCTTTAAAAAGTTGCCATATGGCTTCTGTATCATAAAAGTTGACTTTACATCCTAATGTATAAAATGCTATGGATGGCATTCTCAAACTCCTCCCATTTCACCAAAATCATATAATATGCAAGTTAAGGCAACCATACCTGCAGTCTCGCAACGCAATATACGTCGTCCTAATCCAATGCTAATAGCTCCAGCTTCCTCAGCTTTACGGCATTCGCCTTCACTAAATCCACCTTCTGGTCCAACAATAAGTAACACTTTAGGTTCATTATTTGTTTTAACTTTCTCAATTAGAGGTTGAACGGCATCACGGAGTTGTGATCCATTCTCTTTCTCATAGCAGAAATACACCGCATCATACTGATTGAACGAATTCATTAACTGCTTCCAAGTCAATGGCGAGTCTACTACAGGCACAATATTGCGATGACTTTGCTCGGCGGCTTCTTTACAAATCTTTCTCCACCGTTCCAGACGCTTCTCTTCTTTCTTAGCATCATATTGAACAATAGTACGTTCCGATAGAAAGGGTATAAATGATACTGCCCCAATCTCTGTACATTTTTGTATAACGGTCTCCATCTTATCGCCTTTAGGGAGACTCTGTGCCAATGTGATTTTTACACGTGGTTCTTGTAACATTTCGAGATGTTCAACGATATTAGCCGTAACTAGGCCTTGCTCTAGTATCTCTAGTTCAACTATTGCTTCACGAGAAATACCGTCGCTCACAATAATCTTATCGCCAACTTTACCTCTCATAACCCTCGTAATATGACGTGCATCTTCACCTGTAATATCTACTGTTGTTTCTTTGAATTGTTCCATAGATATGAAATATCGTTGCATCCTTTATCAACATCCATTCTTACCGTAATTAACCACCGAATATTACTATAAACATATTAATAAACCCTACATACATCGACATAGCCGCATCATAAAGCGGCGTAATCGTATACTGCCGAAGTACAGGAATGAACAATATTAATAGGAACACTAACATCGACCATTGTTCAATCTGTTTCAGCTTCCCACTAGCACTTTGAGGAAGAACATCTTCAAGGATCCGATAACCATCCAATGGAGGTAATGGGATAAGGTTAAATAAACAAAGAAAGAAGTTCATAATAATAATAAAGTAAAACGTGGTAGATATCGCCTCACCAAGTTTTAGGTTGGTAATTGAGCCAAGGATATTAAATTGAACAAGTCCAGCATAGACTAGAGCTCCCACAACACCGAGCACGAAATTACTCAAAGGTCCTGCCAAAGATACCAAAGCACCCATGAGACGTGGACGTTCGAAATTATCGCGATTCACGGGTACAGGTCTTGCCCAACCAAAGCCCGCAATTAATAACAGTACAATTCCGAACAAATCGAAATGTACCGTTGGATTCAGTGTTACGCGCCCCAATAATTTAGCCGTGGGATCACCGAACTTGTTAGCAAAGTATGCGTGTGAGAACTCGTGTACCGTGAATGCCAATACAATTGCTATCAAAAAAAACGGCATTTTGTCTATCGGCCAAATTAATATACTATTAAGGAAATCCATACTTACCTCTTTCTAGCTACGAAGGCAATCCATTCTTCCTCACGATTCACATCGATGATTTCAAAGTTAGATGCTTGCAGCGCCTCTTGAACAATAAGTTCTTTATTGGAATATATGCCCGATGTAATAAAAATACCGTCGGGTTTTAAGACTTGGTACACATCATCAATCAATAATAATATCACTTCTGCCAGTATGTTGGCTACAACCATATCAACGGGTACGGTTACACCCAAATTTACGCCATCCTGTTGATGTTTGAATACGGATAGGAGATCACTTTCTTTAACCGTTATACTATCTTCCATCACGTTATAAGCGGTATTCTCTTGTGCACTATGTACGGCTACTGGATCTAGGTCAACGGCTAAGACATGCTTCGCCCCAAGAAGAATTGCCCCGATGGCTAATATACCCGATCCTGTTCCCACATCAATAATTTCTTCCCCACCCTTTATAACATCCTCTAATGTACGTAAACAAAGGGTTGTTGTTGGGTGTGTTCCTGTACCAAATGCCATACCAGGATCCAAATGGATTAATTTCTCATCTTCTGATTCTGGTGTATATTGTTCCCAAGTCGGCTTAATGGTTAGGCTCTTAGATACTCTGATAGGCTTGAAATATTGTTTCCAAGCATTAGCCCAGTCCTCTTCATCGACGATCTTCAATTCATAGCGAACGTCACCCGTATCAATATCATACTGACTCAGCTCATCAACGCGCTGTTTCAATACAGGAACAATATTGTCCATCTCCATATCTATGGAGAAATACCCTTTAATCTCGGCCTGACCCTCAGGAATATCATTCAAAGGCTCATCATATAGCTCGCCATACTTCGTATCTCTTACTTTATTGAGCGTTCCAGATTCTTCAATGGAAACACCACCAGCTCCCGCTTCATGCAGGAAATTAGAAATCATCTCAATGGATTCTTCGGTCGTGTGTATCGTGAATTCGTGATATAACATGTTGTCTGCGTCCCCCTTATACCTATGCGTAATTATCATTGTACTATACAAAGAGTTCAGTGTACAAAAAAAGTTGACATATATAGTAAGAGGCTATGCCATCCCTATTCGGACGGCATAGCCTGGCAATTAAGTCGCCATGAAATGCAGTTAAAAACTCTATTAATACTTATCCACGACCGCTCCTAACACTGCTCCTCGGATATAAGACTGTCCGCTAAGCTTCTGTATTTCTTTTGCGGTAGCTGTAAGGACAACACCATAAAGTCGAATATCCGTTTTATCTGGTTTGTCTTTCATAGCCTTCAAATAATTATAAATTCGATTGAACTCATAATGATATTTCCCATCAAGGCCTTTCTCCAATGAGTTAATAAATTCACTACCTGTAATTACTGGACCGTCTATATGAATACCGAAACCGTATACCCAATCATCAATAACTGGAGTTGCGTAGCTCATATTACCATTTCCATCTTTGTACGGTTCAAAGTACTTTTTATCATCGTAAGTATCTACCCAATACCACACTTGTGTTAACTTAGTAGGAATCATAGATTGGACCTCATCAAGTGAATAACTTTTATCAAAAGAAATAGCCATTTCCACAAGCTTTTCTTCATTTATCTTCTTCACAATCGAAAGGTCATTCAACACCTTATCATTATAATTTACTGTGGGTATGTAGAACGCCATTTTCCGCTGACCATTCTGTCCGTTATATCCACGATTATATCCAAAATTTTCCTTAAGCATTTCAGGATCAGGAAGGGATAGCATCAAACCGTTATCATTGCCGCTATGACTTGTAAAGGAAAGGAGCGGTAATACATTATAGACCGTCTTCTTTGTTAGCCAAGGCATGGGTACACCTTCAATAATTTTAAAAATATTAAATTCAATTCTGCCTGATAGAAATCCAGTTTCATCTGTAATACCTGATACGTATTGATTCGGCCCACTAATCTCTTTTAGCATATACTCATCTATTATTACACGCTTCGAACTCCAACTTGCAAGTTGTGCATTGCCTATTATACCTATAAACAGGACAACTACTGAGACAACTAAAGATATAGTTATATTCCGCGTCTTCTGATTTTGCTCCCAATCGGATTAAGTATCTTATTATCTCGGATAGCATAGGTTGAAGTAAGTGGTTCAGTTGCCCGGGTTCCATGTTTCACCTCCCATTACATGTATAACGAACAAGTGTCCCAAATGTTATATTTTATTTTATTTTATTTCATTGTTATGTACTATCTGCATCTTTCGTTTTCTATATCTTATATTTCCATTGCTCTAGCTAGGGTATCACGCAGTTAGTTGCAAATTTGTTCTCTAAATCCACCACTATTGCTCTTTCGCCCACTTTAGTTGATCAAATGGTATCTAATTGCTCGAAAACTCACATTTCATGGTTTCACAGCGTTTTAACTGTCATCTGAGCACTTATTTGTCGCTAGCAGTCTATTCTGTTAATTTAAATGTCATCTAGACACTTATTCCATACCTGCAGATCTTCTCACTCCGAAATATGCACCAAATACAATCTAAGAGACCCTATAGAAACTTATACTATCTCATATATCAAAAAAAAGCTTGACCACAAAGGGCCAAGCTTCAACTTAAAATCAATCTCCACGGAATGCTTTCTTTACACGATCAAAGAATGATTGCTCATGCTCATGTGTCTTTTCACCATCTAAAGAAGCGATTTGACGCAGTAGATCTTTTTGCTCATCATTTAGATTGCTTGGTGTAATTACGACCACTTTCACATGTTGATCTCCTTGACCAATACCACGAAGACGTGGAACACCTTTACCTTTAAGTCGGAAGAACGTACCTGTCTGAGTACCTGCTGGGATCTTCAGCTTAACTTTTTCCGTTAATGTTGGAACTTCAACATCGTCACCCAGTGCTACTTGTGCAAAGGTTAGTGGAATCTCGCAGTATATGTCATCACCTTCACGTTCGAAGAAATCATGTGCTTTCACACGAATGACAATATATAGATCCCCTGAAGGTCCGCCACGTAATCCGCCTTCCCCTTCACCTGTCATGCGTAGTTGTGCTCCATCATCTACACCAGCAGGAATCTTAACATGAATCTTACGTTGTTTCTTCACTTTACCTTGCCCTTGACAAGTTCCGCAACGTTCCTTAATAATCTTCCCAGCGCCGCCACAATTCGAACATGTACGACGATTAGCCATTCGTCCAAATGGTGTGTTCTGAACTACTTCTTCCTGCCCAGTACCATGACATACTTGACACGTCTGAGGTTTCGTACCTGGTTTAGCACCCGTACCATGACATGGATCACATGTTTCTGTACGCGGAATCGTAATGTCACTTTCTTTTCCAAATACAGCTTCTTTAAATTCAATGGTCATTGTATATTGCAGATCATTTCCACGCTGTGGCGCATTGGGATCTCGTCTTCCGCCACCGCCGAAGAACATATCGAATATATCACCCATGCCTCCGAAGTCACCACCGCCGGAGAATCCACCGCCCATACCTTGGCTTGGATCAACATGTCCATATTGATCATACCCAGCTCGCTTCTGTCCATCACTTAGTACATCATAGGCTTCTTTAACTTCCTTAAACTTTTCTTCCGCATCATCAGCCTTATTCACGTCTGGGTGATACGTACGTGCCTGTTTACGGTAAGCTTTCTTAATCTCTTCATCCGATGCGTTTTTACTGACACCGAGAACTTCGTAGTAATCGCGCTTTTCAGCCACTCTGCCACCCCCACAACATCTCTATTATCTTCTCATACATGCATTCACATTCTCACAAAGAGAAAGCCAAAGCACGGGATGCCCCAGCTGCTTTGACCTTCCCTTACTCCTTCAATTCATTCTTATGAAGGAAACTCTCTATAGGTTACTCTTGTTTCTTATCTTCGTCAACAACTTCATAATCTGCATCTACGACATTATCTTTCCTTGGTCCACTCTCAGCTGAACCTTCTGTTCCTTCAGCGCCTTGCTGTGCTTCAGCAGCTTGCTCATATAACTTCATTGACAATTGTTGAACAATTTCTGTTAATTCTTCCGTTGTTTTATTAATTTCTTCAAGGTTATCTGTTTCTAAAGCTGCTTTTACTTTCTCTTTTGCTGCTTCAGCCTTTTCAATCTCAGACGCGTCGATCTTCTCGCCGAGATCCTTGATTACTTTATCTGTAGAGTATACAAGTTGATCAGCGTTATTCTTCGCTTCAATCATCTCTTTACGGATACGATCTTCTTCGGCATGCTCTTCAGCATCCTTCATCATGCGATCCACTTCTTCATCACTCAACCCGCTTGAAGATGTGATTGTGATCTTCTGACTCTTGTTTGTACCTTTATCTGTTGCAGATACGTTAACGATACCGTTCGCATCAATATCAAATGTAACTTCAATTTGAGGAATACCACGTTGTGCTGGTGGAATATCACCTAGCATGAAGCGTCCAAGTGTTTTGTTGCCTGCTGCCATTTGGCGCTCACCTTGCAAGACGTGAATTTCTACGCTTGGTTGGTTATCTGCATAAGTTGAGAATACTTGTGATTTACTAGTAGGGATCGTTGTGTTGCGCTCGATCATCTTCGTAAATACACCACCTGCAGTTTCAATACCTAGAGAAAGTGGAGTTACGTCAAGTAGAACAACGTCTTTTACTTCACCTGTTAATACTCCCGCTTGAACAGCTGCTCCAAGAGCAACAACTTCATCTGGATTAACGCCTTTATGCGGATCTTTACCTGTTAATTTCTTAATAGCATCTTGGACAGCAGGTATACGTGTAGATCCACCCACAAGAACAATTTTATCAATATCATTGGCAGTCATACCCGCATCACTAAGTGCTTGACGAGTAGGTCCAAGTGTACGCTCAACCAAAGTAGATGTTAATTCATCGAATTTAGCACGTGTAAGATTGATTTCTAAATGCTGTGGAACGCCATCAACTACAGTAATAAACGGCAAGGAAATTGTTGTAGTCAATACACCAGACAATTCCTTTTTCGCTTTCTCTGCTGCATCTTTCAAACGTTGTACAGCTGCTTTATCTTTACTTAGATCAATTCCTTGATCCTTTTTGAATTCACTTACCAGATAGTCAATAACCAATTGGTCAAAATCATCTCCACCAAGACGGTTATCTCCACTTGTTGCTTTCACTTCAAAGAATCCATCGCCTAGTTCAAGGATAGATACGTCAAATGTACCGCCACCAAGGTCATATACAAGAATTGTATGATCCTCAGACTTTTCCATACCATATGCAAGTGCTGCCGCTGTAGGCTCATTTACAATACGTAGAACTTCTAGACCAGCAATCTTACCAGCATCTTTTGTTGCTTGACGTTGGCTATCATTGAAATAAGCAGGTACGGTAATAACAGCTTGAGTTACCGTCTGTCCTAGATATGCTTCAGCGTCTGCTTTTAATTTCTGCAAAATAATAGCTGAAATTTCTTGTGCAGTATAATCTTTATCATCAATTCTCTCTTTGTGGTCCGTACCGATAAAACGTTTAATGGACATTACCGTACGATCAGGATTTGTAATGGATTGACGTTTCGCTGTTTCACCAACAACACGCTCACCGTCTTTCTTAAATCCTACGATGGAAGGTGTTGTTCTTGCACCTTCTGGATTAGCGATAACAACAGCTTCTCCACCTTCCATTACTGCCACACAAGAGTTCGTTGTACCCAAGTCTATTCCGATTACTTTACTCATATTAAATTTCCTCCTTTTATATATACATCATTATTATTTATTCATCATTGATGGCTGGCTATCTATTCTTTTCAAAACTTCTATTCGCTTACTTTAACCATAGCTGGACGTAATAGCTTATCCTTCAACATGTAACCCTTCTGTACTTCTTCAACTACTGTTCCTTCTGGGTAAAGATCACTTTCAACCTTCATGATCGCCTGATGGAATTCCGGATTAAATGGTTGTCCTACCGTTTCCAAAGCAACTAATCCTTCACCCTGCAAGGTAGTTTCCAATTGACGGAAGATCATATCCATTCCTTTTGAGAAAGATGCAACTTGCTCATTAGCCATATCAACCGCAAATGCTCGTTCGAAGTTATCCATAATCGGCAAGAGTTCTGTAACTAATTGAATAGAAGCATATTTAGCAGCATCTGCCTTTTCCTTCAGTGTACGTTTACGAAAGTTATCGAAATCAGCTTGTGCACGAATAACGCGTTGTTGATTCTCATCCGCCAATGCTTGTAGACGCTCTATCTCAGATAGAACATGCGGTTCTTGTTCAAGCGAAGACGTGGTTTGATCTTGATTCATATCATCTAGGATGTCTACCAATCCTTCTGTATTGTTGTTCATTTCCTGTTGTTCTTCTTTCATGATGTCTCCACCTCCTTAACCAAAATTAAGTAAAATTAATTGATTATATTATACGAGTTCTAGGAGAATATAGGTGTCTAATCGCTTAACCGTCCATCCTCTTCCCTCATTTTAATCACATTATGAATTCGTAGCACTGCCATTGCTACTTCTCCAGCGGCCTTTAGTCCATGGGACTTCACAAGAGCTGGATCAATAATCCCTGCATCTTCATAGTTGATAAGTAAACCCGTATCACAGTCGATTCCCATGCTATCACAATTGGCTGCGAACTGAGCGGCACGTGCTTCCTCTAATTTCTCAAGTGAATGATAACCAGCATTGAGCAGAATTTGAGACATAGGCTTTCGCAGTGCTACCGCAACTGCTGCAACACCAAAAGCCTCCATTCCCATGATGCTTTGCCTTATGTGTTCTAATTCATAAGAAACAGACAATTCAACCGTACCTCCACCAGGGAGAATGCCACCTAATACCGCAGTCTGAAGCGCTGATGCTGCATCTGCTGCGATTCTTGCGGATTCCCCTACGACTTCAGCAGTGCTTGCACCTACAATTATCGTAACGAAGGTTCCTTCATTATGAATTTGAGATTTCAATCTCACTCGTTCAAGTTCTTCATCATATGCCACCTGAGGTGAAGTTCCTAATACACGTTGTAGTTGTTCAGGATTCTTACGCAGAGCTGTCCTTCTAACTGGCGTTGCACCCGTCATCTCACATATATGCGTAATATCAGATCGACTTAATCGTTGAATGACAAGTATATCATGATCAATACAGAACTGTTCTGCATCTGGATGTATACCACGCTCTAATAAAATAACACCAACACCGAGCTCGTTCAATTGTAGTAGTTCCCGACTAAACTGCTCTCGAAGTTCCATATAGCGTGCAAATCCAGATTCCGTTGTTAATACTTCTTCATCTAGAGATTCCGGTTCTAACGCATCTTGTAGAACTAGAATTCGGACATCTTCTACTAGCCTTTTGTTAATCGTATGCAAAGGCTTCTGTCTCAGTAACAATCCTTCATATACTTCATTGTCGGCCTTCTCAATGGCAATCACACAATTCGCTAGATGAAATGTGGGTTGGATCAATCGTTGCATACCCACTTTGGATGCAGCATCCATGACAAGTTCTACGATATCAGTACGTTCTCTTCCAGCAATATAAACCGTCTTATTTAAATACGGATCATGTAATCCTTGAATCTTTCTAGTCCGACTTTGTAATGCTTCAAGAGCAAATCCAATGCCTAGCTTCATACCCGATACAACTTTGGATGCTGGAACGCCCTTCATGATCTGAGCTACACCTTCTTGTACAAGTGCACCTGCTAATACAATCGCTGAAGTCGTACCGTCTCCGACTTTTCTTTGTTGTGATCTTGCAACTTGAATAAGTAGACTAGCTGCAGGATGACTTACATCTATTCTGTCCAAGATCGTGACGCCATCATTGGTAATAATTACTTCTCCTCTGGAACCCACAAGCATGACATCAAGTCCCTTCGGACCGAGTGTGCCTTCCACTGCAGAAGTAATGGCGCGGACCGCATTGCTATTGTTAAGCAAAGTCGAGTAACGTTCCTCACCATCGAGAAGTGATTGCTGTCCTTGGCTCATGTGTCCCACTCCCTATTTGTACCAATGTGACAATAATGTTGTCAAATCTTTAGATATAATGCCCATGATGCTCATAACACGAGCGTATTCCATCCGGGTAGGCCCCAAAATACCAATTGTACCTAAAGACTCACCTTCTAGTGAATACGTAGCTGTGATCAAGCTACAATCAGCAAATGCCTTATGATTATTCTCTGTTCCAATCCTGACCTGAATTCCATTTCCGCTTATACTTGGGTCCATCATCTTCATTAAGGTAGGGGTTTCTGCCAATAAATCAAGAATACCCTTCACCTTTTCTACGTCTTTAAATTCTGGTTGTGTCAGCATGTTCGTCGCACCACTAAGGTATACTTGATGTTCACTCTCACTATCTAACACGGAATCCAACACAATAAGCAATTCCTCATAATGGGAAGTGTACCTTGCAAGTTCTTCTGCAAGTTCAGAATATAAGCTTGATTTCAGCTTGAATAACGGAACATTTACAAGTTTACTATTAAGCAGATTCACCACTTTTTCCATCTCTGAAACAGACACACCAGGAGGGATTGATACTGTCTTATTCTCAACTTGCCCAGTGCTTGTAACAATAATTGCGACTGCAGTAGTCTCATTGAGTGGTAACAGTTGGAAATGGCGTAATGACGTATGGAATACCTCAGGTCCTAACAGAATAGACGTATAATTCGTCATATGCGATAAGATTGTAGCTGAATGTTGAATCACTTGTTCCATTGCATTTAATTTCTCGGCGTAAAAGGATTTAATCTTATTGCGCTCAACAGGATCAATTCCTATCCATGGAGCCATATGGTCTACATAATAACGATAACCTTTGTTGGAAGGTATCCTCCCTGCGGAAGTATGAGGTTGTTCTAGAAACCCCAATTCTTCTAGATCAGCCATTTCATTACGTATGGTAGCTGGGCTATATCCAACATCAGCTCTCTTAGATATGCTGCGAGAACCTACAGGTTCGGCAGAACGAATATAATCATCAACAATTACATTCAATATCATTCTTTGACGTTCGGTTAACAACTTGATCTCCCCCTCGCAGCAATCTTATTTTCGTTTTTCGTTAGCACTCACATCTGTTGAGTGCTAATCGCTAATACAAAAATACCAAACTGACCTATTTGTTGTCAAGTCAGTTCAGTATTTTTAGAACAGCTATTTCATCACAGCAATGTTGTTTACTACAGAAAACGCAGTCAGTCCACACTTTTTCAGGAAAAATTTCTTTCTCAACAACATCAAATCCGTTCTTAAGAAAAAAGGATACCTCATACGTTAATGCCATGACATTAGGTATCTGTCTTACTTTAGCTTCTTCTATTAATGCAGAGACGAGCATAGATCCTATCCCACGTCCCTTATATTCTTCCCCTATACCTAGAGAACGTATCTCTACCAAATCTGTCCCAAGTTGGAACAATGAACCACAACCAACGGTCTGACCATCGATCTCAGCGACAATAAACTGATCTAATTGTTGTTCCAGTATCTTACGTGAGCGAGGAAGCATAATTCCTTTTTCAGCATAACCCTGTATCATCACAAATAGATATTCTATATCTTCGGGTGATGCTTTCCTGCATACCGGCGACATGATACTCTCCCCCTAACACATGTTGCTAATCGTTATGAATAAATATACAACAAAGCGCATAAGAGTTCAAGCTGTTAATTGTTCACTAAGGATCCTACGAATTCACCAAACACATCATTACCGAATAATATTCCTTTATCGCTTAGACGATAACCCAACAGTGTAGGCTCTAGTAGACCATTGCCAACCATTTTGTTAAGTTGCTTAGCAAATATGACATCCATTTCCTCACCGAACTGATCTTCAAAATGAGCTTTGGATACCCCTTTCAACACGCGTAATCCCACCATTAGGAAATCTTCCATAGCTTCTTCCTTCGAGATTTGGAAATCATCCATTCGTGGAAGACCCTTTCGTACACTGTCAATATAGGGATTTACCCCTTTTATATTCATATGCCGTTTGCGGCCTACGTATCCATGAGCACCTGCACCAAGACCATAATAATCTTCATTTAACCAATATGTCATATTATGTCTGCTTTCAAATCCGGGCTTGGCAAAATTACTGATCTCATATTGATCATATCCTGCTTGCTTCATTCTATCCATCAACAATAGATACATCTGAAGTTCATCATCTTCATGCGGTAGAGGCAACTGATTTCTCTGATACATCGTATGGAAAAGTGTATTCTCCTCTACTTTCAAACTATATATTGAATAATGATTCAAGTTAAGTTCCAGCGCCTTCGTCACACTCTCTGCTAGCATCTCTAATGTCTGGTTCGGCAGTCCGAACATAAGATCAATGGACATATTATCAAATCCTGCTCTACGAGCGTTCTCAAGGCTGTGATAGACATCATCCGTATTATGAATTCTTCCGATTCCTGTTAGCAACTCATTCTGAAAAGCTTGAACTCCGAAGCTTACACGGTTAACGCCGCCTTCTCTCATCACTGTCAGCTTCTCTAGATCCGTTGTACCTGGGTTAGCTTCCATGGAGAATTCAATATCATCTGACCAGTCTGGGAAATGCGTACGTACGGAATTTAAGAAGTATTTCATTTCGTCAGGTTTAAGAACAGTAGGTGTTCCACCACCAACAAATATACTTTTGATCTGTCCAGGTGGCGTCTGCGCAACAGTCAATTCCATTTCACGATCAAGAGCAACCAAATAATCCATTACAGGCTGATCCTTTAATACATAAGAATTAAAGTCACAGTAAAAACATTTATTGGTACAAAACGGGATATGCAAATAAATCGCTTGAGGTTTACGGCTTCCCTGATGGATATTTTGCTGATGATGCTGAAGTTCGGCCATAATGTGGACCTCCTAAGATTTTTGTAGCATAACTTCCTGGATTCACTTCGCAAAAATCACTTCGGAAGCATATGCTCAATTTTTGTAGTTAGAAAAGGGGAGCCATTGTGGCTCCCCTGTGAATAGATTCACCCAATATGCATCGTATTCCGGCTGATCAATCGTCGACTTTCAATACCGCCATAAATGCTTCCTGCGGAACTTCAACGCTTCCGACTTGCTTCATACGTTTCTTACCTTCTTTTTGCTTCTCAAGCAATTTACGTTTACGTGAAATATCTCCACCATAACATTTAGCCAATACGTTCTTGCGCATAGCTCGTACCGTTTCCCGTGCAACTACCTTTGTTCCTACGGTAGCTTGAATAGGAACTTCGAACATTTGACGCGGGATAATCTCACGTAGCTTCTCACAAATGATACGACCACGAGCGAATGAACGGTCTCGGTGAACAATGAAGGAAAGCGCATCAACCTGTTCGTTGTTAAGCATGATATCCATCTTAACAAGATTCGATCTACGATATCCAGATAATACATAGTCAAACGAAGCATAACCCTTCGTACCCGACTTCAACTTATCGAAGAAATCATAGACAATCTCAGAAAGAGGAACTTCATAAATAATCGTTACTCGATTCTCGTCTAAATATTGCATGTTCACGAACTCTCCACGTTTGTTCTGACACAATTCCATCACCATACCAACATAATCATTAGGCACGATAACGGAAGCCGTAACATATGGTTCTTCGACATGATCTATCTTGCTAAGTTCCGGATAATTCGAAGGGTTATCAATCTGAATGAAATCACCATTTGTCATGGCAATTCGATAGATAACACTAGGGGCAGTTGTGATCAATGGAATGTTGAATTCACGCTCAATCCGCTCCTGAATGATCTCCATATGAAGTAAACCTAAGAATCCACAGCGGAAGCCGAATCCAAGTGCGCTAGATGACTCGGGTTCAAAGCTTAGAGAGGCATCATTTAACTGAAGCTTCTCAAGCGCTTCCCTTAGATCAACATATTCTGATGTCTCAATTGGATATAATCCACAATATACCATAGGATTGATTGTCCGATATCCAGGTAGTGGTTCTAGTGTAGGGTTTTTTTCGCTAGTTACGGTATCACCTACACGGGTATCCCCAACATGCTTAATCCCCGCAATAATGAAGCCAACGTCGCCTACGTGCAATTCATCCACGATGGTCATGCTTGGCATGAAAGCACCAACTTCAATAACTTCAAAAGTCTTGTTCGTTGCCATCATCTTAATTTTGCTTCCTGCTTTGATACTACCATCGACTACACGTATATAGACGATAACGCCTTTATATGCGTCGTAATGAGAATCGAAGATAAGCGCTTTGAGCGGTTGCTCGGGGTCCCCCGTTGGTGATGGAACCTGCTTCACAATCTGCTCTAGTATTTCTTTAATTCCAATCCCCGCTTTAGCGGAAGCAAGAACAGCCTCGCTTGCATCCAAGCCAATAACATCTTCTATCTCTGTTCTAACACGTTCAGGGTCTGCATTAGGCAGATCGATCTTGTTGATAACTGGTAAGATCTCAAGGTTGTTATCCAAGGCTAAATACACATTCGCAAGTGTCTGTGCCTCAATACCTTGTGCAGCATCAACAATCAATAATGCGCCTTCACAAGCAGCAAGACTTCGAGATACCTCATACGTAAAATCTACGTGTCCTGGTGTATCAATTAGATTGAGGATATATTCCTCACCATCATCTGCACGATATAATAAATTAACAGCCTGCAACTTAATCGTAATTCCCCGTTCACGTTCAAGATCCATCTTATCAAGGACTTGCTCCTGCATCTCACGAGAAGACAGTGCACCCGTATACTCAAGTATGCGGTCAGCCAAGGTAGATTTACCATGATCTATATGGGCAATAATACTAAAATTACGAATTTTCTTTTGTCTCTCAAATACGTCCTTCATTCCTTACCCCCACAAACATCCTGATGTTTCGATCAACTCATTATAACAGTTGTCGTATATACGAGCAATCCTTAGCTAGAGCGAAATGAAATTAAATGTCATAACACGATTTTCATTGTGTCGCAGAATTAAAAATAGATACGACTAAACGGATACCCTTTTGCGAAGCTCTTTGTAACAAAGAGGCTGTTTTATCAGCTAAAACATCTACTGAAGCTTTAGTATTATTCGGAATAAATATATCTTGGGGTGTTAAATCCGTATAGTTAGGAACTATTGTCTGCTCTTGTTCTGGACCCTCATAAATTGCAGGTTGTTTCACGTCAGGCTTTATTGTAATCGTATAGGAACGTTCAACACTTTGGTCAGCATGAATCTGTGGCAACGGAATCGTGATCGCTTGGGGAGCTTGTGTCTTTGCTATTACGCCTTGCTTAAGAGTCGTATATACGTCTGTAGGTTTTGAAGTAGCGAACTGCATCCCTATAAGAATTCCTATTCCAGCCCATATTCCAATCGTCCACATTCTTTTACTTAACCTAGACATATATAGTCCTCCCCCACTTAGCATTTTGTAAGTTAACTACCATTTGTTGTATTCACTTCTGATTTTACAGCATTAGCTTTCTTTGCATTTTGATCTTCAAAATACACATCCGCTAGAATATCAGCCAGAATGCGACTCGTCCGCTCCAACTCTTCTTTCGTATTATCTATGCCTCCGATTTCAATAATAATGCTATTCGGAGAGAGGGATTGATTATACTCGCCGTTACCCTGGTTTGCTGTTTTACCCCAAATTCCTCTAGAAATACCGGGATAAGTAGCTTCTAGACGCTGGTGAATAGAATTGGCATAAGCCTCATTTTGACGCCAATTCTTATTTTCATGACCAATAATAAAGTACATTTGAGCATAACTAACATTATTGATGGTGGTTGTCGTTTTATCGTGTCGTTGTGAATCACGATGAATATCGAGGAAATACGTTAACTTATCATTTTGCGCCATGGCTTTTTTAATAGATTCTCGTGAATATTTATAAGAGAACTTATAACTATAATCTTTCATATAAGAAGGATAATCATCTTGCAAATGTTTCGTAGCTATCCCTTTCACCTTCAATTGTGTTGCAATCATACTTCCTACTTGCATCACATTCTCACTAGATTTAGCTGAACTAGGATTAGTGCTTGGAGTTCCTATAAGTGGATTAAATGCTTCCCTAGGATGAGAGTGATAGATTAGAATCTCTCCATTGCGATCTTGCAATTCATCTTTGGGTTCTAACGGTTCCTCTGGTTTAGTAATTTCATTCGCCATTGTGATAGGGTCAGGGATAGCAATACCTTCTTGAGCTTTTGCACTTGCCACAGCTTTGCTAGAATCAGGATGATAATCCTCTGGAGCTTCCATATTCTTATTTCCAGTAGCGCTACGAAGCAGAACGGGATTATTCCGATCCATACCTGGCAATTCTTTTGCTAACAGACTTTTAGGATCCCGAATATTAACATTGGTCAGCAATTGAAATACAAATGTACTCATTTTCTCAGCAGATAATGATGATGATTCTTTATCTTTATTTAAATGGGGCATTTCCATTGCCAACATATCCTTGAATAAATCACTGGTAAGGGATGAAGCGAAACCTTTCATGGAAGAGATAGGTGAAGTGTTGAAGCTTTGCTCTGCTATACCGCCAAGACCTAACATGATGAAAAAAATAATTGAACTCATCATCAAAATCATAAACGTTCTTCCCATGGTAAGAACTGATAGCCATTTGGCTCTCCAGAGATGTAAATTCCAAATTTGAAACCATTCTTTTTTCATTCGTATGTCCTCCTGAACTCTCTTATACTTTCAATCTATGAACTGGAGGGAATTACTAGAACCAACAACCACAAAAAAAGAAGCTCCGATAGACTCGGAACTTCCTCCAATTGCGATATATCGACATTGATTCTTAGTGTGTATATGATCCTACATTTGTAGTATCCACAGCTTCATGCAGTGCTGCATTTAATCCTGTAGCTATGATATTCGCCATATCTTCTATAAATTCATCGATCTCCTTCGGTGTTACAATGAGATCGTGACCGAGCGGTTCCAGTACTTCTTTCACAAGGGCAAGCCGTTCTTCTTCAGGCATATCATCTAGCATGCCCATGATCTGCCTCGTATGTTGTGTTTCTTGATCCAGATGCTTCTTCATCAAATCTATTGCATTATTGACGATAGTCGATGCATAGCAAACGGTAGGTACACCTATCGCAACACATGGTACACCCAGTACTTCCTTGGTTAATCCACGTCGTTTATTACCAATTCCAGAACCAGGATGAATGCCAATATCCGCAATTTGTATTGTCGTATTCACCCTCTCAAGTGACCTAGATGCCAACGCGTCAATGGCTATAATCAAATCAGGCTTCGTACGATCTATAATACCTTGTACGATCTCACTTGATTCGATTCCCGTTACACCGAGCACACCAGGAGCAATCGCACTCAATTCACGGTATCCAGGGGCCACTTGATCAGGTACTAATTCGAAATAATGACGTGTAACTAATATATTCTCTACAACGAGCGGCCCTAAGGAATCTGGGGTCACATTCCAATTCCCAAGACCAACAACTAGAACCGTGCTGTTCTTTTGAATACCAATCAGTGTGAGGAAATCTTCGAATTCTCTGGCAAAGGCCTCGGCTACTCTTCCTTGTAATCCAGTGTCACCACCTCGTAAGCCAGGAACCTCTAACGTGACATAATGTCCTTTTACCCGGCCTATCCTTCTAGAGCCCTCTTCATTGAATACATTTAGCCTTGTAATTTTAATGCCATCACTCTCGGTTATTTCTTCATCTACTCCTGATATGGGAATATTAGATCCCCGTTCAGCCATTTCTTTCGCATCTACTGCGAGATCTGTACGAACACTGTAATTCTGTAAATCTAATGTCATTTCATTCATACCCCCTTCTAATTCCTACTAGTAGTGTGCGAGGGAGGGTGGATGTTTATACAAAGCCTTTTAAGTATTGCTTTTTCATGTATCACATGCTAAAATATTTTAAGTTGTGAATCATGTCGATCTATCGAATGTCTTTCAGGAGGTGAATGCAATGCCAAATATTAAATCCGCTATCAAACGTGTAAAAGCAAATGACAAACGTCATGCGCTGAATGCTTCCCAAAAATCCGCTCTTCGTACAGCTGTTAAAGCTGCTGACAACGCGCTGGTAAATAATGAAGTTGAAGGTGCAAATACTGCTATTCAATTTGCTTCCAAGAAATTGGATAAAGCTGTAACAAAAGGCTTGATCCATAAGAATGCAGCAGCTCGTAAGAAATCACGCTTAGCGAAAAAACTTAACGCCCTTAACGCACAAGCTTAAGAAGCGCTATTCATACGACAGATGCAAAAGTCCTGAACAGCAGGTAGCTGATCAGGACTTTTTATCATTTCTACGACCCATTTCTTAGCCTAAACGGAGCAAGAATAATTCTAATCCAAGCACCTTGTCTATCCTTCCAGTCTTCATCTCATAATCAAGATCTGCTAACCTACTCAGTATAGTTCGTAAATAATCGAATTTGAACTTTCGTCCTTGTTCTCCTGCGATTTTGACAGCATAGGGGTGGATAGATAATTGTGATGCAATTTGTCCTTGAGAATAACTCTGACTTGTAAGTTCTTTCACCTGAAGTATGATACGGAATTGCCTTGTAATTAATGCTGCAATCTTAATTGGCTCTTCTCGCTGTTTCAAGAGTTCATAATAAATGACCAACGCATGCTCTAATTTTAGGTTTGCCATATCCTCCACTAATGCAAATACATTCTGCTCTGTACTTCGGGCTACCAATTGCTCCACGGTATCCACTTCGATCCTGCCATCTTCTCCTGAATAAATACACAATTTATCTAGTTCGGATGAAAGTTTCTGAAGCTGTGTGCCTGCGTTTCTGATAAGTATACCTGCCGCCCCTGATGCCATCGTACAACCTCTTACCCTTGTCTCCCTTTCTACCCAGTCAACAAGCTCATCGCCTCCTAAGGAAGCAAATGCGAGGGTAATGCTAGAAGCCTTCAAGGCTTTAACCACTTTCTTGCGTTCATCTAATTTATCATGGTTAACTAGAAATACAAGAACACTGAATTCAGAAGGATTCTTCAAATAATCCAGCAGCGAATCCAAATGATGATCTATCTTTCCATTCTCTTTACCTGCTGTGAAAATAGAAGCATCCCGAACAAAAATTAATTTGCGTGGCACCATGAAGGGTAATGTCTCCGCTTCTTCCATAACCATTTGAATTGGAGTCTCTGCTAAATCATAATTCACAATAGCAAATTCATGATCTTCCTTCGCAATGGCCTGATCAATTAATAGCGAACTGAACTCTTTCATTTGATACTTCTCTGATCCATATAGCAAGTATACCGGAGCAATATCTCCTGTCTTAATCGCTTTTGTTGCTGATTTGATATCCAATGTAATCCCCTCCGATCCATCCATACACATACATTATCTCTCTTTGTACATTATTCTATCAAAAAAGAAGCGTTGTAACCACAACAAAGGAACCTTCTGTCTTCACCTAAGGTTCCTTTGTAATTCAGTTCTTCTATAACAACTAACGCAATCAGATCATAACTGATTCCGATCATTGTATATGGCGTACCCATCCCAGTATCACTAGGGGTTAGTCAAAGATTGAATTTGTTCGGGAAATGTATAGACAGATGTCTGCCCATCACGTTCGATGTGATACGTAAACGTAGTACTGTCCAAGGACCATACACCCATTATCCAATCGCCAACAATATCCACACTCTGAAGTACCTTTTTAGTACCAGCATTTTTATTAGGTAATTGGTAGATCACTAGTTTGTTATTCTCAAGCACTGCATTCATGGTACCATTCGGAGATTCTAATGCATTTGTTACTGCACCTGTCTTCTCAAGCATAGGTTGTGAAGCACTAAACCTCGCGATATCATCCATAATATGTTGCTTATTCGGAACAGGATCAATCGTGCCATCCTGATCTGATTTCTTCGCTACGCTATCATCAGGGTTGGTTATCTCTACGTCTTGTTTCACCGGTTCCTCAATCAATTGCGCAGTAGACACACCATTGGATTGATCTACTGAGCGATCCGTAATTTTTGTCTTATTCTTTGGATCTAGCGTATTGGTTGAATCTAATTGTTGTGGATTGGATGGTGACGAAGAGTCAGCACTCGGTTCTTTATTATCTTTTATGGGAGTAGTTGATTCTTCATGATCTGAATTTGGCTGTATGATATCCGGTACTTCTGGATTGGAATCACCATTATCCAATGCGGATGATCTCAGTACATTATTTAGCGAGTCTAGATTTGCATCTTCATCTGCATTAGATGGAGACGTCGCTGCCTGCATCTTATTAGAATTAGATTCCACAGCTGTTGTAGAATCTAGACTGGCAGGAGCCGTTCCATGATATTGAATCTGTGCATCTGAAATCTGTTCTGGAGAATAACTATAGATAGCTACTCCTAATACACCTATGGCCGCAGCCACACCCATGAAGGTTCTAGTAGCTTTCATAGTAAAGAATTTCTTCTTATGCTGATTGATATTTGCAACCGGAATCATCTGCGCTGGTTGAACCTCTTCATAATCAATCTGGACTTGTCGTACACGATCCAATGCATCAAGTTGAGGCATAATAGCATCCACCAAACTAAATCTAGGTACAACTAACGGAAGTGCTTCTAGTTCATGATTAAGCGCTTGTATTGCACGAAAAGTCTGTTCACATTGTGGGCACCCAGCAATATGTTCCAACATTTCTTTCTCCTCTTGCACTTGAAGTTCGTTATCTAAATATTGGTGCATCCATTCTACAACCCCACTACATCTCATCCTGATACACCCCCTTTCTGATACTCATGTAATAAGTTCTGCAGTTGTTGTCTTGCTCTGAATAAATAGGACTTTACCGTATTTAGCGGAAGATCCAAACACTCCGAAATCTCGTTATAGGAAAGTTCCTGTAGGTATCTCAACACAATTACATTTCTATGATGTTCTGGGAGTTGATTAATAGCTTCTCGAATATCTTCTGCCACATAAGAGGATAGAACAATATGCTCAACATCCTGTTTATCTTGAAAATTAAACTCATGCTCATCCATAGATACCGTCGGTTTAGTTCCCCTAAATTTGTCGATACATATGTTGGTTACGATTCGTTGTACCCATGTTTTGAACTTTGCCTTTTCTTCATAAGAATCAATTTTTGTATAAATACGGATAAGTGCTTCTTGCGCAGCATCCATTGCATCTTGTTCATTATTAAGCATATAAAAGGCTGTACGATAAACATGATGTTCAATATCTCGTAATAGGGTAATTAGAGCGTCGCGATCGCCCGATTGAGCGGCTCTAATGAGTCCAAGCTCTACCACAAAGGATCCCCCTCTCCCTGCAATCTTACTGACGTGTAAGACCAGCAAATTGTTGCACTTTTTTTATTTTTTCTAATTATATTTCATCATATAATAGAAATACTACTATGCGAATCTTACAAATGTAAAGATGAGAGTTCAAAGCCGGTATGAAATCGATAAATTAGATCATCAATTCAATTTATTTCTAATCCATACACCATTTGGGTGAAGCCTCATCTGAACCTCCCCATGTTGATCTGTGCGATATATGGTCATATCATGCTCTTTAATGCGATCAACCACTTCAGCTTTGGGATGACCATATGTATTGTGGATTCCCACAGATATAACAGCAACGCTTCCTTTCCAATGAGAGAGCCATTGCTCTGAAGTTGATGTTGAACTACCGTGATGGGCAATTTTAATTATATCAATACCTGTTGATATAAGATTTGCATTCGCTTTATCTTTTAGAATATTCAACTCGCTAGAAACGTCCATATCCCCCGTTAATAACATTCGAACACTATTCATCTCTAGCGTAAAGACGACGGAATGGTGATTCTGTTCCTTGACCACAGGTAACCCCTCCTGCTCTACTTGGGTCATATCTGGCGATATAAAGGTGAATTGAGTATGTGAATCAGGTCTCATAATCATCTTATTATGAAGGGCATACATGGGAATATCCTTATCTAGTGCTGTCAAGAACAATTTGTTGAATGCAACTCCACCTGTTAGTGTACCATTAAACATTATTACTTTCACTGGGATATGATCCAGCACAGCCTGTAACCCACCGAAATGATCCTGATCACCATGAGTAATGATCACTGCGTCAAGATGATGAATACCCCTCTTTTTCAATAATGGAACAACGACTTTCTCGCCTACTTCAAAAGGCTCACGCCGATTCTTCCATATATCTTTTTCTTTCCTAAAGTTCAATGTTCCTCCACCATCCACAAGAATCTGTTTGCCATCAGGTGTCGTAATAAGAATGCAATCCCCTTGACCAACATCGATAAAAGATATTTGACCTGCACCCTGTAAGGATGGTGGTTGATACGCTGTATATAAAAGAACGATAAATAGTATTAAGAATGGGGCTACAATCCATTGTTTCCATGTTAACTTATGACCTCCATTCTCCTTATGAAGTTTAGAATGTAGCACGCCTTCAAGTGGAAGTGTATCATCGATACACACAGGATCCCGTCGAACATGGTATACCCATATTTGACCTAATCTTAATAGCACATATAAGAGGATGTAGTAAGAACAGATCCACAATACAGATGGCGAAGGCCATATGGTGATCCATGCTGGATATGCATTCATTCCTTCGACTATGGCAAAAGTCAACTTATTGAGCCATTCCACAACCCATGCTATACTCCTACCCACTGGGAACCATAATGACCCTAAGATCAATGAGGTCATACCCATAGGCATAACAACAGCAGAAATAAGAGGCACAAGCAGTAAATTAGCAAGAAAAGATAATAAAGAGAATTGGTTGAAGTAATATATCGTCAATGGAAAGGAAATAAGCTGGGCAATGATTGCCACCGCGATTGCACCACCAAGCTTAGATGGCAACCATTTCAGCATCGATCTAGCTAAAGGTAGGTATAGTATTAATCCCAAAGTAACAATAAAAGAAAGCTGAAAGCTAACATTTAATAATAAATATGGGTTCCATACTAGCATCACAAACGCTGTAGCACTAATGATATTCAATCCATCTTTCAATAATCCTTGTCTAAGCGCATAGAGGGTAATCATGCTCATTATACCAGCGCGTATAACAGATGGACTGCAACCTGTTAGAAGAACGTAACAGGGTATAAGCACTATAACGATGGTAAGTGTCGTTTCACGTGTGAGTCTGAACCAAGATAACATGATCAACATCAGACAAGCGACAAACACGGCAACGTGTGTACCGGATACAGCCAATATATGAGATAATCCTAATTGTGAGAATTGACCGTATGTCATTGGATCCACATCATCTCGCATACCGATGATAAGACCATTCATATAACCAGCATGTCGTCCTTGGTATAGTTGATCCATCTTCGTTGCTATCTTTTCTCTTAACAGATCATTCAAGCGAAGTATAGATATCATACCCCATGAAGAATTTGGCGTGACTTGCACATTATTCAGACCATCCACTTTTATGATCCAATGAATTTTCTTCGTCCGTAAATAATTGCGATAGTCAAATGCATCAAAGTTTCGTGCTGTAGACGGGATTTCAAGCGTTCCTTGAGCTTTAATCATATCCCCACGTTGCCATGACATAGCAAGAAGTTGCTCTTCTTGTGTCTGAAGTTTTACCTGTAGAAGCAATGTCTCTGAGACCTTCAGTGTATGGATAGCTGATAATTCTAAGTTCATACTGACTCGATCACCATCTATATTTACGATGCTAGTAATCATTCCTTCAGCCTGAATACTCGACATATCTAATTGCGTAATATCCTGATGCATCGCCAAAGGTAATGAGCTCACATTCGTCACATCAACCCATTCCCAATAGCCACCAGAAAGTGTAAAAGCCAACCATATCATGATTGTTAATCTCCATCTTATATTTAGAATCGGGATCGAAGCTAGAAGTATCAAGCTCAACCCTAACCATATCAAGCCCAACATATATCCTGAATATGAATAGGCTGTGATACTTCCGAGAAGCCAACATAGCGCAAATAACATTAGGGGTCTGCTCTGCATTTCTATCACCTTTCTTCTATTAATTCAGGTCGCGAAATTTCATTTATAACAAAAAGAATCCCTTTCACGACTAAGGTAATTGTCGTCAAAGAGATTCTTTCTCTAGGGTATTGCTATGAGTTAATGGCAATTAGAATAACTATGTTTAGTTCGTGACAATACTCGATGTATCGTTAGGTGGGACAAATGATTGAATCTGACGAAACGTAATTTTCTTCGTATTCATCATCAAGGTTACTTTATCGGTGTCTTTCGTATACGGTCGATGATATACAATTTCACTAACCCCGCTGTTGGCTAACATATTAGCACAGGTCCAACACGGTTCATCTGTTACGTATACTGTACTACCTTCGCGATCGACACGGTCGGTAAACAGCAATAAATTCTGTTCCGCATGGATAGTTCGAATACAACGTTGCTTCTTGACCATCGTTTCTTGATCATCCACAAGGACCAAGGATAGATCCTCTGCGATCATACAACCCGCTTCTGAACAATCTGGCATACCCATAGGTGCGCCATTATAAGCCGTCCCTAGTAATTTCTTCCCTTGTACAAGTACAGCACCCACATGTCTACGTTCACATCGAGAACGTGTTGACACCATATAAGCGATATCCATGAAATACGTATCCCAATCTTTTCGAGTATCTGTCATCTCGTTGTCCTCCTTTATAAAATCATCCTATAGTTCCACAAGTGGGGCTATCTTTTCAAGCATTTTAACTCCAATTCCTTTCACTTTCTCAAGGTCAGAAATTGTACGAAAGGGGCCCTTTTCATTACGATAATCCAATATCGCCTGTGCCTTTTTGTCTCCAATCCCTGGGAGTGTACTCAATTCTGTCTTGTTAGCTGTATTCACATTTATAATCTTACTATTGGATACCTGCGTTGTTAGGGATTGAGATGGGTTAGGTTCAGTTATATTCTCAACTGTTGCAGGGACTTGGACAGAAGGTTCATTATTCAGCTTCATCGGTTCAGATATATCAGTATCTGTTAGCACATGCGCTATTTGTAAATTTAATGGTTGCCAGTCTTCAATGCCCCCTTTATCACCTGTACCTGATAACAAAATATACCCACTGCTTATGACCGCACCCAGTAGAAATATCCCTTGATGTATTCGTCTCATCGCTTTACACCTCTATCCTATGAGATTGGTATGACCTCACGACATTTCGACAGAATCACATGTAAAATAATAATATAACTTCATATGATCTGTTATTTCGTCATGAGTCAAAGGTACTTACGCATAGATTATGAAGTAGGATTATGTCATGAACGCTAATTATGAAAGGAGGAACTATACGACATGAAAGTAGGAATGATTGGAACCGGTAGTATGGGAAGCACATTAATTGATGCTTTTATTCAATTCGGTGCCTTACAACCACACCAACTCTTCATAAGTAATCGTTCTCCAAAGAAATCGCTTGTACTTACGCAGCGCCATGAAGGTCTAAATATGTGTCGCAACAATATTCAGACGGTAAGATGCAGTGACATTATATTTCTGTGTGTCAAACCACTTCAATTCTCCTCATTAATTCAAGAAATCAAAGATGAGATTCGACCTAACCAACTTGTAATATCGATCACTAGCCCGGTGCAAATTGAACATTTAGAAAATCATTTATGTTGTAAGATCGTCAAAGTCATTCCAAGCGTAACTCATAAGGTGGGTAGTGGAACATCATTAGTTATGTATGGCAGCCGAATCGAAGAGACAGACAAGCGCGTGATTCATGATCTTCTCTCTTCGTTCAGCAAACCGTTAGAAATTAAAGAATCGCAGGCACGCATTAACTCAGATTTCTCTAGTTGCGGGCCTGCTTTTATGAGTTTCTTCTTATCCAAATGGATTGATGCTGCCGTTGAGATGAAAGGTAGTTCTAAAGAAGAAGTAACCTGCTTAGCAAGCGAGATGATGCTAGGCACAGGCAAACTACTAACTCAGGGAGGTTTGACACCTTTACAGCTTCAAGAACTAATTGCTGTACCTGGCGGAATTACCGCCCAGGCTTTGGCTCAATTAAATAAAGGCTTAGAAGGTGTCTTCCATCAGTTAATCACTACTACCCATGATAAATATGATGAAGATGTTGCGAAATTAGATAAGTTATTCGCTAAATAGATAATTAAATAATTAGCTAACTACAATATTAACTAATTTCCCTGGAACAGCAATCACTTTACGAATGGTTTTGCCTGCAATAGCTTGCTCCACGCTTGAGAGAGATAGACTATGACTTTGTAAAGTCTCTTGGTCCATATCCTTAGGCACCAGTGCACGCTCTACAATTTTACCATTCACTTGTATAACGATCTCCACTTCTGAATCCACTGTGAAAGATTCATCGAATGACGGCCATTCCACAAGCGTGATGCTTTCTGTATGCCCAAGGCGCTGCCATAACTCTTCAGCTATGTGCGGTGCCATTGGGGATAACATCTGTACAAATTGCTCCACAGCAGCCTTCGGCAATTGTTCTGTCTTATAGGCTTCATTCACAAATATCATCAACTGACTGATAGCTGTATTAAACCGTAGATTGTCCAAATCCTCAGTAACCTTTTTGATACTTCTATGCCATACTCGTTTGAATTCAACGCTAGCTTCACCATCCACAATCTTATCCTGTAGGTTGCCTTCTTCATTCATAATCAGGCGCCATACACGTGCAAGGAAACGATGGCTTCCTTCCACACCGTTCATACTCCATGGCTTCGTAGCTTCTAATGGGCCCATGAACATTTCATATATCCGCAACGTATCCGCACCATGACTCTCGACGATTTCATCTGGATTAATGACGTTACCACGTGATTTACTCATTTTCTCATTGTTCGTACCTAATATCATTCCTTGATTCACAAGCTTCTGGAAAGGTTCCTTCGTATCGACGATACCAAGATCATAAAGAACCTTATGCCAGAATCGGGCATACAGCAAGTGTAATACGGCATGTTCTGCGCCACCAATATACAGATCTACTGGAAGCCATTGTTGTTGCTTATCTTTTGAACATAGTTCTTTATCATTATGAGGATCAATGAAACGTAGATAATACCAACAGCTACCAGCCCATTGCGGCATGGTATTCGTCTCACGACGAGCCTTCATCCCAGTCTCAGGATCAGTCGTTTCTATCCATTCCGTCACATTAGCTAGCGGTGATTCCCCAGTACCCGATGGCGTAATATGGTCTACTTCGGGTAGAACTAGCGGTAATTGATCGACAGGAACGGTCTTCATTGTTCCATCTTCGAGATGAAGAATAGGTATCGGTTCTCCCCAGTATCTTTGACGGCTAAATAACCAATCGCGTAGACGATATGTAATTTTACCTTCGCCTTTGCCGTTCTCTTCTAGCCATTTAATCATCTTCGCTATAGCTTCTTCATTCTTCAATCCATCAAGCAGTTCAGAGTTAACGTGTTCGCCATCTCCGCTATATGCCTCTACATCGATATTTCCACCTTTGACTACTTCAATAATCTCTAAACCGAACTGCTTAGCAAATTCCCAGTCGCGTGAATCATGCCCAGGTACAGCCATGATCGCTCCCGTTCCATATCCAGCAAGTACATAATCAGCGATCCAGATTGGCATTTGTGCACCATTTACCGGATTAACTGCGTATGCCCCTGTGAACACGCCAGACTTATCCTTCGCTAAATCTGTGCGTTCCAGATCACTCTTATGGGACGCTTGCGTAATATAAGCTTCCACAACACTTAATTGCTCTGCTGTTGTTATTTGTGATACCAATTCATGCTCTGGGGCTAACACACAATAACTTGCACCAAATAATGTATCTGGTCTAGTTGTGAATACAGCTAATTGCGCGTCGTATCCTTGAACATCAAATCTAACTTCTGCCCCTTTGGATTTACCAATCCAGTTACGTTGCATGTCTTTGATACTCTCCGACCAATCTAATTCTTCTAGATCCTCTAATAACCGGTCAGCATATTCGGTAATTCTCAACATCCATTGTCTCATCGGTTTACGTACAACAGGATGATTTCCACGTTCACTTAATCCATTAATCACTTCTTCGTTCGCAAGTACCGTTCCAAGCGCTGGACACCAATTCACAGGTACTTCAGCTACATAGGCAAGTCCTTTATTGAATAACTGAATAAATATCCATTGTGTCCATTTATAATAGTCTGGATCGGTCGTACTAATCTCTCTATCCCAATCATATGAGAATCCTAATGATTTAATCTGACGGCGGAAATTGTTAATATTCTTAACGGTTATATCCCTTGGATGTTCACCCGTATCTATCGCATGTTGTTCCGCAGGTAGACCAAAAGCATCCCATCCCATTGGATGAAGGACATTGTAACCTTTCATTCGTTTGTAACGCGATATGATATCTGTAGCTGTATATCCTTCAGGGTGGCCTACATGTAGCCCTGCTCCTGATGGATAGGGAAACATATCCAATGCGTAGAATTTCGGCTTTGTTGGATCTTCACCTGTTTTAAATGTTTCGTGCTCATCCCAATATTGCTGCCATTTAGGTTCAATAATACGTGGCTGATAGCCCTGTTGTTGCTGTTCACTCATGACTAAATATTCCTCCTCATAATGTTGTTCATGTTCTCAGTCAGACACTATTATCCATCAAAAAAACCCCTACATCCTTAGCGTTTGATCGCTAGGGACGAGAGGTTTGATTCCCGTGGTACCACCCTAGTTAGCGAAATGCATTCTTTGCATTCCACTCACTTTGACCCCTTAACGCGGGTAAGACGATGATACTTCGTATATAGAAAAATTGTCGTTTATAAAGAAAAGTCCGACAAGCCCTTCCACATTCATATCATTACTCCGAGGCAAGTTCGCTCCAATATACCAACCGGCTTGCAGCAATCGCCGGCTCTCTGAATGATATCTCGAAATTACTACTCCTCATCAACGTTTATATATACATTTTGATGAATCAAATTATACAGAATCAAATAAATTAAGTCAACAAGCGCTTTAGTTGTACATATTCTGACTTTATTGTCTTTGAGTATAAATCAAATCATATTAACGAATACTAATAGACGTCTTTCCAAAACAACTAAGGGAGAGATCATATGAGAGAAGGTTTAATTCCTACCGTTCTTGGAACTGTCGTATCTGCATCTGGTGCTGCAATGCTCGGAAGTAGGTATAAGCTTGCTGCTTATGGTGTTCTTGGCTTCGGTCTAGCACATATCATCCTGGGAAGTATCGACCTTGTTGAACATCGTTGAGTTATGGAAAGATTACGTTGCATAAGACGGTTTCTTATGTGTGTGAATGATGACTAGCACGAACAAGCCTTGGATCAAAGGATCCAAGGCTTGTTTATTATCTCTTATTTAACGGCTACATAGAAAAGTCTCTGTGCATCATCTTTGGCTTCGTTCCATTCAAAGTCTGCGTATACATGAACATCACGAAAGCCTGCTTTGATGAGCTCAACTCTCATCCATTCAGGATCATAGGCACGCTGCACATGAATTTCCTCAAAACGACGATATTGATCGCCACCTTGTTCAGCACGAACAAATATTCGCAAATGATGCTCAATCTCACAACGATCTGAATTAAGATCACAAGTCCAAATATACGATACCATACGTTCATCAAGGACAAACGGCTGTTCCTCATTGTAACGTTTCATCGTGTTCGGATGATGAACATCAAATAAGAATGTACCATCTGTCTTAAGACCTTTATATGTTCGAGCAAACAGAGACACAACATCTGATTCTTCCGTAAGATAGTTAATGCAGTCACAAAAGGATATAACAGAATCAACGGGTTCTGGTAATTCCCATTCCCTCATATCCTGTTGAATCCAACGTATACTCCCTTCACGAAAAAGACGATTTCCGCGTGGAGTTCCTTCCATCTTTCCCCTGGCAACGGATAGCATATCCGACGATATGTCTATACCCGTCACTTCAAATCCAGCATTCACCAAGGGAATGGTGATACTCCCTGTGCCACATCCTAACTCAGCTACACGAAGAGGCATGCCATATTTCTCCCAAGCCGTTCTGGCAAACCTTATCCAGTCAGGGTATGGCATGTCTTCCATTAGTTCATCGTATACATATGCAAATTTTCGATAGGATGACATCATGACACCACACTTTCATTGAACCTAGCCTAAGATGGCTCGATCTCACTGTTATTCGGCTCTGCAACCACGAGATAGGTCCAATTTTCCTTTTGCGCAATGAGACCTTCTTTCATCAACTTACCTAAAGCCCGTTTGAATGCTGATTTACTAATTCCGAATCTCTCTTTAATAATATCAGGAGGAGTGGCATCAGAATAAGGCATTCCACCACCTGGACGATCCTTTAGGAATGTCAATAATTTGTCGGCATCTATATCTCTTCCAATCTCTTTTAAGGGAGTCATTGAAAGATTAACTCGTCCATCTTCACGGATATGACTAATGCGAACATTGACTTCTTCACCTAATCTCAGCATTCGAGTTCGCTCTGAAGTGTGTATGAATCCAATCATCCCAAACCCAACAACCCCACCATCTACAATGACGAAAGAGCCTATCTGCAGTGGTCTATAGACGGTTGCATTCATCCATTGGTTAAGACATGAAGTCGGTGCATCGTAGGTTAGTTCTTCCAATTCATATTCCCCTACTAACTTAGCAAGAAGTCTACCTTGTTTATCATGTTCCATCGTAACGAATACCGAGTCACCCACCAAGGGATGAAGTTCTTTGATCTCTGGTAATTCACGAATAGGTAACAAGAGTTGACGCCCCAGTCCCATTTCGAGGAAACATCCTAAGCGTGGATTCACATCCGCAACAACGAGCTTAGCTAACCCTCCTAATATCAAGAAAGGTTTCTTCATTGTCGCTGCTAACCGATCTTGTGTATCGAAGAAAATAAACACTTCAATGATGTCTCCGGGTTTGATTTCACTTGTAATCTCCGTATAGTGAAGTAAGACATCGAAATCATCACCATATAAAAAGAAACCATACGGAGATACTTCACGTGCTACTTCAAGCGAGACAACTGTACCCGCAACTAGACTCATACGATCTCCACGACCGCTGCATCAGACCAAAGCTTCTCGATATTATATGCGCTACGCTCGTCACGATGGAAGATATGAACGATAACATCTCCTAAATCCATCAATACCCAACGTGCACTATCCATACCTTCAATCCCACGAATCGTAGTACCTGCATCCATAGCTGATCTACGGATCTCCGTAGCAATGGCTTGTACCTGTACATCTGAATTACCATGACAAATGACAAAATAATCAGCAACTAATGATATGCCTTTTAAATCGAGTGCAACAACATCCATAGCCTTTTTATCTTGAACGGCAGCTATGACCAAATCTAACAATTTCTTAGGTTCTATAAAATTCTGTTTCATGAATTCGCCTCCAATGTTGTTATTAAATCATTACGTGCTAATACGGTTAATGGAAATATGACCTGCTTACGGGACACAAGGAAGTTGATCGTAGTATCTAAACCAGCAATTAATCCTTCTTCTAAGCTATCCTTGGCAAGTTCTCTAATATTATTCACACCTGGGAAATCTCTCCCTGGTTCCATGTAATCAGCCAAACACACTACTTTATCTAATAAAGTCATCCCGACACGACCTGATGTATGATAGCGTATAGCATCTAACACTTCGCTATCTACAATACCATAATCATATCTTGCGACGAATGCCCCAACCTCAGCATGCCAAAGTTGTTTATTGTATAACAACAAATCATCCGATAACTGATGATCAACAAGAATCATTCTGAGTTTATCAACAGGCCAATATTTAGCTACATCATGTAAGATCGCAGCCAGATCAGCCTTTAGCGGATCAGCCCCATATTGCTCAGCTAACTTTACTGCTGTCTCCATAACACCCTTCGTATGTTCCCATCTTTTCGTAGGCATCTGTGAAGATACAACTTCAATGAGTTCACTACGACTGTATCCCATAAAATCCCCTCCTTAGAATATAATCATATACTCGTTCAGGGACCATGTAACGGATAGAATGACCATTCTCTGCCTTCTGCCTAATACTAGAAGATGAGATGTCTACAAGAGGCATATCCGCTAATCGTACATTTGACTGTAAATAAGAAGGCAATGTATTCAATGCTATAGGAGAACCAGGTCTACCCACACCAATAAACGTTATTAATTTGGAAAGATCTTCAATCCGGTCCCAATGAGGTAAATAATTAACCATATCTGCCCCAATAATAAAATAGAAGTCAAACGATGGTTGTATCGATTTGAGTTCCTCTATTGTATCGATGGTGTAGGAGACACCTCCTCTTCTTATCTCTAGATCAAGCGTCCGAAAAGAAGGATGGTCTTTAACCGCTTCAGCAACCATAGCTAATCGTTGCTCACCCGTTACTCCTGCCTTATCTTTATGAGGTGGAATATGGCTTGGCATGAACCAGACCTCATCAAGCTGATATGAATCTCTCGCAGATTCCGCTGCGAGCAAATGACCGATATGAAGTGGATCAAAGGTCCCCCCCATGATGCCAATCTTCATACTGAATCCTCCCTTATTACGGCAGTTGAATTTCTTTATTATCTTTCGACTCTTTATATAGAACGATCACTTTCCCAATAACCTGAACGAGTTCCGCACCGGTCTTCTGGGCTAACTCAGCCCCAATCTCGTCACGATCTTCAAGACAAGTATTCAAGACCGTTATTTTCATTAGTTCTCTTTTTTCAATGGCTTCTACGATATGGCGAATCAAATGATCGTTTGTTCCATTCTTTCCTACTTGGAACACAGGATCTAAATGATGTGCTAGTGAACGTAGATAACGTTTCTGTTTGCCGTTTAACATGTCATTTCCAAACTCCTTTTATTCAATTCATTATTCTATGATCTCTTTTATTGATTAATCTAGCAAACTTTGCAATACAGCCTGCCTCATCTGTTCAATGGGTGCTTGCTTGCCCGTCCAGTATTCAAGTGCATACGCTCCTTGATTGATAAACATCCCTAGCCCACCATGTATCGTACAACCACGCTCTTGACTTCTATTCAGCAATGCCGTCGTTATCGGATTATAGATCAGATCACTGACAATGATCCCTTGGGGAAGACGATCTGGGTTGATGGGAGCTTCGTCTACATGTGGATGCATACCGATGGAGGTCGTATTAATGACAATATCCATATCTTCAAGATAAGTAGATACATTGTCCATAGATATCCCATGAATATTTCCTGAAGTGTTCCACTCCGTTGCTAATTGAATAGCTTTATCTTCCGTACGGTTGGCAATCACGATATGTCCTGGACATTCCTGTACCAACGCATGAACAATCCCACGAGCTGCACCACCCGCTCCTAGGACCATGATTGATTTTCCGCTCAAACTCACATGCGTCTCATCCTTTAAAGACCGAACATATCCGATACCATCGGTATTGTACCCTGTAAGATAGCCGTTATCATTTACAATGGTATTTACAGCGCCGATCAATTTGGCTGATTCATCCAATTCATCCAAGTGCGCCATGACGTCAACTTTATGTGGGATGGTCACATTTATACCACGAAACCCTAACTCTTTGATACGACGGATGGCTTGACCTAAATCTTGACGACTGACATGTAGTGGGATATATTCCCCTTCCAGACCAAGTGCTGCCAATGCAGCATTATGCATCACTGGCGATTTAGAATGAGCGATAGGGTCCCCGATCACTGCAAGACGCATAAAGTGGTTAGGTTGTGAAGTTAATTCGCTCCATAACATTTGCCTATTTCACTCGCCTCTCGTGTGTATTCGATTCATTCTGTGCGTCTAATATCCTTCGCACGAAGTTCGAAATACTACTATATCAATGACGGTCTAGTCAATACCTTGACTCCACGTGGTACGTGGATAGCAATGACAGCACCTTTGTCACTATTTATCTTAATCCAACCTAGACCAGAGATGAACAGATCACTCTGAGCACCACGCTTAATGCTGAATTCATGTCTTGTCCATTCAGGTAGCTTAGATAAATTCTCTTTGTTAGGCGGAGCCAACATTACACCAGCATGTTCTGCATACAACTCATCCGCACGTTCCAACTTGGTACGGTGAATATTGGTCTGGTTACTTAGGAAACAGGTGAATGATTGCCGATCGCCTTGGATGAAGTCGAATCGAGCTAACGCTCCGAAGAATAACGTTTGCCCTTCATTCAGTTGATACACCATCGGTTTAAGTTGATTCTCTGGCATCGTTGCACCAAGATCTTGACGACTCACAAGTTCACTGAAACGCCATTGGTACACAATACCCGGTGTATCAATAATGTATTGACCATCATCAAGAGGAATATTCACCATATCCAACGTCGTACCTGGATAACGTGAAACCGTTAATTCTTGTTCAAGGTCACTATAATCTCTAATTAGACGATTAATTAACGTTGATTTACCTACATTTGTTGCACCTACAACATATACATCCCGATCTCCACGGTAGGTAGCAATGGTCTCAAGCAAACGGTCAAATCCTTGGTTCTTCTTAGCGCTACACAAGATAATTTCTTCCGTTTTAAGTCCATTTTCTTTACTTTGTTGCTGAACCCAGTTCTTGACTTTATTCCAATTCGTAACTTTTGGGAGCAGGTCAATCTTATTAACAGCAAGAATGACAGGATTATTCCCGACAAAACGCTGTAATCCAGAAATCATACTTCCTTGGAAATCGAACAGATCCACAATATGAATGACCAGCGCATTCTTATTGCCAATCTGGCTTAATAGCTTCAAGAATTCATCTTGATCCACCGTAACCGTAGAAGATTCATTATAATTCTTAATACGGAAACAACGTTGACATATAATTTGTTCTTGCTCTAGCGCCTTCGCCGGTACATACCCAGGTAAATTTGCTTGTTCTGTTTGTAGTGTAATCCCACAACCACTGCATCTTATGGCTTCTTGCTCGCCAATAACTTCACTCATTCTTGTTACTCCTCCTCAAGCCATAATCCTTTTTTACGAAGATTCTTAAGCGCAATGCGCTCTATTCTCCGATTCATTCTAGTTGTCCATCCTTCATCTTGAACCGAGATCGGTTGGACTAATACTGTATACAGTTTGAGTCGATTACCACCGAACACATCTGTCAGCATTTGATCTCCTACCATGATTGTCTCTGTATTTGAAAGTCCCATCATCTTCATAGCCTTCTGAAAAGGTTTTAACGAAGGTTTACGAGCTTCATGCACAAATTGAATATCCAATGGTGTAGCGAAATCCGATACACGCGCTAGATGATTGTTGGAAACAATGATTAGTTGAAAGCCTTTTTTCTTTATCAGCTCAAACCAAGTGAGTAGCTCCGGATGAGCAAGTGGTGCTTTGGCACCCACCAGCGTATTATCCAAATCGGTAATAATCCCTCGGTAGCCTTTCGCATATAGATCTTCTAAGTCGATATCGAATACTGTATTCACTCTTAATCTCGGAATCAACATTTCAAACAAGTCCAGTCACCTCAGTTTCATACGACAAACTATACCATAATATGATGAGCTATTACAAAGGAAAACCGCCCAATTCACACATGTGAATCGGACGAGTGGTTGACTACCTTTTCCTTTTCGCCCTTATAGCTTGCTTAAGTTCCCTAGCAACTCGATCAACGTTAACCCACTCATTAGCATCTACAACCTCTGAGCTATACTTTGCTTTTTCAAACAATACTAGTAATTTCATCAATAAAGGTTCCAGTGTCGGTTCATTAATCTTCCATTTAAAGACGGTTTCACGTAACGTGTCTTGCTTATCATAGATCATTCCATGTCTATGAACGTACCAAAGCCAACGTTCTGTCTCAATGAACACTTTCTCATTAGACGTTAGTTCCTTTCCTTGTCTAAGCCGAAACCATAGAAAGCGAAGAGAATGACGCGAGCGGTATCCCTTATATCCGAGCCATAGGAACAATGGAATACTAATCACTGCGCTTATAATTTGTAACCAGTGCGTATTCGCAGTTGACACCTTGGATTCTTTTATATCTACCTTATCTTCTATCTCTGGTTGATCCACAGGTTCTTTCTCTTGATTGTCCGCTGATTCGAGGATAGGCATATCAAATCCAGGGGTTGCTTCAATTGGAATCCAACCATAGGGTCCGAAATAAATTTCTGCCCAAGAGTGTGCATCTGCATTAGTAACGTTATATACACCGGAATTCATCTTTTCCTGCTGACCTAAACCATATTCAATAGATCCAAGTTGATTCCCAGGAGCATACCCTTTGACCCATCGTGCTGGAATATCGAGTGATCTCGCCATCATGACAATCGAAGATGAGAAATAATCACAGTATCCTTGCTTCACCTCAAAAAGAAAGCTGTCCACGAAATCATCACTTATTTTGCGAGATAAATCCGGTTTATTTGTATACGTATAATTGTTCTGTAAATGAGCCTGCAATAATAATATTTGCTCATAAGGCGTCTTTGCTGATTGCGTGACCTCTACTGCAAGTTCCTTTACCCGCTTAGGGTAATCATCAGGAATCTGTAGATAACGCTCATCTACTGCATCTTTATACAAATCATTATAGGATTGTTCGAGTAATTCATCTGTTGGAATCATAGGAATCTCTGAAATCAGACTATATGTCTTTGGATATGTCCCCTCGGTCTCTTTACCATTCCAATGAAGTTCATCTTGCGACCCTTTCCATTGGATTTCCTTTATGTCCTTCTCGTCATCTAACGTTTCAATTGAAGTAATTCGATAGGCACCAAATAATACTGGATACATACGATCCGTCATCATCTTTATTGTCTGTTCCACTGTTTCTGTCTGCATTACGGATGGTATTACCTGGTTAAGCTGTTCGAGAAGCCGTACATCTTCGTAGGCGTTATCCTTTTTGTCGCTTGTCCAACCCTTTCCAGAGTAGAGTCGTCTAGTCTCCCCACGCCAATAACTTCTCTTCGATGATTGCACAGTCATCACCACATCGTAATTATACTCAAATGCCCCTCCCAATTCACGGTCATCTCGACGATATCCAGAGATGGTAGGTCCTGCGTTGTCCTTGTCTTGAGACCCTGATTCAGAAATACCATCAGACGTTGCATTCTTTTCATTCCACAGAGTATATGGATCCTTAAGAATAGGAGAGAACTTCGGCATATTTACACCAAGAAGAAAGATTATAGAGAAGATCAGAACGATTTGGGCTATCAACTGAAATGGATAATGAAGCATTTGCTTCCATCCTTGTGGATATTGCTGTTTGAATCGCTTCAATTGATGACTGACCAACCAGCCCAGCATGACGAATACTAGCCATACCGCTTCATCCCACAGAATGTCAGATGTGAATGAATCCAGAATAGCAAAAGTAACAATCTGAACTCCCATGAAAATAAGAATCGCCCATTTACTAGTTACGAATCTAGCTGTGATCAAGCACACTATAGCGGACAAACAAGCGAACCAGATATAGGGTTGTGACGCACTAATAAAAGTTTGCATACGAATGTATAGATCATCACTTGGCACATATAATCCATATTCTATAAGCGTATAACGTAACAACACTATGCCAAGAACAGATTCCAATAACATCCGGTAAACTCTTTTAATTGGTAACAACATTTCAATTATAACAAGCATAATCACAGTTCTTTCCACGAGTAAGGTCGTCTGTTCTAACCATATCGGTTCTGTATATGATAACCACTGTCTCGCAACAATCCAAATCCATATATATGATGAAATAGTTACCCAATCATACTTCATAAGAGGTCTATCTTGGGTCATCCAAATCCGCCTCCTAATGCTCTAGGCAATTCTTCTAATGAGGAGATTGTATACGCTTGAATGCCATCTGTTCGAAGTAAAGTTACCCATTCTTTCGACTTCTTCTCATTAGATCTACGAATGTGTATATGCGTAGGACTCATATGATACGAATGTGCCCATCGCATAATATCCACCACCGATTGTCCATTCATCGGACTAATTAGAACGAAATAAGAACCTTGTTTCAATATTCGAGTAGTCGATTCTAGCTTCGGAAATATTTCGCCGACGCCATCCGCGTCCAGATCGATTAAATGATGTTGCATCCTCTTACATTCTATTATATTGTCGGAAGGCTCAAAGACTTTCAATTGACTACCCATCGTGCATAATCCAATATTCATACGTTCTCGGCATCCATATTCTAATAATGAAGCCACGGTGGAGACAGCAAGTTCAAATTGTTCATCGCTTGTATAGTGAGCCTTTGTTGCATCTAGCATAAGTATTGTTCTGGGAACCGATTCATACTCGAATTCTTTAGACTTCCATGTTCCTGTCTTCGCAGTAGCATTCCAGTGCACTCTTGTAAGTCGATCACCATATACATAATCTCTCACACCACTAATTTGGGTCGTTTCATTTCGGGATGAAGATATCCCTGCCTGAGGTCCGGCTAATCGAGAATGCCGATCAAACAACTGCCAATATGGAATAAAGATCGTTTGTGGCAATACATGAAATGATGCAGGAGCATGTATAACTCCTTGATATTGCATAATTCCAAAGATATCTTCTGCAACACACTCTGTATCTAAGAAGTTATATTTTCCTCGTTCCAGAGGAGGCGTTTGAAATACCAATTGCGCTTTTCCACGAAAACTCGGAATCACACTTTCTTTGAAAGACCATAACTGACCATTATGTCTTCTTAACACGTCTCTTACGATGATAAAAGGAAACGGAATAAATCCGGGAATAACTAATACAAATTTAATTTGTAGCTGATCCCCCGCATATAAAGTCTCGAAATGATCGTCATTTCTTGTAAGAATACGATTACCTACTACCGCATTCACACCGTTATAACCTCCAATGAGTAGGTATGCCACTAATAAACTTGACATCCCAAACAGCATGGAAGACAGCTTCCCCCCTTGCAACAACAAATAGAATAGGCTAATCACCCATACCGAAATAACTGCCCATAGTCTTCGGTTACGTAATCCCTTTCTTAAAGTACTTAGGATTTTCTTCATTCCTCCTATCGTCCCATCATGGTGACTGGCACATGGGTCTGTTGAATAATACCCTGCAAAATACTGTCCTTGTGTAAATTATCTAGACGCGCTTCCGGCCGAAGCAGTATTCTATGCAACAACAGATGTGGAGCGAGATGCTTAATATCATCAGGAAGTACATAATCTCTTCCTTGAATAAACGCGTACGCTTTACATGCCAACATGAATGACAGCGAAGCTCGAGGGCTTGCTCCCAATAGCACCGATGGATGTTCGCGTGTCTTACGAATCAATTCAAGCATATAATCTATGATCACATCATCCATATGGACATGACGTATTTCTTGTTGCATAGCAGCAATTTGTTCCATATTCGTTACGGAATTTAATTCATCCACAGGTTGTCCCATTCGATGCCTCAACATTAATTCTTTTTCGGTTATTGCATCTGGATAACCAAGGTTCATTTTCATCATGAATCGATCTAATTGAGCTTCTGGAAGAGTGTAGGTTCCTTCGAAGTCAATTGGATTCTGAGTCGCTATTAGCATAAAGGGGTGTGGCAGTTCATGTGTTTCCCCGTCTACGGTTACATTGCGTTCTTCCATTACCTCAAGTAGGGCCGATTGAGACTTCGTCGTCGCCCGATTAATCTCATCAACTAATAAGATATGCGTCATGACAGGTCCTGGCCGAAAATAAAACTGTTGTTCTTTCGGATGAAATACAGATACACCTGTGATATCACTTGGTAGAATATCAGGGTTACATTGAATACGTCGATAATCACCATGGATTGATTTAGCTAATGCCTTCACTAACTGTGTCTTCCCCGTACCGGGTACATCTTCTATAAGCACATGTCCTCCTGCAAGAAGTGCAGTTAGTAATAGTTGTATTTCTAAAGATTTACCTAATATGCATGATTCCAAATTTGTACGTAATTCCGAAATAATTCTACTGGACTCTAGTCGTACTGGCATGTCGTAGTCAAACCTCCTATAACTTACATTTATTACATTGTACATGATGAATAGTTTTAAGTATATTGGGCACAATCCCAATCCATAATCGTCAACCGTGACAAATAGATAAGCGATCGTCCTGCATCCGATTGGAGTGGACGATCACTTACAGCGTCAACTTGTATACTTCTAATTAAAAAGACAAATCAATACAATAACCAACAAAATAAATAAAACATATATCACAAGACGTTTCTTCAACGTTAGTTCCATGATATGTGCTCCTTTCTGTTGCGTGCTACAGAACATTCACCCATTGCATGTTATTCGTGTTAAAGGGCTTTTGTGCATGTCTATATCGCATTGACGTGGACATTCCACAAGACAAAGTTCATACTAAGTACATTGAAATTTATTAAAAGAATGAATGAACACTAAAAAAGGAGCGTTGCTACAATGAACCAAAAAACGATGGATTTATTTCGCCAATTAACAGAATTCCCAGCCGCATCGGGCTTCGAACGAGAATTACGCGCTTGGGTTAAAGATGCGATGTCTTCCTATACCGAAGAATTTGTACAAGATCGTCTTGGTAGTCTATTTGCCGTGCTACGAGGAGATGAGAACGGTCCTAAAGTCATGGTGGCAGGTCATTTTGATGAAGTTGGATTCATGGTAACAGGGATTACGCCAAGTGGGATGATTCGATTTCAGCCACTTGGAGGATGGTTTAGCCAAGCAGTTCTTTCTCAACGACTACGGATCATAACTGATAATGGTCCTATCCTAGGTGTCGTGGGCTCTACCCCAACTCATCTATTAGATGAAGCACAACGCAGCAAACCGGTAGACATCAAATCTATGTATCTTGATATCGGGGCTGATAATCAAGCAGAGGCAGAATCATTCGGTATACATCCCGGGCAACAAATCGTACCCATCTGTGATTTCACACCACTCGCCAATCCTAAGAAGATCATGGCTAAAGCATGGGATAACCGCTATGGACTTGGGCTTGCTATGGAATGTTTAGAAGCACTCCATAAGGAGAAGCTTCCCAACACATTGTATGTCGGTGCAACCGTACAGGAGGAATTAGGATTACGTGGAGCACGTACATCTGCTAACCTTATCCAACCCGATATTTTCTTCGCCTTAGACGCTAGCGCAGCCAATGACATGACAGGTGACAAACAATCCTTCGGACATATTGGGCAAGGTACGTTACTGCGTATTTTCGATCCATCGATGCTTACACACCGGGGACTGGTCGAGTACGTTCAGGACACGGCAGAGACACACAAGATTAAATACCAATACTTTGTTTCTCCAGGTGGCACAGATGCAGGTCAAGTTCATCTTAGTGGTATTGGCGTTCCATCTACCGTGATTGGAATTTGCTCTCGTTATATCCATACATCTTCATCTATCATCCATACAGATGATTATGATGCAGCCAAGGAATTATTACTTACCTTGGTTAGAAACTTGGACCGTACAACGCTGAACACGATTCTGGAGCGTAGCTAGATAGTTAAATGAGGCAACAGCCTTGCCCAAATACAACAAGTTGACTCCTGTAGGTTACGAGGAGTCAACTTGTTGTTTAAGGATTTCTATTACTACAACAGCGATCGTAAGAATGATCCGCATGCGTAGTCAACATCGCATTTGTCGAATACTTTCCTTATATTCGCTAGGCAATAACTGAAAGGAATGCTGAAAAGAACGAGTAAAATGAGCCTGATCATAAAATCCACATTGATCCGCAATTAACTTGATTGATAGACTCGAGTTTTCAAGAAGCATTTTAGCTCTCCTCAAACGCAATTTTTTCAACATGGCTACTGGTGTATTTCCGTAGATCCTCTGAAAATCACGACTGAAATACACGGGGTCCATAAATACCAGATCTGCTAGCGTATTTCTATTAATCTTTTCATGTAAGTGTTCTTGCATATAACTTATAATCTTCCTGAACCGATCTTTTCCATTTAATAAATCTAAGGGAACCATACCCGGAGTACTGCGTACACTACCGAGCAATTCATTCAACAATGTAAACACGAGGAATAGACTTTGTACGTCGCGAAATGAATGATCTTGCACCCATAGTTGAAATAGCTCATAGAAGCATTCCTCATAACGCTCACAATCTCTTAGCGTGATCACATTCTTTAGTGGATACATCTGAAAGAAATCAATGTCAGTAAGTACCTTAAGTTCAATATTCATAAATAAATGAATACCATCACCGCCACCAATCACACGAATATCTAAATCCGGACGATGTATCATGACATCTCCCGCTTTCGCGTGATAAATCCGATCTCCCACAATAACCGTAACATTCCCTTTTTTGATATAAGAAATGGTACAGTATGGCTGCTTATAAATAGTGATGTCACGCGTCTTATAGATAAGTTCCTCCATATAATGTAAGGAGACTTGAAGTTGATCTTGAATACTGGTACTGGTATACGCTACCGTCTCATTAGCACTCGTAATCTTTTGCGTGAAAAGGTCCCCCTTCTTTCATTACTGTCCACAATGGATCGATATCTTCCTGCATGGATAGCATCATTTCGTCGTGCCACTCATTTAATAAATAAACAGCGTTCATGCAGATATCTCTTCTTGCATCCGCAAGATTGTTCTGCTCGTACGGATCTATTGTAAGATTAAACAACATTTCTTTAGGGAAACCGTGATACCCATCATGATATGATCGAATATATAACCACTCATCAAATCGAACACTCCGCTGACAGACATGTGCACACTGTGATACAACTAGGTAATCTCTTCCAGTAGACGTACCTTTCGTAATACTATCCGCATAACTAGAACCATCCCACGTATCTGACTTAGGGGCACCAAGCAAGCTAGCTAGTGTTGGTGCAAGATCAAGTTGATAGTGCAATCCATCATCTTGCACTCCTTTTAATCCATTTGGCCAACGAACAATCATTGGGATATGGCATGTCGCCTGATCTGCCGTGCCATGCTCGGAGTAAATACCTAACTCACCAAGGCTTTCACCATGATCAGCACTAATAATAATTGCTGTTTCTTCCATAATACCCAATTTCTCAATTGTGTCGATAATGTGTCCAATATGATTATCCATATAACGTACAGCCGTATCATAATTATCAATAATCGTTCGTAGATCTGAGAGTTCCTCAATCGGTTTATTGTGCCTTGCATATTTGTAATAATGCGACTTAGCCAGCTTATTCATATCTTCAATGCTGTGTTGTCCCTTTTTGAGTTTGTGTTGTTCGAATACCTCTTGTGTGATCCATTCTGGCAACGGTTCATTCTCGAATGGATTGCCAATGTGATCTGGTGCTCTGTATGGTGTATGTGGATCCCAGAAGTTCAAATGAAGAAACCAATCATCTTTCGTACCGTTATCCTCTAACCATTTCAGTGCCGTAGGAAGAACTTCTTCAGCCGACTCTCCACCTTGACCTCCAATATTCAACACTTCATTGAAACCAGCATTGAATGTCCAGACAGAGTGCCGTTCTGCAAATGTACTGATCGAAGTTGTCTTGAACCCAAGGCTTCTAAGCATACCCGGTAGACTCTCAGTCCGCAGACGGTCGCTGAATCCTCGGTCTGCGCCTTCACGTCTCATATCTCCAGCAGTACCGCCATGTCCAACAAGCCCATTATGGATTCCAAATCTACCCGACATCAACGCTGTTCTCGATGGCATACACGGTGCATCTGAACAGTAATAATTCGTAAACCGAACGCCTTCCTTTGCAACTTTATCAATATGGGGTGATGTCTCACGATGATATCCATAGCAACCTAGATGATCAGGCCGTAAGGAATCTAAATCTAAATATAGAATTCTCATTTCATCCATCCTGTCTTTGTATTATATGAATCAACCCTTTACTGCTCCGGCAATTCCATCTACGAAATAGCGTTGTAGGAACATGAAAATAATGATGATGGGAACAATTGCAATCGTTCCGCCCGCTGCTATTCCTGTCCAATCTATGATATTCTCCCCTCGAAGTGCATATAAACCAACTGCAAGTGGCCGCAAATCTGGTTTACTTAACGTTAATATCAATGGAACCATAAATGAATTCCACGACCAAATGAATTGCATAATGACAACACTTCCTACAATTGGCTTAGACAAGGGAACCATAATTCGAATGAATGTTTTGACAAATCCACAGCCGTCCATGATGGATGCTTCTTCTAATTCCTTGGGGATTCGACTGAAGAATGTGGCAAAGAGTAGAATAAACACAATGTGATTTCCACCCGCTTCAGCTAAAATAACCCCTAATAAATTGTTCATGAGCCCCAAATTTTTGATCAAATCGTAAATGGGGATAATCGCCAACTCCATCGGTACGAACATACTAGAAACAAGAAGCAATAAGACATATTTCTGACCTTTAAATGTATATCTTCCGAGCACATAACCACTGGTCGCTGTAGCAAGCAACACAATGATGATCGTACTAATCGAAATGACCACACTGTTAAAAAAATAACTTTGGAAATTGGCTTCATTCCAAGCTCGTACGATATTACTTGTATTGAAGCTTTCCGGCATTAACTTAAGGCCATTGGTAAAAAATTCACTCTGCGTTTTAAAGGATGCCGATACCATCCATATGAATGGATATATCCATACGAAACAAAAGATGATCATCACAACATGAAACAATGACTTATTGAATATCTTCATACTTTTCCACTACCTTTAATCCGTTTACTCACAACAGATTGAATGATGGCCAATATAATGATCGTAATCGCAAAAAAGATGCCTGCCGCAGATGCATAACCTAATTGTGGAAGTCCCATTTCACTTGAGAACGCATACCGATAAATATATGTAGATACAACGTCCGTAGTAAAGAAAGGGCCACCGTTAGTCATCGTTTTGATTAAATCGAATACTTTCAAAGAATTTACTACGTTAAGCAATAGGATTACCGCACCAATAGGTACAAGTAGAGGAATCGTTATATAATAGAATAGTTTTACACCTCTGGCTCCGTCCACCTCAGCTGCTTCATACAGGTCCTTTGGAATTCCTTGAAGTCCTGCCAACCAATAGACTAAGTTAACGCCAAGGTTCTTCCATACCGAAATGATCACGATCGTGAACATCGACCATTTGGCATCTCCTAACCAATTCACAGGAATGTCCAGAAATCCAATCCTGATTAGTGCATCATTCACCGCTCCATCGCTTCCCCATATAAAAACCATAATAATACCTACAATGGATGTCGTTGTAACGACGGGAAGGAAAATTAAGGTTCTATAAATACTTGCTCCCTTTAATCTAGGATTATTCAGGATGACGGCTAGAATCAATGGCACAAATAAATGAAGTGGAACGACACCTAGCATAAATTTAAAGCTGTTTTTGAACGCATTCCAAAAATATGGATCTTTGGCAACATCAACAAAATTCTGAAGTCCAACATAGGTCGAGTCTGAAGTCAGACCCGACCAATCTAAGGTAGCATAATACACGCTGGCCACGATGGGCCAGCCTTGGAACAGTAAGAACAACACTAACGTAGGGGCAAGGAATATCCAGCACCAAGCTTCAATCTTACGCTGCCTATTTCCTTTTGGAATCACCACTGTTGGTTTAACAGTTACCGTCTGCATATTATGAAGATTTCCTTTCATCGTATAGAGTCGTAATCCGCAGAAGTATAGTCCTTATCTGAACTCCAATTTGAGAATCTAAAATCATCAATCCCTACGTTTGCTCCATCTGCCTTTGCTTTCTCAATAGCATCATTTAGTGCCTTATCGATTCCCGCAGATAATTGCTTAAGAGGAGCACTTGGATCTTTCAACGCACCTGCTACAACACCCTGGAGAATATCTCCCACACCTGGTTGAACGTCTTTATAATTGGCGTACACATCAGCAAGATCTGGATTTCTAAGCTGCGGACTTGGTACTAATCTAGACATTTGTTGTGCAACCTCATAATATTGCTTGAATTGCGGAATTTCCGAAGAATCATCATTCACTTCTTTGAGTACAGAGAATCGATCTCCGTTCTTCACCAAGATAGATTGATATTCTTTACTGAAGTATTCCTTCAAATAGATAGCTGCTGCTTCTGGATGCTTAGAAGTTTTGGATATACCTATCCAAGGATTAAAGTTGGATCTAGGCAAATAGCCCTTTTGTCCTTCATCTGGTATAGGTGGTGCCATAACACCGAAATCCAAATTAGGATTATCTCTAACCCATACGCCGATTGACCATTCCCCTTGGAGCATGAACCCCGCTTGACCTTCACCGAATAAAGCACGTGCTTCAGGAGCAGATAAGCTCATCGTGTTCGGATGGAAACTTCCATCGTCTTTCAATGCTTTAAATAGGTTCATCACATCTATCACGGGTTTAGAATCATAGGATGCATTATTGGTAACTAAACTGATAGGCGAATGCTGATTCAAACCACTTCCACCTAATGCCGACCAATCCATTACTGCAAGTCTCCAACGATTTACTTGTTTGCCACCTTCGATGATACCATAAGCTTTACCTGCACCGGCTTCTGTTATTTTCTTGGCAGCTTCACGAAATTCACTATATGTTTTGGGTGGATTCTCAGGATCTAAGCCGGCATCTCTAAACAATTGTTTATTATAATAAATGATTGTACTTGGCACGCTCATTAGCGCTGGTATGGAATAAATCTTCCCATCCAACATCGTTGAACCTTCAGCAAATATGCCGTCTACAAATCTATTCTTAAATTCATCATCAATATAGGGATCTAATGGTTGATACCATTCTCCCTTAACAGCGGTACTCAATGACATATTAGCTGGAATTGGGAACAAATCGGGTGCATCATTAGATTTAATGGAAGTAGTCAAGGTGTTTTGGAATTGATCTGCGGTGAGTAGTGTATATTCAATCTTAATATTGGGGTATTTGATTTCGAAGTCCTTGATGAATTGATCCCGGAAGACTTTCTCACTGTCTGCCCAATCCATGACGCGTAATGTAATTTGCTCATCCTTCGCCGGCTCTGTGGCTACCGGTTCAGCTTCTTTATTCCCGTTATTGGTTACAGTTGTATTATTCGAACCAGCACACGCTGTGATGACTTGTAAAATTAATGTTAGAATAATTACAAATCCAACAATCCTCATTTTACTCTTCATTATTAATCCTCCTTGTTTTCCTGTCGAGTCTTATTCAATAAATCAAACAATTACGCTATATACCGACAATGTATGCGCTATCATTTCCTCCCTCCGCATGTGATTTATTTCATATTATATTACAATTCACCTTCAATCAATGTAAGTGTGATAGTTAGATTTGTATTTTTGATACTTTATACCAAGTGTATTAATACGGTATATCCTATGTATTGAATGATGGATTAATAAAGCACAAACAGCCCATCCTCTAATGTGGATTGGGCTGTTAGATATACTACTTATTTAGGCGTATGAAACTTATACCTGCTAAATATTGCTTCTTTTTATTAATTATGAACATTTACAGGTACACCCGTTGCTGCACTCTCATAAAAGGCATCGATAATTTCTGAGAAATAGATACCATCTTCAGCTGGAGAGAGCAATTTCTTCGTTTCATTCTCAATGCAATCAACAAAATGCTGGAACTCATTCACTAATTGTAAATTGGGATTTAATTTCAGTTTAGGCGTAATATCTAGACAAATATCGGAACTTCCATCGAAGAACTTCAATACGCCGTTAACGAGACTGGCTCCGCCTTTGGTTCCCATTAGTTCCACATAGAACCGATCTTCTTCAATGTTGGAAGCCCAACTGAAATCGAAGGAAAGTGAAGCCCCTCCGTGTAAACTCAAATAACCTACTGCAGCATCTTCCACGTTGAAAATACCACCGTCTATTCCTTTATAGCCGTTGCGATTTCGGGTCGTCGTATGAATGAAATTCTGATGGATGTTACCTGCAACGTAGGAAACTTTCGGTTGTCCCATGAGATAAAGGGCTAGATCCAGATAATGAGCTCCAAGATCAATCATAACACCACCGCCAGAAAGTGCCTTATCCGTAAACCACGTACCTCTTCCCGGAATACCGTTTCTTCTGATCCAGCCTGCTTTTGCGCTATAAATTTCACCGAGATTACCTTCAGTAATCCACTTTTTTAAATAAACAGCTTCATTAGTAAAACGGTTATTTAACCCGATCATGACCCTCTTGCCCGATTGGTTCTGTGCCGCCACAATTCTCCGCGCTTCCTCTGCGCTAATGCTAAGTGGTTTCTCACAATGGACATGAATCCCTAGTGACAGTGCATATTCCGTAATTTCTGCGTGCAGGTAGTTCGGTGTAACAATACTCACGATATCAAGCCGCTCTTTAGCAAACATCTCTTTGTAATCACAGTATGTATTTAAAACACCATACTTCTCTGCCATGCGAGCTGCTTTATCTGGAATGATATCGCAGATGGCCACAATCTCCACATTTGGTATATCTAGATAGCCATGAATATGCTTCTTCTCCGCATTTCCACCTGCACCAACTATGCCATATCTCAATTTTTCAGTCATTTTCTCACCTCATTTAGGTTGTCATTTAGTTCTCTAGTAGAAGATTCTTGAAATACGATACTGAATAGACCACACCTTTGGCTACAAGTTCATCAGGAAGTGCTGATTTACGTGGCTCAATGCTAAGTCCAGCGTTATATCCAACAGCTCTTAGTGTAGCTACAAAAGAAGGCCAGTCCGTTTGATCCATACCAGCAGGTGGCTCATCCACCTTATTTCCATTTACCAACAGTGAACCTTTTAGATGCACGTGATTGAACCGATGTCCCCAGTCAAACGTTTCTTGCATATAATCGCCACCAAAAAAGCGCGCATGTGATGGATCGAACTTAATCCCAAGCTCCGGTAAATGACCGTGAATAATACGCCATACATCAGGTGAGTGTACGAAGTTTACTTTTCGACAGTTATACGTTGAGATCTTAACATTTCTAGTTCTTGCATAAATAAGGAGTTCATTGAAAAATGCAATCGCTGCTGTACAGTTCTCGTAGAATGACAACTCTTCTACATAGTTGCAACCCACGACAAAGCTTGGGCAATTCAACTTGTTTGCCGCATCAATTAATTGGAAGCATCGATGCAATTCATCTTGCAGGATTTGTCCCTTTTCATTAATACGCTGGGATTTCCATCGTCCGATGGAACCAATCTCAACATTATATTTGACTTTCCATTCAGATATTTGCTCCAACTGCTCACAAAAGTCCTCTACGCTGTCTCCTTCATTCACACAGAATTCAAGAAAGTTCAATTCTCTTCTATTTGCTACAATAAAGCTATCTTCATTCATAGGAGCGATAATCCCTAACTTCATAAGCTTCTGACTTCCCTTCTAGACAAAAAATATAATATGTACATTATTAAATTATCGTTCAACATATAGCCTAATCCCATTCACCATAAGAATCAAGCTTCCTAGATATATACATTCTCTACGCTGTCATCTGGCACAGAAAAAGCTGAATAAACCAGCGAAATACGGAGCGTATTAACGTCGGTTTGTTCAGCTCTCTTATTATCTATTCATTTCAACGTGCTGTGACCTTTTCTTACGACAAGTCCCTTTTATACTGAATCGCCATGTAAATTCCACCAACTAAAATGGCTAACGCATATTTGAACAAGAAAAAGATATTCCACATATATTCTTTAGGAAAAATAATGTCACATAGAATAATTGCACACAGCATGAAGTAACTGCTTTTCAAAAATATTTTATTTGTCCGCTCGTCGTCTTGCCCAATTTTCTTATAAAATACATAGGCAAAAATCACACTACCCATGAGCAGTAAAAAACCAACTCCAATGAGAATATTCCAATTTCCCGTGGATTGTTCAGCCCAAGACTTTAAAGGGGAAAATATTGCGTTATGGATATCTGAGAATAGCTTATTTATCATTTTGATCATTTCCTTTCACATAAGTAAAAATATCGTTTACATCAACATTAAAGAAATTGGAAATACGAAAAGCTAACAGCAAAGTCGGAACATAATTCCCTTTTTCCATTACAAAGATGGTTTGTTTGGAAACCCCAACTTTCTCTGCTAATTCTTGCTGAGACATTCTGGCAAGCACACGATATTCATAAACCTTATTGGATATCGAATCACCAAAATCTTTCTTCATGGCAATCACCTCTTAAATAAAACTATAAACTAAACATTCAATAAAGTAAAGTTAACTTATACAAAACATTTAAAAACCTTTATCTTATGATCTATTACCTTTATGTAACAAGAGCCAGAATGCAGAAAGAACTTGGATTACTGATCTCTACGCTGAAGTAATACACAAGCTAACGATTCATCCTGTAATACTTGCATCATTCCATCCATTTGCAAATGCTAGGCTGACCCACGAATATTTTCTTTTTTCAATCTTCAACTGGACCAAGTATGCTACGTCATCTGCTTCACTACCTAAAATATCAATTAGAGAAATTTCATTCCCTTCTTTGTCAGTCCCTATTGGATCGTGGAATGTCGCCAACTTCGTTCCTTTACTCGTCTGAAGACTTTCAATGGCTTTATCAGTCCAATGGTTCCAAACGATATCAGATCCTCTAAATCTTCCCCAGTGTTATCTAACTTCTTGACGATATGAACACGATATAATGTAAAAAAGTAAACTAATGGCGATCGCTCCCGATTCGAATTAGTTTACTTTTATGTTTTGTTCCTGATCTGTAATTGTCGATCAATCATTTGTGCCCATTCAGGCAATTCATCTATATAATATTTCACTCCACCTTTATCTGCTTCAAGAATAATTTCACCATCTGTTTTACTATTATCAATAATAACTAATTGATCTAATTGGTCCAAGTGAGACAACAGGTTATTCATGCTCGTTACGTTACGTCTAATAATATCCTCAGTTTCAATGTGATGACCACCATTTTTCACACGCGTAGCAACACGTTCAATATTCAGTCGAACATCCCCTAGTCCTACATAAAACATAATGATTTCAAAACCTTGTTCCTTTGCATCTCGCATCTCGCATCTGTTGAATAACGTTACCACCCGCTAAAGTAGTTTCTACAGTGAAATCACACTTACCCCAAGTCGGTCAACAATCAAATTGCGGATTGTGCTCTTACCACTTCCATTATTACCAGCAAACACAAACATGGTTGCAACTGTCTCAGTCATGGTTAATTTCCTGTTCATTCACTTCCTTGATCTCACCTGTGCTATATTCTTTAACAATCTTCCCCTCAGCTGTTTTATATACGATATATGTCCCATTTGCTTTAGCATCCAATTTCGCACGATCGCCTGTTAACCGAATCAATTTAGCAAGGTCCTTTGTAAGATTCATCATTTATACAAACACCTCATTTTTTATTACAGCTCGAGTATAACACAGTACATTACATATTAGCTTAAGTCTGTATGCATCATACAAACAACTAGCTCATAAGAATGAGCTGTATATTTCTCACTCTAACAGACTAATTCATTTCTCACCCGTCATATACGTTTCAAAATCCATCCTTTATGAAGCCAATCAAAAGTTTGTTGATTATCGTCTAGTAAGGCACGTTTTCCCGCTGTCCAACTTAAAAGCTGCTCATCTTTTTAAAAAAAGGATTTGCCAACATACAAGAAAGCAAGAATCCTTACGTTGATATCCTTCGTTTGTTTATGTTGCAGAAACACAAATAGCCAGTAGGATTGAGAAATTAGTATCTCTTCCCTACTGGCTATTATCCTACATTTTCAAGTTATCGTTTCGCCTTATAAAACTCATGATATAGCTTCATCAACGCCCGCTTCTCAATCCGCGATACATAGCTGCGACTAATCCCAAGTTCCTTCGCTATTTCTCGCTGTGTTCTTTCTTCGCCACCATGTTCCAAGCCGAATCGACCTTTAATAACTTCTTGTTCCCTAGCGTCTAGTATACTTAAATTTCTATAAATTTTACTCTTCTCAATCTTCAACTGTACCAAGTCTGCTACGTCATCTGCTTCACTACCTAGAATATCTATTAGAGAAATTTCATTACCTTCTTTGTCAGTCCCTATTGGATCGTGGAGTGAAACATCTTTACGCGTCTTCTTCAATGAGCGAAGGTGCATTAGGATTTCATTCTCAATACATCGTGCCGCAAATGTCGCCAACTTCGTACCTTTACCTGTCTGAAAACTTTCAATGGCTTTAATGAGCCCAATCGTCCCAATGGAGATCAGATCCTCTAAGTCTTCTCCGGTGTTATCGAACTTCTTGACAATATGCGCCACAAGCCGCAGGTTATGTTCAATCAACATATTTCGTGCGTAGCCATCGCCCTCGGCCATTAACTTTAAGTACTTGCTCTCATCTTTTTCAGATAGAGGCTGAGGAAAGGCGTTGTTCTTGACGTACGAGACAAGTAAAGAAAGCTGCTTAATGAATAGCGCTATCGCTGAGATCAATCCAGGCATTGAACCGAACACCTCCATGTTGGATTCCGTTAGATTATGAGGCGCATCCCGCACGGCTTCCTATCTAGTCGAATATTGAAGTCTGTTCTTTAGTCTATGTGGGCAATGGCCTAGAAGTGCATGTACGAGAAAGAGGACAGATAAAAGGTTTGCCGCAAAAGAAAAAACTAATATGATTATGGCAATAGAGCGTAACCGTTCGTGATGTCAATTAAGTGGAGCCACTGAATAACTTGTGATTTTAGTTTTGCAAAATGAATTTCAATAAATAAAGGCGATCTCCATTCTAAAATGTTCCCTATACAACATTCTTTCCTTGAACTATCAGGACTACTAATTGGGTTCTACCTTGATTCACACAAACAGGCAGCTTCCATGAAGGAGGCTGCCTGCTTATCGTCTTACAACATAATTTCAATAACTATTTCAAAGTATCCAATAACTCCCTAATTTGTTGATTGAGGTTCAGAATATTCATAATTACCGTCAATGCCTCTGCGCGTGTCGATGTTCCTGTAGGGTTAAACTTATCTTTAGCTGTCCCATTGAGGATTCCCGCTTTGGCCGCTGTGGCTATTTCCTCCTTCGCATAAGAATCATCGATATCCGTGAACGTCATTTTTCCATCTTGCTTAATATTTTGTAAATTCAGAATTCTGGACATGATCACAGCCATTTCTTCCCGGCTGATCGTTTGGTCCGGTTTAAATGTAGCATCGCTGTAACCATTGATTACTCCCACTTGCATAAGTGCCTCAATGGCTTTGACCGCCCAGTGATCACTAATGTCCATCAATGCTACATTCGCTCTATCCCCGCCTGCAATGTCAAACACGCACTCTTCGTTTCTTCGTATAACGATGTCTAATGAATTAATGTGTAACTGTTACTGTCATCGTGCTGCTCGATGTAGCTCCCGAATCATTCACGAGCTCAGCCCGGTACGTATAGGTGCCTGCTGCTCGATTCGTCAAGTTCGTTAGTGCCGACTGGGCCGACGATGTCTGACTGGTCAGTGTTTGCGTATCAATTAATACGTCGTTCTCATACAAACGGTAGGACGTTCCATTCGTTCCCCACCACATATTCATACTCACCTTGAACATGCCGTCTCCATCCCAATTGTCGTTGGAAATAACTGGTATGCCTGGATCAGCCTGCGTGACATTCACCACGAGCGTATCGCTTGTTGTGGTACCGAATGCATTGATAAGCTGCGCATAATAACGGTACGTTCCGTTCTTCCTTCCGCTTATTGACGTAGCGGCGATTTGGGCACTCGGGCTATTATCTGTAAGGATCTTGATTTCGATAAGCACATCATTCTCATAAAGCTTATAGATTTTGCCATTATTTCCGTACCACTGGTTCATGGTGACTACATATTGACCATCCAATATGCCGTTATCATAGCCATTGTCACTAGACAGAACAGGTTTGGCTGGAATAGCTGTGCTTTTCGAAACGATGGAGTTCACCGTTGCGGTAGCCGTACCTTGATTACCGACAGCGTCGATAAATTCAAAAGTAAAGCTACCGTTACTTGTAAATAAATACGTGCTTAATCCGTCGTTATTCGTAATGGTAACAGGCTTGCTCGTGTTCAGCGTTGCCTGCACAGAATTAGTTATCACATCATAGACAGCATAAGTCACAGTGCCTACCGCTACGACTTTATCTATATTGCTGATGACGATGCTTGTTACATTGGATACATTGCCTGCGACATTCGATCCTCTTGCATATACGGTATCATTCGCTGTAACGACAACAGGCTCGCTGTATACTGTCCATGTCCCGTCTATGCCGACCTTGTATTCCTTCAATGTCACGTCCGTAGGATACGTGATGGTCACAGACACATTGCCGTTGGTTGGTGCTGTCGGATCAGCAACTAATGTTGCATCTGCTAGAGGTGTTGGATCGACATCCATATTGGATACCTCCGTTGAATTCTCCCCCTCCAGCCCATTACGATATCCGCTAACCGCGAAATAGTAGGTGCTTCCAGCCTCCAAACCTGTGATTGGGACTCCTTCCGAAGCTGGAGCGACCACATCCATTTCTTCTGTGTAGAGGTTCGGCTGCTTCCCGTACTTGATTCGATACCCGTCAGCTTCTGTCACTAATCCGAACTTGACAGTGGCTTCTGTTGTCGTAATCATAAGGACTTCTTCTATAACCGGTCGTGCGACACCGTTTAACTTTTCAACTTGAAAATCATCATAGCTGACGGCTGCATTAGCAGATAGAAGTCCAGCCGTACCGATCGGTAATGAGTTATCCTCCGCTTCAGCACCCAGCTGTCCATCGATATACAGCTTGATGTTGCTGCCATTAAATTCTGCACGCAAGGTGTGCTCCAGCGCATCGTTCCACAGTGGGAACTCTACTTCCTTCACAGAGCTAATGACACTATTCACCTTTTTACGTATGGCTGCATACCCTTTCCCTGCTGTTTTATCCAGCTTATAACCAATCAAATAGTAGTTAAATACATTGGTAGTACGTCCGAGCAGATAGCCCTCACTGATGGCATTCGCAGTATCGGGTGTCATCTTAATCTTCGCTGACACACTGTAATCCTTCCAGTTCATCCCTTCGGTGACCCACATCCGATCGGGATTGCTGCCCGTAGATAGAACATGATAATTACTATTATTTTCTTGAAGTTGGAACGCACCTGTTGATAAGGTCCAATCATTTAGGAACTCTCCGTCTGTGAAGTCATCACTAAATAGCAGATCGCTATTAGCTTTACCTACAAGTTCATTCGAATTCGGGCTGATTCCCGTCGCATTCACACCTGCAACGACAAAGTAATAGGGGGTTCCCGAAATATTCACTTGAATCGCATTGACGCCTTCAGTTAAGCCTTCCACACTATTCGTATAATTGCCGGCCTCATTGCCGTAACGAATGATGTAAGACGTATTCTTGGGATCTGTTGTGAAACTCACAATGAGCTTGTTACCGTCTGCAATAACATGGCTTAACACCGGAGTTACCACATCTGGGACGACAGGCGCCATAGATAACTCATTGGAAATTTCGCTTTCTCCAATAGCCGTCACGGCTGATACCGCGACATAATAGGTTGTGTTGTTCGTCAGACCCTTAATCACCGAGCGTGTTTTTCCTGTCAACATAGTTGACGTGTATTGACCTGGCTGCGTACCGTACTTCACCTTATATTGTGTAGCTCCTTCGACCTTAGCGATATTCACCGTCAGTTGTCCGTCGCCGACTTGAAGCGTCTTGAGAACCGGTGCCTCCGCCTTGGTAGGCTGTACAAGAATGCCATCGAACTTAGCGCTAGCCCCCCAATTGTATAATCCGATGGCCCCTTCCACATGGGATACGTCCGTTACACTTAGTTGCAAGATACTATTCACATATAACTCAATGGCTTCACCTGTAAATGTCCCTTTGAATCGATAGGCCGTGCCTGGCGTTACAGTAAATGGCTGCTCGGCGATCGTCGTCATCACGCCGTTCACATTCTTCTTAATATAAAGTTTACCCGCATTATAAGACATCAAATAGTAATTATTCGCATCAGATACGCGTGCCAGCAATCCCGCTTCCCCTGAAGCAGATGGTTGCACCCACGCCATATAACTCACGTCTTTGAACGTATTCTTCGTGTAAGCAACCCCTGCGGAAGCAGAAGTGCCATCGTCCGAAAGCAGCTTTTCTTCAGGATCCACTGCTGTTGCACCTAATGCCGTCGTAAGTGGCGTTTTTCGATTAAAAGGAATAATCGTATTTTTCTCAACGACCCAATTACCGGACCCTAGAATCCAATGATTCGTGATCGGGTTGATGATACTGTCATAATTAAATGTATCATTGAACACAACGGGGTGAAGAAGACCTACACTAAACATATTATCGACTAAGCTTTTATAGGGTGTCAGATACTCCATATGGGTCCCTAACCATGATTGCGCATAGTACCCATTCATCACCTTGGCATAGTAATCGGATACCCCGACCATCTGCCAGCGGTTAATCTCATCCGCTATGGTCTGATTATTTGGCATGTTCCAAAAACCATATACATGCAACATAATGCGGTTCAGCAATGATGGATCAATACCTAGTACAGCATAACCGGAACTTTGCCTACTACCTGCTGCATCCGTTGAATAGAATTCTTGAGCCATGCCTGGCTCTCCCATGTAATCACCGTCTTCAGCAGTAAGCGACCACATGTAACGCTGAGTTTCATGATAGAGCTCCATCGGATTCGCAATAAATCTGTCTAAAGATACGCCTTTAAAAGACCATTTATTACTTTGTACAATCTTTTCCATCAACTGCTTCTTAGCTGCAAGTGTACCGAAGTTGGTTGTCGATATAAAAGACTTGTAAATAGTTGTCAAGCCTTGTTGATTAAGTTCGGCATTGAATGTATCGAAATTATAATCCTTCATAATCGACTTCACATTTTCCAAGCCAAGTACAAAAGAAGCTGCCAAGAAAATCGTTATGTTGGGCTCAGAGAAGTTGGAGTTCCCTCCGTTCCAGACGTTGGTATCCCCATTAACAGCTATACGTTGTGCGCTTCTCGGATTATCATTAATGTCAAAATCGCTTAACGTATACGCCGTAGCGATCAGTCCTGCTTTGAAAAGAGTGATAAGCTTGGAGCGCTCATCGGCTGTGAATTGCTGCATAATCTCCTCGTCATTCCAAAGTAAAGCAATCGCTTGTAACAGCGGGGATTGCTGTCTAGAATCGAGTCCACCCATAAGGTTAGGCATATTCGCCTCAGTCGTAATCATCTTCCTGACCGTGCTCACATATCGCTCGATATAAGCGGGATCTCGGTCGCCATGTGCGATCGCCATAGCAATCGCGGCTACGGCACCTGTTGTCGTCATTTCAACACCCGATCCATTTGCTATAGCTTTGTTCTCGAAGGTAACATTCACGGAATCCTTCATCGCATCTACCAGATATTCCTCACTAGGCGGAGCATAAGGATACTTGATTTCCTCGCTTGCAAGCACTTCACTCTCCAGCGCTGGCGCTATGTTGCCTGATAAATCCTTGAGCGCACCTGAATCAATACGGAAACGGTTCGAACTTCCTTGCATTGGAGCAATCAAAATCACAGTTATCGTATTCCCGCTAATTTTCACTTCATCCTGTGCACCAAGCGGTACATAATTGGTTCCACCATCCTGTGACCGTTGTACGGATGCCTTGAACTGCGCTGTATCTAACCCATTTACGGCTATACTTTTGTTAAAAAGCAACACTACCTTTTTATTAAAGTTACTGACATAGGCTTCTTGAATCACTGGCGCACTTACGTCGACGTTGATGGAATCCGAGGTCCATACATCAGATACCACATTGCCAGCTACATCTTTAAGCGTTCCTGCGGCAATTTTCACCTTGCTATCTGTAGCCAGCTTAACTGTCTTGGTCATAACAAGCTCTCCGCCAACCAACGCTATTGAATCCGTTGCATCCAGTGCTGCAAAATTCACACCATCTGCCGCATAGGTTACTGCAGACTTCAGCGCTGCATCGTTCGCCAATGCATTAACCAAATACTCATTCGCACGAATCGTCATCATCTTGTTCGATTCATCGAGCAAGCCTGCAGTTTGTATAACAGGAGCTGCACTATCATACGGAAGAACATCTGATACCCATTCAGCAGACAAATTACCTTGTGTATCTCGGAGGAGATGTCCATCCATCTTGAGCTTTGCCCCGGGTATGGATAAGCGACTCGACAAGTTCAGGATAAGCTGTTTATCTACGATTTGCACACCATCTGTTATAGCTAATGCTGTCCAAGCTGTGCCATTTCTTGCTATCTGGATTCCTTTCTTCAGCGCAGCCATATCTGCAGTATGATTCGTAATTTTCTCATTATACCTCAACACAATCTTCGAATTCTGATCTTGGAGGGCAATTTCCGTAACCTGTGGAGCACTTACATCATAGTCAAGAACAAGCTGAGGCGCATTTGCACCGCTCTCCTTAGTTGACACCGTACGATTAACATTGGCCGTGCCAGTCAGTAGAAGTGACATCGTCTTATCCCCGACAAGCTGCGCCTGGGTGTATGCAGTAATATCCCATTCGTACCAGCCTTCCGTGGTTCCAACGATCGTCTGAGCGACAATAGCGGAAGCAGCAGGAACAGGTACCGGCTGATTGGCATATGTAAGACCATTTTCTGTCCAGGTATCCATCGGAACGGTATACAATTTCAATGTTTCTGCAGAAGTTCCTGCAAGTGGCAAATAGAGCCGCAACATGGCACTATTAAACTGCTTAGCATCATTGAGATTGTACTTCAGATACAATCTTCGATTATATATTTCTGTGCCTTCTTTCAGCTGGACTACATCTGTGTTACCATAATTCTTGTTCAGATTGGCTGTTCCACTGTCCACCCCTGCATCAGCAGTAGGCAGTAGGATCCGACGTTGCTCATAATCTGTAATTGAGCCCGATCCCCCGGATAACTTACCACTTATGACTTCAGTAATAAGCATATTTCCATCTGTATCCTTGATGGAGTTAGGCAGTAGCTTTATCCGATTCTCCGTCCCAATAAGCGCACTCCCAAGAGCAATAGTCAGTGTATTTGCATTCACACTTACACTCGCCTCCGCAGGAAGCGAAGAATAATCTACACCATTAGCTGCTAATGAAATAGCAGACTTCAGCGATCCTCCTGTTGCATCCACAATCGGCTCATCAAAGGTCATCGACACGATCGTAAACGTGCTGTTTACAGTAGTAGACTGGTACGAAGGAGCGATACCACCATAATCAAGAATGAGCTGCGGGGCAGTAGCCACACCGCTTTCCTTGGTGGACACTGTCCGATTCGTCGCGTCGGCCGTTCCGATCAGTAATAGTGACATGATGTGGGTTCCTGCATTTTTTTCATTCGTATATGCAGAGATGTCCCATTCATACCAGCCTTCCCCCGCTCCAACCACCGCCTGACCTACACTGGCAGTAGATACAAGAGTAGTCGTGCTAGGTATTGGCTGATTGTTAGACGTAATACCAGTTTCCGTCCAAGCATCATCCGTAATCGGATACAAATACAATTTTTCTGCAGCGCCGGCAATTGGCATGTAAAGTCGGAGCTTGGCAGTGGTGAACAGCTTGGCATCCGTAAGATCGAACTTGAGATAAAGGCGCCGTTTCGTAGTAGCATTGCCCTCCTTGAGTACGGCTTGGACTGAGGTACCATAATTGGTATTCACAGTCGCTGTACCACTATCCACATAGGCATCGGCGATAGGCCGTAAGTTCCGATGGTTCTCGTATACGGGCGGCAGATCAGCAGAGACCAACGCAGGAAAGCTAACCTGCAAAATAAGCGAAATCAGCATAATGACGGATAAGAAACTGCTAGTGCGTTTTATTAATTTTTTTGGCAACATGATCAAAACTCCTTTATCCATGGTTTGTCATTGGTCAATCAATCATTCGCAATTATTATTGATAACGCTTCCGTTTGATATAGTGATTGTATCGAGCAATCCACTACCATAGGACAATGGATTGCGGGTCTGCCCAGTTACCTCAAGGCATATCTGCCGAGCAACAAGGCCAAATAACGATTTTATTCGTTATGTAATGATAGGATAAATGAGAATCCTTCATAGCCTAACGACCTGATCTGCCGGTATTTCAACCGAATCACTTTCGACGCTTATCCAAACATTCAATGCTGAAGGATTATGCACAATTCGGCAATCGGCGGAGAAACGAAGCCGCTTCAACGCTTGCATGTAAGCAACGATTTCTGCGTTGGTCGCGTACCAAATATCGTCCCGAAAACCGATTTGCTCACCAAATCGATCAATCTGCTCCCAATTGTTATCATCTTCAAATTCGTAGCTGTGACCCCAAACGTAAAGCAGTGTCATGCGCGAATACTTGGGCTGAAGCTGAACGAACGTGTCTGCATGATCAAGCATTTGCTTGTGATGGCAGGTCGGATGCCAGCTCAAAAAGTCACTTGGCACAGCATAAGTACCATGGCTTCTTATGGTCCTGGCATACTCTATACCGATGTCTGGCAGTAGCCCAATCACCTGATCGTTGTAGCTGCCAAACGGATAGCTCATCCCACGAACCGGATATCCGACAAGAGACTCAAGCGCTTCACGGTCCTCCAAGATTTCACGGACGATTAAGTCCGTCTGCAATTGTTCAAGGAACGGGTGATCGACCGTATGCGCCGATACTTCATGACCCTCGAATAATGAAGCAACCTCCGACGCAACGATATAGCCTTCTTTTCCCAAAAAACCACTGTTCAAGTGAAACGTCCCTTTCAGGCCGTACTCATTTAACTTTTTCACCAACCTGCGATCGTGCACGGTACCATCATCGAAACTCAGAGTAAGCGCTTTAATTACGCCCCTCGGAAATAAATCCAAACCAATACGCATATACATACCTCCTAAGTTCATGGATAATTGTGGTTCCGGTCTATTCCCTATATTGGTTATCAATATAGGCACGGCTCATAGCCACATGTGATAGCTGCCCCGTTTTCTGTACTGATCTTACACCCCATCTATCCGATGAACAAGGCGACCAGATAACGATTTCATTAGTCATGTAATCAAATACAACGAAGAAACGGAGATGCCCATCATCGCGCACTCTTCGTTTCTTCGTATAACGATGTCTAATGAACTAATGTGTAACTGTTACTGTCATCGTGCTGCTCGATGTAGCTCCCGAATCATTCACGAGCTCAGCCCGGTACGTATAGGTACCTGCTGCTCGATTCGTCAAGTTCGTTAGTGCCGACTGGGCCGACGGTGTCTGACTGGTCAGTGTTTGCGTATCAATTAATACGTCGTTCTCATACAAACGGTAGGACGTTCCATTCGTTCCCCACCACATATTCATACTCACCTTGAACATGCCGTCACCATCCCAATTGTCGTTGGAGAGAACTGGTATGCCTGGGTCGGCCCGCGTGACATTCACCACGAGCGTATCGCTTGTTGTGGTACCAAATGCATTGATAAGCTGCGCATAATAACGGTACGTTCCGTTCTTCCTTCCGCTTATTGACGTAGCGGCGATTTGGGCACTCGGGCTATTATCTGTAAGGATCTTGATTTCGATAAGCACATCATTCTCATAAAGCTTATAGATTTTGCCATTATTTCCGTACCACTGGTTCATGGTGACTACATATTGACCATCCAATATGCCGTTATCATAGCCATTGTCACTAGACAGAACAGGTTTGGCTGGAATAGCTGTGCTTTTCGAAACGATGGAGTTCACCGTTGCGGTAGCCGTACCTTGATTACCGACAGCGTCGATAAATTCAAAAGTAAAGCTGCCGTTCCAATAAAATAAATGCGTGCTTAATCCGTCGTTATTCGTAATGGCAACGGGCTCGCTCGTTGTCAGTGTTGCTGCCTGAGCTGTGCCGTCATAGACAGCGTAAGTCACTGTCCCTGTTGGTGCGACTTTATCGATATTGCTAACTTCATAGCTGCTTTCTGGAGACACATTGCCCAAGGCGTCGCTGCTTCTTGCATAAACGATCGTATTGTTGGATACAACAACTGGAGAACCGTAAGCAGACCATGCCCCGTCAGCACCGAGCTTGTATTCCTTTAACGTCCCGTCCATAGGATAGTCAACAGTAACTGTAACGCTAGTGTTGGTTGGGACCGTCACATCTGCATGGAAGGTGGCAGGGGAGATGTCATTTTTTTGAGAACTGGTTGTCTCAATTGAATTCTCCCCCTCCAAACCATTACGATATCCGCTAACCGCGAAATAGTAGATGCTTCCTGCCTCTAAGCCTTCGATCTTCACTCCGCCCAAAGAAGCTGGAGCGGAAATATACATCTCCTCCGTGTACTGGTGGGACTGCTTCCCATACTTGATCCAATAACCATCAGCCCCTGCCACTGCTCCGAAGGTAACCGTTGCTTCTGTATTCACTCGGGCTACTTCCTCAATAATTGGCCGTTCCATGGCATCTAACCGTTCAACTTTAAAATCATCATAGCTAACGGCTGCATTAGCAGATAAAATACCAGCTGTGCCAGTTACTAATGAGGTATCCACTGCTTCAACAGCCAGCTGTCCATCCATATACACCTTGATGTTGCTACCTTTAAATTCGGCTCGCAAGAGGTGCTCCGCATCACTGTTCCAAGTAGGAACCTCCACTTCCTTCACAACGGTGATCACACCATTTACCTTTTTACGTATGGTTGCATACGCTTTACCTGTTGATTTAACCAGCTTATATCCAACCAGATAATAGTTATATACGTCCTTCGTTCGTCCAAGTAGATAGCTCTCACTGATATTAGTCATCAAGGCGTCGGGTGTCATCTTAACCTTCGCCGACACGCTATAATCCCGCCAATTCATCCCTTCGGTAACCCACATCCGATCGGGATTATTCGCCTTGGAAACGACTTCATTATTCGTCCCTTGAATTTGGAACGCGCCTGTTGATAAAGTCCAATCGCTTGCAAACTCGCCATCCGTAAAGCTATCGCCAAATAGAAGATTACTATTTGATTGGCTAACCACTTCATTGGAATTAGCACTGATTCCCGTTATATTCTCACCAGCAACCACAAAGTAATAAGGGACCCCTGCTGCTTTCACTGGAATGGCAAAGACGCCTCCTGTCACCCCTTCCACAACATTCGTATAGTTACCAGACTCTTTGCCATAACGAATGATGTAAGACGTATTCTTAGGATCCGTTGTGAAATTCACAATGAGGTTATTACCGTCCGCAATAACATTCCTTAACACAGACGTCGCAACATCCGATACAAATGGAGTCTTAGACAACTCATTGGAATTTGCACTCTCTCCAACAGCCGTCACGGCTGAAACGGCGACATAATAGGTGGTGTTGTTCGTTAGACCCGTAAGTACCGTGCTCGGTTTACCTGTTAGCATAGTAGATGTGTACTGACCAGGCTGCGTACCGTATTTCACCTTATATTCCATAGCTTCCGCGATCTTATTGATATTCACCGTCAATTGTCCATCGCCGACTTGAAGCGACTTTAGAACAGGTGCCTCCGCCTTGGTAGACTGTATAAGAATGCCGTCGAACTTAGCGCTGGCCCCCTTATTATATAAACCGATGGCCCCTTCCGCATAGGATGCGTCCGTTGTACTTAGCTGCAAAGTGTTATTCACATACAACTGAATGTCTTGACCTGTGAATGTCCCTTTGAATCGATAAGCCATGCCTTGCGTTACGGTAAATGATTTCTCAGCGATCGTCGTCATCACACCGTTCACATTCTTCTTAATATAAAGCTTACCCGCACTATAGGACATCAAATAGTAATTGTTCACATCAGATACCCGTGCTAGCAATCCCGCCTCCCCCGAATCAGATGGCTGCACCCATACCATATGACTCACGTCTTTGAACGTATCTTTCGTGTAGGCAACCCCCGCCGTAGCAGATGTACCATCGTCCGAAAGCAGCCTTTCTTCAGGATCCACAGCCGTTGCACCTACTGCCGACGTGAGTGGCGTTTTCCGATTGTAGGGGATGATCGAATTCTTTTCAACAACCCAGTTGCCAGTTGCCAAAATCCAATGACTCGTGATCGGGTTGATGATACTGTCATAATTAAACGTATCATTGAACTCAGCTGGGCGGAATAATCCCAAGCTAAACATACTATCGACAATAGCTTTAAAGGGTGTCATCAATTCTGTATGGGTGCCCATCCAGCTCTGTGTATAATAACCGTTCATCACCTTGGCGTAGTAATCAGATACCCCAACTTCTTGCCAGCGATTAATCTCAGCTGCCATTGCTTGATTACTAGGCATCTGCCAGAACCCGAAAACATCTATAAGAATACGGTTCTGCAATGATGGATCGATACCCAAGGCGACATAAGAGGCGCTTTGCCTGCTACCTGCTGCATCTATGGATTTGAACTCTTGAGCCATCCCCAGTTCTCCCATATAATCGCCGTCTTCGGCTATGTTGTTCCACATTTTACGCTGAGTTGTATGATGGAGTAGCATAGGATTCGCAATAAACGCATCCAAGGTCACGCCTTCAATCGCAAATTTAGTGCTGTGTACGATATTTTCCATTAACTGCTTCTTAGCCGCCAGAGTACCGAAGTTGGCTGTAGCTATAAATGACTTGTAAATAGCGGTTAAGCCTTGTGCACTAAGCTCCGCATTAAATGATTCGAAGTTATATTCACTTAGGATCCTTTTCACATTCTCAAGCCCAAGCACGAATGACGCTGCCATGAAAATAGTTACGCTCGGCTCACGGTAGTTGGCTCCGATCCAAACATTGGTATCCCCATTAACAGCTATGCGCTGATCTCTCCTCGGACCATCATTTTCATCAAAATCGCTTTGCGTGTAAGCTGTAGCAATAAGTCCTGCTTTGAAAAGAGTGACAAGCTTGGAGCGCTCAGCAGCTGTGAATTGCTGCATAATCTCCTCGTCATTCCAAAGTATGGAAATCGCATATAACAGCGGTGATTGCTGTCTGGAATCGAGTCCGCCCATGAGGTTAGGCATATTCGCCTCAATCGAAACCGCCTTTTTCACCGTGCTGACATAACGTTGTACATAGGCAGGGGTTCGGTCACCCTGTGCGATCGCCATGGCAAGGGCCGCTACCGCATCTGAAGTCAGCAATTCAGGCCCCGAGCCATTGCCTTGAGGTTTATTACTAAATACAACATTAGTTGAATCTACCATTGCATCTACCAGATACTCCTCGCTAGGCGGCGCATAGGGATAACCAATGTCATTGCTTGTAAACAGATCACTCTCAATCGCATTGGCTATGTTATCTGATAAATCTTTGAGAGCTCCTGAAGCCAAACGAATACGATTTAAATTCCCTTGTATAGGCTGGTTCAAGATCAAAATTAGCGCTTTCCCGCTGATCATCACCTGATCCTGAGTACCAAGCGGCTCATAAGTGGCTCCACCATCCTCGGATCGTTGTATGGCTGCCTTAAACTGAGCATCCATCCCATTCATTGCTATACTTTCATTAAAAACTAAAACCACCTTTTTGTTATGACTGCTGACATGCGCCTCTTGAAACATTGGCGCACTTGCATCGGTGATGAATGGGTCCGAGGTCCATCCCCCAGTGGTCACATTATCTTGGGCATCCTTTAACGCTCCCGCGTCAATTCTCATCTTGCTGCCTGCTACTAGCTTTTCTGTTTTGCTAACAACAAGCTCTCCATTAACCAACGCCACCGAATCTGCAATTCCCAGAGGAGTGAAGTTCACACCATCCGCCGCATAGGCAACAGCTTGTTTCAATGCTGCGGCATCCGTCAGCGCATTATACAATTCCTCATTAGCATGAATCGTCACCACTCTATTACTTTCATCGAACCCGACAGATGATTGAATATCGGGAGGAGCACTATCATACGGAAGAACATCGGATATCCATTCGATATTCTTCACATTTCCAAATGTATCTCGAATAATGTTCGGGTCCAACTTGAGCTTAGCCCCTGCAAAGGATAAGCGATCAGTCAACCGAATAATAAGCTGATCCTTCGCAATTTCCACAACATCCGTTTCCGCCAACGCTGTCCACGTCGTTCCATCCCTCGCTATCTTGATTCCTTGCTTAAATATCGTCAAATTCGCAGTATTATTCACTAATTTCTCATCAAAGCTTAACACAATCTTCGAATTCTTCTCTTGGAAGGAGGCTCCGGTAACCTGTGGAGCGATCACATCATAGTCAAGAAAAAGTTGAGGCGCATTCGCACCACTCTCCTTGGTAGACACGGTCCGATTATCTTCGGCATTCGACCCGAGCAGCAACAACGACACGATGCGGTCTCCCACATTTTGCTGACTGGCGTATGTGGTAATATCCCACTCATACCAACCTTCCCCTGCTCCAGCCATCGTCTGAGCTACAATTGCAGTAGACGCGGGGGTAGGTACCGGCTGATTGATAGATGTAATACCGGTTTCTGTCCAAGCATCATAGGTAACAGCGTATACGCTCAGTGTTTCAGCACTGCCCGCAATTGGCATGTAGAGACGAAGCTTGGCAGTGTTGAATATCTTGGCTTCGGAGAGATCGAATTTGAGATAGAGACGCCGTTTCGGTGTACCTTCTTTGATAACAGCTTTGTCCAAAGTTCCATAATTAGAGTTCAATGTCAATGGACTACCATCCACATAAGAATCGTCAACAGGCAGCAAGTTATGACGGTTCTCATAATCGTTGACTGAGCCCGATCTCCCAGTTAACTTACCGCTCACGATTTCAGTAGTAAGTACATTACTGTATTTATCCTTTACGGAGTTAGGCGAAAGCTTAATCCTATTATTCGTCCCAACAAGCACACTTCCAAAAACAATATTCAGTGTATTCCCACTCACGGTTACAGTTGCCGCCGGAGGAAGTCCAGAATAATCTACGCCATTCGATGCGTATTGAATATTAGACTTAAGTGATCCTGCTGTTGCATCCATTATCGGCTCGTCAAAGATCATCGACACCGTATTAAACGAGCCTTTTACAGCTGTGTACTGATAACCAGGTATCTGATTATCGTTGAGAACTAGCTGCGGTGCATTCACCCCGCTTTCCTTGGTAGACACTGTCCGATTCGTCGAATCGGCCGTTCCGATCAGCATCAATGACATGATGCGATCTCCTGCAGCTATTTGACTCGCAAATGCGGAGAGGTCCCACTCATACCAGCCTTCTCCCGCTCCAACCATCGTCTGACCTACACTAGCAGTAGTTACAAGGGTAGTAGTGATAGGAATTGGCTGATTGTTAGACGTAATACCGCTTTCCGTCCAAGCATCATCCATAACCGGATACACATACAGTGTTTCAGCAGCGCCCGCAATTGGCATGTAGAGACGAAGCTTGGCATTGTTGAACAGCTTGGCATCGGAGAGATCGAATTTGAGATAAAGACGCCGTTTTGTGGTAGCGGTTTCCTTGATCGTCGCTTGGACTAAACTTCCATAATTGGTGGCCGAGATCGTTGGATTATCAGCCATCACCTGAGCATCGGCGATAGACCGTATGACTCGATTGCTCTCATATACAGGGACTGAATCAGCAGAGACAACACCGGGAAAGCTAACCTGTAAAATAAGCGAAATCAGCATGACTACGGCTAAGAAACCGCTAGTTCGTTTAATCATGTATCTTGTCAACATCAACAAAACTCCTTTACCCATGGTTTGTAATTGGTAGATTACTCTTTCAACAGGAAAATGATGTAAGCGCTTCCACATTTGAGAAATCGTCCCTCCTGATCCCCCCTTCTGATTTATTAGAGACCTTCTCTTAGCTTCATACTAGCAGGTGCATAGCTGCCTACCAACGAGTCTAAGTAACGATTTTATTCGTAATGTAATGAAAACACATCAAAATAATTACGCTGTATTATGGTTCATGGATTTCCCCACCTTATCCTCTGATAAATGCGTAAAAGCAGGCCCCTTTTTGAGGAACCTGCTTGAACTTGGTCTTAACCATGTTAAGATCATCTATTTCTTATTTTTTTCATACCATTCGTCATTGGCCTTGATGATCGCAGCACCTTCGGTCCGGTAACGATCCACATATTCCTGGAATGTTTTATCGATATCGACCTTGCCAACAACAATCTTAGCCGCTGTTTCCTGCCAAGCCGTTTCTAGGGTGTTCTTTAAAGGAGTAAGATCAGCATTCGGAGCTTTCTTCAGGGTTGGAATCCCTTCATTGGCAAGAACATCGATCGCATTCTTCAAGAGAGCTGCATTCTCTGGCGTTAACTTAACTGATGTCAACTTTTCATTAAAGCCATGCATACGGAACAAGTTATCTCTAAGAACGTTTAATTTTGTCGCAGCATCCTTTTCAGCGTCATACGTAAGTTTTCCATCGGTGTTTGTATAGCTTTCGCCTTCAATTCCTAGCTCAGAGAATGTTTGCCCCTCTTCACTGAATAACCAATCTAACATCTTCACGATGGCCTCAGGATTCTCAGCATCTTTATCCACAATATAAGTTTTGGTAGCAGACGCAACTGCAAAACCAAGAGGGCCTTCATAACCTGTACCGCGCGGTGTTGCAAATGTGATAACGACTGGCTTCTTATCCGGAAGTGCTGTACTTAGATCATCCTGCCACTTCGGTAGTAACTCAGGCGCATGATTCCAAACCCCAACTAGATCGGATTTGATTTTTTGTTCCCATTGCGGACGTTGATTCGTCAGGAAATCTTGATCCAGCAATTTCTCATCATACATCGTTTTAAAATATTCGAGTGCTGTTTTCATATTCGGAGCCATGTTGCCACTAATTACTTCTCCATCTACAATCATTTCAACTTGCTGAATCACACCGAACATACCGAAGATGTTATCTCCCCAAGACCAATTATCACGCATGGAGAAAGGAATTTCGTCTTTCTTACCGTTCCCATTTGGATCCTTGTCTCGGAATTCACGAAGTACATTAAGCAACTCGTCCGATGTTTTTGGAATTTGAAGGCCTAGGTTATCCAGCCAATCCTTACGAATGTATAAGGTACGAGTCGAATTAGCGATAGCTGGCTGTGGAATGCCCATGATCTTACCATCCACCGTAATGTTATCCCATACCGCTTGGGGAACCACTTTTTTCATATTCGTTCCATACTGATCAATAAGTGGTTTCAAGTCTAAAGCACGATTAGCAAGGATCAGATCGTCCTGTAAGCCGTATCCCAAGTGAACATCACCATATTCACCTGATGCGACTTTCAGACGATACGTCTCGATCGCATTGGCAGCAGGCAGAAATTCGATATCAATATCCGTATTAGTCTTACTGGCAAGGTATTTAACAAACGGAATATCCATCGCCTTGCCTCCAGGAACAGGCTGGTTAAAATCAGACACGATGAACTTAACCTTTGCTGGAGCTGAAGACGTAGCTTCAGGCTTACTTGTCGTACTTGTGCTTGGCTTATTAGTAACAACTGGCTCGCTTTTGCTTGTCGCACAACCTGCTAGAAGTGTAAAAACTAGAACCATTGACCCCACTACACTTACACTTTTTTTAATCTTGTTACTCATTTAAATTGACCCCCCTTAGTATAATAAATGTTCTTTATATGAACGGCCTAAGCCATACATAGAATTTTTACTCTTTAAGCGAACCCAGTAGAGCACCCTTGATAAAGTGCCGTTGAATGAATGGGTAAATAACAACAATCGGTAGCGTGGAAAGGATAATCGTCGCCATCTGAATACCTTGCGGTGACACGCTTGTAGCTGATTCAAGCGCAGCGGAGGTACTTTCATTCGTACTTCCCCCGTTAATAACGTTATATAGATATAATTGCAGTGGTCGTAAATCGATATTCGTAATGTAAATCAATGCCGAGAAAAAGTTATTCCAATGCGCTACCGCGTAGAATAAGAGCAAGGTCACCAAGATCGGTAACGAAAGAGGTATGGCAATTTTGAAAAGTAACCGATATTCACCCATACCGTCTATCCTAGCTGCCTCAAACAATTCCTCAGGCAATGCACGAAAAAAGGTTAGACACAAAATCATATTGAATGCATTGATAGCTCCAGGCAAGATTAGTACCCAGACTGTATTAAGAAGTCCCAGTTGCTTAATAACTAGGAATGTAGGAATAAGTGGTGCATGAAAAATCATAGTAACCAGAATGAACAGAATGACCAGCTTCTTGCCTTTTAAATGCGATTTCGACAATGGGTATGCCGTAATAATTGTAAGGAATAGGTTCAATAAAGTTCCGACTACGACAACAAATACAGAAATTTTGATCGCTTTCCAGAAGGCGGCATTTCCCAGAACATACCTAAAGTTATCGAGATTGAACTCCACCGGCCAGATGCCTACCCGCCCCTGCGTAACGGCCACGGATGAACTGAATGCCCCAGCTGTTACATGAAGAACAGGTGCAAGAATACAGATGGAAATCAGAAGAAGCAAGGTTACATTGAAGATATCGAACACTTTTTCCCCTGTGGATTGCCTAATTTTCATGATGTCCCCCCCTAATATAGGCTTTCGCCAGTTGTAGCTCTACTCAGGCGATTCGCTGAAACCAGAAGTACGAATCCAACAACGGATTTAAACAACCCGATGGCTGCTGTAATACTGTACATACCTGTCTGAATTCCTGTTCGATACGAATACGTATCTAATATTTCTGAAACAGGCAGGTTCGCCGGATTCTGAAACACGAAGACTTGTTCAAAGCCTACTTCAAGTACACTACCAATCCGGAGCAGGAACAAGATCATGATGGTTGAAAGCAATCCAGGAACCGTAATGTGAACGAATTGTTTCCACCTTCCAGCACCATCAATTTTGGCAGCTTCATATAGGGAAGGACTTATACCAGCAATGGCGGCAAGGTAAATGATCGCGCTCCACCCCATCTCTTTCCACATAGAAGACGCAATGATAACGGATCTAAAGTACTCCGAATTCTGCAGGAACATGATCGCGTCCCCACCTTGGGCTGTAATCCATTCGTTAACCATACCACGAGAGGACAACAGCATAAACGCGAAGCCGAATATGATGGTCCATGAGAAGAAGTGGGGGAGATACACAATGGTTTGTATCCATCGTTTAAATACCATTCTTCTTAATTCATTCAGCAGCAGTGCAAGGATAATTGGAGCTGGGAAGGCAAATATAATCTGATACAAACTGAGAATTATGGTGTTCCAAATGATCTTCCGCAGATAAGGGTATGTAAATATAGCTTCGAAATGCTTGAACCCCACCCATGGGCTTTCCCAGAATCCCTTCAAACCCAACATGAATTTGAAGTCTTGGAAAGCGATGATACTTCCAAGTAGCGGAAGATACTTGAAAATAAGAAAGTACAAGATACCTGGAATAAGCATGATATACAATGCCTTATTGTTAAGCAAATATCGAATTAATGCCTTTTTCTTAGCAGGTTGTAGTCCATTTGCAAAGGGTTCCTTCGCTGGCCTGGTCTTACCCACAGCAATGTGTTTCATGGTCTTCTCCTCGCTTATGTTTGATTTGTAACTTCATTTTAACAGCAACTAAGTTGCCCACCAACGGGGCCAGATAACGATTATAATAGTTATATAATGAGATAATGATAAAAGTTGGTTATCAGCTTTAACGAAGGTCCCAAGGGGCATTTATGTTTATGAATAGCAAAAAAAGGCAAGAGCCTTGCTCCTGCCTTTTTTGCTATTCATTAACTGATCATTCGTTTCTTATATTCCATCGGACTTAGACCATAATGTTCTTTAAACACCTGAGAGAAATGCATCGCATTATCATAACCAACATGTCCAGCAATTTCGTACATTTTGAGTTCTGTTTCAAACAGCAGTTCCCTAGCCTTATGCATGCGGATCGCAATAAGCTCATGGATAATCGTGGTTCCTGTTTCCTGCTTATATAAGTTGACAATATGCGACCGACTCATCGCAACATAATCCGCAACATCCTGTAGGGCAACCTTTTTGTCATAATGGCTATGAAGGTATTGCTTAATTTTATCAATAACTTTGAGGGATTGGCTATCTTGAAGTTTCATCATTACTTTAAGGATTACATGGGCTCCCTCCTCCAGGCGCCTTACAGCACATAGACGGAAATACATTCTCCGCTTATCATTCTTAATCAATCTCTCACCCAGACCTAGATCCTTGCCTTCCTCCAAAACAAATGATACTCGTTCGGTTCTAATTGAATCGATGATCAATTGAAGCCAAGCCATCGACAGTGCGTTCAACAGATGATACTCCCCATCGACCCACAGTTCTAGCATCTCCAAGGTTTCCATCAAGAGCATAGGCATAGTCTCAACGTGTACTGTTCGAATCTGCTCGATCCAGCGATCCAGCATATCACGAGACTGAGGAAGTCTATCTATCAGCAACTTTTGTGCCAACTGATCCCGTTTGGACTGAATATTGCTTATAGCATGGCTGATGGATTCACCCAGCCGCATCTCATCGATTGGCTTGAGCAAGTAGTCAATCGCCCCGAGTTGCAACCCCCGCTGTGCAAAATAGAAGTCATCATGGCTCGAAATAATAATGCTACTCATCCAAGGGTATTGAGCATTGATCTCCTTAATTAATTCCAACCCGTCTTTGATCGGCATCCGGATATCAGTCACGCACAGATCAGCATAGTTATGCTTCAGCCAATCCAATGCCTCCTGTCCATCTGCAGCAGCACCCGATACGACAATCGTATTGGCAATTTCTTCGATTCTTTTGGTTAAACTAGTACGTATGATGAATTCGTCGTCTACAACAAGTACATGGATCATGCTTTAATCGCCCTCTCAGGAAGTTTATCAGGAAAGTTAAGGATGACGCAGCAACCTCCCCACTCGCTGCTGTTCGAAATCTGAATGCCAGCATGGGGATGATCATAGACCAACTTGAGTCTGTAATGGACATTCAGCAGTCCGATTCGCGACAATTGATCATATTGAAGTCGATAATCCGGATTATCCAACTGCTGTTGAATATTCTCCAGATTGCTCGGATCGAAGCCTGGACCGTTGTCTCTGACAACGATGCGAACCCATCCCCCACTGCACTCAACTACCACAGATAATTGCAGTAGCTTGCCTGTCTTTTCCAAAACATGTTTAAAGGCGTTTTCGGTGATGGGCTGAAGAATAGCCTTTAGACACGGAATACTTGCATCCTCAACGGAAGATGTCACGTCATATTGAAATTTATCGCTGTATCTGATCTGCATAATCCTCAAGTAATGTCCCAAAAAAAGGACTTCTTCTTTTATTGAGACGATAGTATGCCGGTAATCAGCTGTATAGCGAAGCATATGGGAAAGACCTACCGTCATGGTCTGAATCTGTTTATGGTCGATCAGACTCGCCATACCGTTGATCGATTCCAACGTGTTATACAGAAAATGAGAGTTTATTTGCGATTGAAGTGCTTTATGTACAGCATCCTGCTGCCGAAATTTCGTCTCTGTTAACTGATCTATTGTAGCATTCAAGTGGTCCAGCATGGCATTATACGCTCGTCCTACATCAGCAACTTCATCATTGCCAGTGATGAGGACCTTATGTTCAAACATACCGAGTTTAGTTTGCTTGATCGCGGCCCGTAACCTTCTCAAACCACGTGTAGATCCCGAGGTTACCGTAATGATGAGCAAGAAAGAAATAAGCAAGCCCATAGTCCCTATTATAATAGTTGCGTTTCGGATACGGCCAATACTTATTAACACATCATCATACGGAATGGAAACGACCGATTTCCAACCAGTAAACGGAATCGTTTGAAACATAATTAAATCCTTGGTGGTTGCCCGAAAAAAGGAGCCATTTTCTTTATCCTTGATACCAGCTATGACGTCCGAATCAAGTGATTTCATAATTAAATCGCTTTCAGGATGCACAAGAATATGTCCATCCTTATTGATGATAAAACCAACTCCCTTGTCTCCGATTCCCATTTCATTCAGAATCTCGATAGTAGGCGTTAATGAAATATCCAGCTTGATAAAGCCCTTATGTCCGATATAGTTCAGGTACTTTACTAGCGTCAGTGTAGGTAATTCCTGATTATTCCCTTGATTCGTGAGCAGGCTTGTCGTATTGCTTCTAAAGATGGTAGTCTTGCTTGTAGTGGGGATGCTCTCAAACCATAGCTCATTTTTGACAGAGTAATCCTTGTCCGTGCCAGTCAAGCTGTAATTCATTTCATTCCCATTGTAATTAAATAATGTGATATTCAAGACTTCAGGGTGTAGCTTTGTAAACGGTGTGAAATTCTTCTCTTCCATCCTTCGATAGGCTAAGTACAAGTTAATTACATCATCTTTTGGAGACTTCAACCAGTCCTGGAAATCCTGGCTTGAACCAAGTAGCAGCAACTCTTGATCATAGGCTTCAAAATATCGGTTCAAGTTCAAATTCGCTTGCTTCAGCACGAGATTACTCAACCGTTCAACATCCAACCTTAATGTTCGCGAGTAATCATAATAGCTAAACCCCCCGATGGAAAACAAAAGGAGAAGGATAATAGCTGTGTTCATCATAATAAGCTTATTCGTAAGTGAGCGGTTCACAGGCTCGCGGATTCGTTTCCACATGAGGATATTGACTACCCCTCCTCTTTTCCCTTGATTTTACTATTTACATGTATCTCGAGCAACTGTTATCTATAGGAAGAGGCTAGATTCGTTATATGATTACATAAATCATTATATAACGATGTATAGGAACAAGAGTGAGCTATCTAGTAGAGGTGAAGCAGATCTTATGTCATGCTTGTAAAGCCTCATTCGTTAAAACGTCAAGTCGTTGAAGACTCGAATGTAACGAAAGACATCACTTGCTACCTTGGAACACCACAGTGTCAATCCGAACTTCGTCACCGGATGGTGATGTTCCAGGTTAACAATCAAAATGTGAATACCGTATTTAATCAATTGTTCGCAGCACTCATGACATATGTGCTTTTAAAGTTAGTTTATGATAATCGTAAATTCTGGGTCATATTATATTTCGTCACTCCCAATAAACTATGTATTCTTACATTATAAACAAGTAGTAATATATTGGAGGCATCCTTCCTCGCAGTCTTACATCGGATAATCTAAATAAAGAGGGCCCTTTTTCAGATAGAGGCTGAGATCAATCCAGGCATTGAACCGAACACCACCATGTTGAATACTTAGATTAGTAACCGATCGGTTCCTAACTAGTCGAACATTAAAGTCTGTTCTTAAGTGTATGTAGGTGTTTGCCTAGAAGTGCCTGTACGGGGGAATGGGAGCATACAAGAAAATGAGCCATAGCATTTATGCTTTGGCTCATTCATCTTGGATTGCTTATATTCATCTGAACAGAATAGTGTGAAACAAGAAAAAGCTCATAAGTGGAATCCATATGCCCTAAGTAATCACTTATTTTTTATTGAAAATAAGTGTATTGGTGATATCTTGATAGCCCGGTTTTTTATCCTTAAAGTACTGTTCAAGCGTCCATAATATAACCTGCGTGTAATGAGTTGGATGATCAACGACCGTAATCAAATAAGCGATCTTCACCTTTCCGACTTCACCGGAAATCTCGAATTGAAGAGCATCCCTTTCATCGACCTTCGTCTTGAGCGGATCACTAATCTTTACGCCTTCCAATGAACCTTCCATTTGATCTGCAATCAGTTTGTGATAATCCTCCAATGTTGTACCATCTCCGAACAATTCCTTTTCCTCAGATATAACGCCCACATAATCCTCTGTATCTGTTTTGCTAGCCTGTATACTAGCATCTTGGACAAGATTGGGATGTTCAATCCAACTAGCAGGAAGCGTAATGGTCAACAACCCATCCTCGCTATTGAAATCTGACGTTTTACCTTGGTCCACACCAGTTGTGGGAGATAGACTTACGCTGTCATCTTCCTTTAGAACCTGAAATGATTGAATAATCTGTAGGAATTCGTCCTTATTGTTTGAGAATTTGCGTTCTGACGACCAACTAATAATTTGGTAAAATCGATTTCCCTTTTCTATGATTGCCGCCATGTAATGAACCTTAGTCTTTTGAACCTCACCCGTAAATTCAATCAGGGTCGCGGAAGCACCTGCAATTTTTATATCATCTGCACTCTTTATTTCCATATTATTTACATTAATTTCAGTATTCTCTTTGAAAATATTTACAAAATCCTGCAAACTCGTATCGTCGGAGAAATCCTTCTTCTGGTTTGCAATAACCATGATGTATTTGTCCTTGGACTCATTAGAGGCAGAGATGATAGCAGCATCGTTTATTGCCTTCTCTTCTTTCCAATCCTTGGGAAGGGTTAGTTGGATATCTTCATTTGCACTTTTAATAGCAGTACCTTTAAATTCTGGTGTTGTGCTATCGTTTGTTCTGTCCATAGATTGTTGGGGATCTGGCGTGACTGGTGTTGACGCTTTATCTTCTTTCTCGGTACATCCAGTTAGAATTCCTGTTACTAAGAGGGCTGTGAGTATCAACCACTTCATTCGTTTGTTAATTATAATAATATTCTCCTCTTTCTGTTAAATAATAGTTATCTAAAGGTTTCCTTACCCTAATTGGCATATGTTCAAACAGGATGGCAATGATGATCATTTTACTCAAATTATTCTAATTAATGTCATTAACCAGATTAAAAAGGTTGATCCACAGACGATAATTTCCATGAAGTGTATCAGCATTACCTTAGCGTCGCCTTGGTTTATTTGACGAATCCCTAAGAAATTACAATGCTGAATGATATAGATGAACACGCAGGTAATTGCTAATTCAGCTGAGAGCCAAGCTCCACTCGGTAAAGTCATGGTATACCTGTTATTACCGCTTATCTCCAGACTTAGTGCAAATCCGAAATGCTTAGATAACATAAATGTCAGAACAATCATAATAAAAAGAATCAGTGGTAAGCTGAAAGGATGTTCTCTATAATCGATTTTCCGCATTAAATACCGAACTTTAATACTTTTGAATTGAATGTCCTCCTCTCCTGTATCCTCTCCTGTATCCTTCATAATATAAACAAACGAGAGTCCGACAAATCCCACAGACAGGATTGGTTCCAGCAGACTATACGCCACAGCAGAATCATAGATGAAAATAATAACTAGCATAACAAAAAGAAAAATAAACAGTCTTTTTACAAACTTCTCCCTTTGTCTCCACAACTTGTTGATAAAACCCCGATTATCCTTACCTGTACCTGAACCATTATTTACTGTCAGAGTAATCCGCTTTCTATTACGCTGGATGATTGAATAAGCGATAAGTATCAAGCATATTCCGAGAATCAAATAGATATAACTTTCTTTTGGATAAGTAATATACGAATAATAATTATCTATAACCCACATACCATCCATAATAATGATGAGTAGGCCAACAAGTAAAAGATAAGGAGCCATTTTATAAATTATCATCTTCTCCCCCCCTTTTCATGGTATCAGTCATTTGAAGACACGTCTTCAATATAGTTGTATTTACTAATCTAAAAGGGTATATCCCGGATGGTAGATCCTAATGAATACAACAACCTTCGACGTTAACGGTCACTATTATCCTATATAAGGGCGAATTCCTATCTGTGCATGTACGGTGTAAATATATATCTTTGGAATATAAAAAGAGCCCTCATTGAGACAATGTAGTATCTGCTCGTGGGCCCCTTTCCTTATATGCAACTTATTGTCATCCCATCTAGAATAGCTTGGTCCGCCAGAAGAGCAATCTCCATTGCGCGGTAAGCTTCTTCCATCAGAGTCATGGACGAAAGATTGTTCTCGATCATCGACAGGAAATAGTCCAACTGGGCACCGGTTGACTTCTCAGTGAAATCTATATTCATATGACGAACGGTTCCCTTTCTGTAGTCCTCATATTCAACCAAGTTCCCCAAGTGCTGCTCTTCCTGAGGTCGGTCGCTTTTATAGATGATTCGGATCCGTCCAGCTGGACCAATAAACTCTTTTCGGTTATCGAAGGGCATATCAGTGCCCCATCCAGTTTCGAAGGATCCGATAGAACCATCTGACAGTCGTAGAGTAATAAGCCCATAATTGTACGTGTAAGGCGGAACATCCTCGTCTAACCGTTGTCCGATGCCATTAACATTTAGAACGTCCGCCCCGGTGGCCCAGCGCATGACATCGATATAATGAACCCCGCAGTCCACAATCGGTGATGCATCCTTCAAGAGGGAAAGATGAGTCGCCCAGTCCTTGGATCGCTTCAACTGAGTGAAACGCATGACCATCGGGGATCCAACAGCTCCGTCATGAATCATCTTTATCACCGACTGGTAAGTGCTATTGTGTCGCAAGATGTGGCCAATCAGTACTTTTGGCTTGGACTCCCTAGCCATCTTCATGAACTCCAGCGTCTCCTTGGCGCTCTTGGCGATAGGCTTCTCGCACAAGACATGCTTGCCGGCGGCAATGCTTGCTTTGGCGATTTCAAGATGGGAAGATGGATAAGTCGCGATTATAACGAAATCTACATCGCTTCGCTCGATCAGGATGCGATAATCATTGCTCCAATATTTAGCCCCGTATTTATGGGCAACTTGTTCAGCCTTCTCTTTATTCCAATCAACAACACCGACCAATTGGACCCGTTCATGGCTTACAATAGCGTCCAAATGGAGAGTCCCCATATAGCCGCAGCCGATCAATACCACTCCATACTTTTTCATAATAAATCATACCTGCCCTTGTTCACCCAATTCGTTCAGGGAGAGTTGTGTTACTTATATTATAGTCAATTTAATGATGAATTGATTTAGTTAATGAAGATACTTTTTGGATTATTCCGTTATTAGTGACTATCAAGAAATAAGTTCTCTCTCCATAATCATGTGTTACGACCGAATTCATATTCTTCCGGTTTCAACTTTAAGTACTTGCTTTTATCTTTTTCAGTTAGTTTCTTAATGAATAGTGCTAGCGCTGAGATGAGTCCAAGCATTGAACCGGATACCTTCACGAGGGATTACCATAAAATATACCCGCAAAATGATCCCTTTTCATCGTGTCCACCTCTACAGGTTATCGTTCAGGTTACATCTTGTTCTTCTATCCTTATCGAAGTAACATCTCCAAGCGAGCACTTACCCCTGCTTCATCTTCCATCCGTGACCAATAGCCCTTAAGTTGCAGACGCAAGGCCTCTATCATATCAGCATCGAGTCCGAGATCGAAATATTGTCTACAATTAAGCCACATACTGTTATATACATTTTCGTTATGCGGTCGATTACCTAGCAATCCATCCGTTAACGAAAGTGCTTTTTCATGTGTAGGTAATGAAAGAGTATGTCGACGTATGTGTGACTGTGCCTCGAAAGAACTTAAGTAATCCACAAATCGGTTGGCTAGTTCTTGCTGCGGGGAGTCTCTATGAACAGATAGACCTGTGACAAGCACCAGTGTATCCGCATTGGTAAGCGTCGGCAATGGTGCTAACGCATAATCCAGATTCGATTTATGTAGCCGATTGAGACCGAAGTACGTTGTCAGGATAATAGAAGCATTACCCTCAAGAAATAATTGTTCTATATCGGAATTATCCTCCGTCCACAACGATATTGGTCTTCCTTGTTTGTGAATAAGGTCACGTGCTATTCGTAACCCTTCCCATAGTGCTGGATCATAAATCGCACGCTTTCCTGACTCATCTGAGTTGAAACGAAATCCATTCTGTAACAAGAAGATCGGCCAGCGATTGATCGATTGAATATGCGTTGCAAAACCCCATACATCTAATTGATTTGTAAGCTTTCGAACAGCTTTTAACAGTGTATACCAAGTCCAACTACTATCTGGCATCTCTATATCGCATTCCTCAAAGTGCGCACGATTATAACAAAGAACAAGTGGTGAGAACAAGAATGGTGTCGCCATTAGACGTTGATTGTTCGACGAATGAGGATCTAGAAAAGGTATATTCAGTATTGGACTAGCTACATCGTTATAAGGTAGAGAAGTTAAATGACTCAGACCCGCATGGTGTGAAGAATGATTTCGACGTTTCATCGTGTCCCAAGAAGTAACGCTCACTACATCTGCTAGTCCGTGATCTGCATACTCCATCGGAAAAGCTGTCGGCATCATATGTATGCGTACACCCGAATGGGTATTCTCGAATGAATCCACTAGCTGTTGTAAATCCGCTTCTTTAAGTAAAGATGGATGATAAGCGAAACGAAGTGTCGTTTGCCCGAATTCAATTGCATTCGTATTGGTTATGGTGGAACTATCACTATCCTCAGGGCAATGAGATCCCCTTAACCACATGGAAGGATCATTAACTTGATTGCCCACACGACGCACTTTCGTTATCAAACCTTCATTGACGAGCCCATCCAATGCACGCCTTACTGATTCTTTATTCAAATGATATTGTTCCCCTAAACGTACCTCCGAAGGAAGGTAATCATTCGGTTGGATCCAACCATTGTATATTTGGTCTCGAAGTTGAACGACTAACAGCTGAATCCGTTGATTAAACTCCGTTTGAGTTGGTCTTACCATGATTTCGCCTCATTTACTTATATCTTATCTTTGAAAAAAGAAGTATCTTCCATGGAGTTTACCACAAAATAAAAATATGATGAAATGATATTTGTAGGTATAGTCGATAAATCAGTTAATCTATCACTTTATATATCCTTGCACATGCAAATCGATAAATAGTCTTTAATAACTTACTATTATACTGTTGACAGCGCTGTCATTAATATCTAGGCTATATAGTATAGCCTAGATTGAAACATAAAATATTCTAGCAAAAGGGAGGAACTTCATTTGAAATCGAAACGAGTTATTATAATAATGCTCAGTATGTTGCTTGCTCTACCCGTTATTACACCAATGACGCAGAAGGCGCAAGCACAACCCAGCGTTACGTACGAGAAGGTTAATATCGACAATCCGGGGTTTGAACAGGTTAATGATGATGGTAGCTTTCCAGGATGGAATATTAACATTACGGGTGTAGATGACGGATTTCTTACTGAAGCCGTATCTGTCACTGACATTACTTATGTTAAATCTGGATTGCGTAGCTTGAAGCTGGAAGATCATAGTCCGAAGAAAGGAATCGAGTTTAAAAGTAATAAGATTCCAATTGAAGGAGGTAACTTTTATCGAGTAACCACAGCTGTCTATGCTGCTGCCAAAAGTGTAGGTATTTATGTGAAGTATTATGACAATACCGGAAAGTTCGTTGGAGATAGCAATATTCTGGCTAATAACCCCATGACATGGGAAATGAAGGAATTGGAAGTGTTCGCACCTACAACGGCCTCTCATGCAGAGATCTGGTACTATAAATCGCCTGCTGGTGCAGGTACCAAGGTATATATCGATGATGTGGTCTTTGAGAAAAAGATAGAAACTGTAAGCGTTGAACTCGATGCACCCTATGAGGATCAAGCTGTGGATCTTGGTGAAATGGTGAAGATTGGATTGTCACAAGCAGCTACCTTTGGCATGGGACCCGATGGCAAATACGAACAGTATATTACAACGACGGGCTCACCAAGTGCTTTTACAGTCGTCGATGCCATTACGGGTGAACAGAAATTCACCGAACGCGTAGCTGGCGCGAATGACCCGGTGTGGGGAATTGCAACAGGATCAGATGGCAATATTTATTTCGGATCTTCTGCTAAGCTCTACCGCTACATGGTCCAAGATAAAAGAATAGAGAACTTGGGAATTAACCCTACCGGAAATACAACGATCTATGATATTAAGGCAAGCAATGATGGCAAAATATATGGAAGTACATTCCATGCCACGAATATGGGAAAGGTATTCGAATATGATATCGCTCAGGCTACATTTACAGACCTTGGCGTAAGTAAAGCTGGTCAGAAATATGTACGAGGACTCGGCGTAACAGATCAATATGTGTATGCCGGAGTAGGTGAAATGGCTCACCTTATGCGAATTGATCGTTCAACGAAGGCGATAACTGAAATTCAAATACCGCCGATTAGCGGTCAGAAAAAGACACTTTCAGCTGTAGATATCTACAACGGACATCTATTCGTCTATGCAGGCGATCGAGTATATGTTCTGAAAGAAGATGCTAACTATACATTCGTAAGAGAGCTTCCATTTCAAAACAAAATATCTCCACCGTCCACAACAGAGCCTAATATTATTTACTACAAACTAGGTGAGCAACTATATAGCTACAATATGGTGACAAATAGTGAACCCACGTTAGTTGCCGCTATTACGCAAGCGCTTCCTGATACAGATTTCAAAGCACACCATTGGATAACGCCTGATTCCGGACGTTTTGCAGGTCGTAACGTGCTATACAGTATGGCAGCTTATGGTGAGACTATTATTTTTGATCCGGCAAGCGGAGAATATGAATCACATGTAGCACAACTCCCAGTTATAGGGACTCCAATCAATACCTTGGAACATCATGATGGACTATTATATATGGGCGGCTTCCAACGCGGGATGAGTATATATGATATTGCTAGCAAAAAAGTAATTCATGATTATCCAACGTTCCATCAACCTGAAAGCATCGGTTTCTTTAATGGAGCGGCTTATTTCGGAACCTATACGGGTGCCAAAATGTATCGTATGGATTTATCAGAGCCACTTCAATATAATCAATTCGGTTGGGGAAATCCGGGGCTTGCATTGAAAATTGAAGATCAAAACCGCCCTTATGTCATGACGGGTGGCGATGGTAAGTTATTCGTCGGCACATTCCCATCAGGTAGTCGGTTCGATGGGTCATTGACGATTATCGAAGAAACGAAAGATTCTCAGAACAAGATCATAGGTGTAACATCTGAAACCATTAGTAATCCTGCCGACAACCGAACTATTATTGGTCTGGCATATCATAATGGTAAATTGTTTGGAAGTACAACCGCATTCAGCGGCAGCGGAAGTGCAACTCCAGCTCCCCTGCAAGATAATGCTACTGTATTCCGTTTCAATTTCGATACGAAAACAATCGAGAATTCATTCACTCCCAAGGTTGAAGGAATTGATAGTAAAGTTCAAATCATTGGCGAATTGTCTGTTGGCCCCGACGGTCTGATATGGGGTGTAATGGATAGCTTTGTGAATGCAACGATAGGTTACAAGGCAGCCATCTTCGCCATGGATCCCGAAACAATGAATATTGTGAAGAGTAAGATCATTACCACATCACCTAATACAACGAGTAAATATCGTCCATATCATCTACGTTGGGATCATGATGGGATGCTGTATTCAACCATTGGACGAAAATTATTCATGATTGATCCAGAAACATTAAATGCTAAGCAACTGTTGATTGGTAAAACGATCAATTTAATGACAATGTCCGATAACGGAGATATCTATTACGTAGAGAATGCAAAACTATTCAAACTACCTAGAAAACAAGATCCTGTGGACCCTGTAGATCCTGTGGACCCTGTGGACCCTGTAGATCCTGTAGATCCTGTAGACCCAGTGGATCCTCCTGTAGATCCGGTGGATCCTGTATATCCTACGAATCCACCCGTGGATACACCCAATCCTATCACACCAACACCACCTGTTGACTCTAAGAATGAAACAACACAAGTGGTGTCTGCGAGCCAGTTAAGCTCTCAGCAAGGACCAGCCGTGATTGTGGTGAACAGTAATACGAATGAATTACTACTACCTGCAAATGCAGCTGAATTAATTGCTGGTGGAATGCTACAAATTGTTCAGAATAATAACATCATTACATTGCCAGTCGCTGTGCTAGAAGATCTTGCAAGCACACTCGGCTCTAAACAGCACCCTAATTCGTTCATCTCCCTCAACTTAGGTCAACTAAGTACAGAACAAACGAAGGATTTGGCTAACAGTGTACAGAGCGGAGAGCATGTTCAGATAAAGTTAGCTAGTGCAATTATACCTTTAGGGTTGAATCTTAGACTATCATCGGGTTCATTGCTTCCTTATCCGAAGTTTAAGGCGCCAGTGAAAATACAGATCGATATTGGCGAACAAATCGATGGTAAGCTACTTGGCATCTACTATATAGGTCAAGATGGTAAGCTGAATTTCGTTGGAGGTCAAAGAAACGGCAAATGGTTGGAAGCCGAAGTAACTAGTGTTGGAAATTACGGTGTGTTCGAGTATAACAAGTCTTTCGTAGACGTATCAACCAACCATTGGGCTGACATAGCCATTCGGGTATTGAGTGCCAAACATGTATTCAAAGGTATCACTGAAGCTGAATTTGGTCCAACGCAAACACTGACAAGGGCTCAGTTCGTTGCGATGATTGTACGCGCGTTCGAACTTGAATCAAGTGACTCAACGCAAGCCAAATTCAAAGATATAAAGCCAGATGCTTGGTATGCAGCGGATGTTGCAACGGCTGTAGCTGCTGGTGTTGTAAATGGTATATCGATGGATCAATTCGACCCACATGCTTCCATCTCACGTGAACAGATGACTGTAATGCTTGTACGTGCATATGAAAAAGCATACGGACTTCCAAATGTAGAAGGAATACAATTACAATATGGAGACACTCCTGCGATAAGCCCTTGGGCAGATCAGGCAATGAATGTTGCTGTTGAGCTTGGTTGGATGCGAGGCACAACGTCTAGCACACTAGCTCCGGCCAATACGGCTACACGCGCTGAAAGCGCCACATTGATCTATAATGTAATGAAATCATTCTATAAATAATCATTTTAAAAGAACAGGCAACTTTCTAGTTCGATTTCGAACAGAAAGTTGCCTATTTCTTTCGTGAACTTATTCTCGTCCGATTACAATTGCAGCGATATAAATTCGCCCGGAACTTTTAATAGGAATCGTATTATACCCTCTCTTTTTCCTGTGTGACTCCAAGAATCCGCACTAGAGGACGAATCGTCAGACCTTGAACCAGCAAAGAGAATAGAACCACACTAAATGTAAGAACTAAAATATCTTCTCTTCCTTCAAAGGATGGTGGCAGACTTAGCGCTAACGCGATGGAGAGGCTTCCTTTGACCCCACCCCAGTTCAAGATAACTTTCCATGATCGCTGAAATCCTTTTAGAAACATCAGACTTGTATATACTGCCAGTGTTCGCCCAATAAGTACAATCGCTATGGCAATCGCTATGAGTACCCATTTATCTGAAAAATCAATATTTTTTATTTCAAGTCCAATCATTAGGAAAATAAGTGAATTAGCAAGTAATGTCACTACGTCCCAGAAAGAATTGATATTCATTTTAGTTGTTGCAGACATGCCAATACGTGAGCCATAATTTCCAAAAATCAATCCACTAACGGCAACCGCAATAACGCCAGACACCTCGAAATGCTCCGCTATGAAATAACTTCCAAAGAATAAAAGCATAGAAAAGCCAATCTCCAAAGGATAATCGTCATACAGCCGAATTAGTTGGGAGAATAAATAGCCTAAGACCGCACCAATTAGAATTCCACCCACAGCAAATTTCAGAAACAACAAAATACCACTGCCCATCCCTATCCAGCCCATTTCCATATAAGTTAGCAGGTAAACAGAAGAGATTTGGAACAATACAACAGCAATCCCATCATTAAAAATGGACTCCCCTTCAATAATTGTAACCATATTTCGAGGAACCCCTAATGATTTGAAAATGGAAATCACACTGATCGGATCTGTAGCGCTCATCAATGCCGCAAATGTAAAGGCAACCGTTAACGGCAGCCCAAGCGTCATATAAATCAGCAAGCCAATGATTAAATAAGACAATAGTGTTCCTCCCAAAGCTAATGCCAGAACGGGCTTACTCTGCTCTCGAAGGTGGGAGATGGGTAGCTTCAGCGTGGCATCTCCCAACAGTATTGGAAGAAACAATGAAATGATAATGGCCTGGAATATATGAGATTGTGTTATAAAAGCTTCTGCATGCTCCAAGACCGGAATATGTACAAATCCAAGCAATAACCCTGTCAAGACTAAGGCTATGGAATAAGGTTGGTTGGCTTTTTTTGCGATTGCAATGATACCCATAGAGATGGCTAGCAAAATAAGGATCTGAATAAAGACTTCATTAAAGTGATTCACTCCACACCCCCTATTACCTTTGTTTCAAGTTGAACCTTGTGTTCGTTATTTTACCCTAGAGATAGAAGTAATATTACTCGGTTACCTAATATTAGGGTGGCTATAGAATGACGCGGAATCATCGCCTTCATCCACGATGACCCCATAATTAGCGCCTATATCTCCATACTCATGTTTGCATCCTTTATATATTGTTAATTATTACCCGTATAGGTTTGGGATAAATCATATAGATAGGTCAATAGCTTGTCAGCAAACGTAAGTTTGAACAATGAGTGTGATAAAATAATCTCGCCAAAGGCGAGGTATTGAGAAATCTATCTTAGGATAAGAACTCACGATGAACTAACTTACATGAAATTCAGTATAACTGTATCCCTCTCTAGTCTTCTTTACTTCCAAGATCGCAGGTATCGCTTGCTTTAGCTCCTGAACATGTGAGATAACGCCTATCATTCGACCGGATTGCTGCAAGTCAATCAGAATATCAATGGCTTTATTCAATGACTCTTCATCTAGAGAACCAAAACCCTCATCAATAAACATCGTTTCTAGCGAAACACCACCTTCATAAGATTGAATGACATCTGCCATTCCCAGTGCTAAACATAATGAGGCATTGAACTTTTCTCCACCAGATAATGTCTTCACGTCCCTCAACTGACCAGTATAATTGTCATACACATCAAATCCAAGACCACTTTGCTTGCCTCGTTTCTCCATACGATCGCTCCGAACAAGGTAATATTGTCCTCCCGATATTTTTTGTAATCGGAGGTTCGCATTACCAATAATCTTCTCCAAAAATTCAATTTGCAGATAGCGTTCGAAAGAGATCTTTTTACCATTTTCTCCACGTACCACATCATATAAATCTTTAACCAGTAGATGCTTGCGTTCGGCATCCTGACAAATGCTCTCAGCCAATTGTATATTCTCCTTAAGTTCAGTCCCCTTATCATGATTATTCTCGGCTTGCATAAACTCACCACGAAGAATTTCTATGAATAATTCCAACTCCTTCAGTTGCTCCTGTAGCAAGACAAGATCTTGGCGTTCTTTGCCAAGAAGCGACGCATCTAATTCCTCAATCTGCTTGCTTATCGATGCTAATGATGTTTTATACACTTCAATCTCATGTTTCAATGCCACTTGTACTTCGTCAATCATTTTCGCTGCTTTATAGGCTTCTTCAGTCGTAAATCCGCCCTGCTCTAACGCTTCGATATAACTCTGGTTAGCTTGTTCCTTATGGACAATCGCCTCTTTCTTCAGAACCTCCGCATGGTCGCGGCTTGTAACTGCCTTAGTACTCCGTTCATTGGCCTCTTGGTATTGCTTTTGTGCCATCTTCCATGCAACCTCTAGTTGCTTCTTGTTGTCTACCACCACTTGGATGTGCTGTTCTAGCTTCTCTAGACTTCTCACATCTTCTGGCAAGATGGATAATGATTGAACGAATAGCGCCTTCTCTGTCGCATATTCTGTCTTCTTCTCATGGAAGATCACCAGAATAGTTTCACTATATTTACGCATTTCATCTATTTTGACATCTAACGTATTCAACACTTTTTTAAGCGGAGCTAGCTTGGTGTTATCTTCTTTCAACTGCTTCTCCTCTTCAGAAAGCGCTTTTCCTTCCTTCACTAACTCAGAATAAATATGCTCAATACCTTCTATTCTTAAGCCCTGTTCAATCAATTGAAGCTGTTTCTCCTTCATTTGCTGTTCTGTAGCTGTAAGAGTTGCCTTTGCTTCAAGGTGTCTCTTTTCAGTTATTGATTTATCCTTACGTAACATCTCAAGCTCTTCTTTCGTAGGGATGTCCCCAGTTGCAGCTGCTTTCTTTGGATGGTCCACGCTTCCGCAAACCGGGCAATGATCACCATCGTGAAGATGACTTGCGAGCAATCCTGCTTGACCCTCAATCCAGCGGTCCTCCACGATAGAATACGCTTGATTCGCTTGTTCAAATATTATACTACACTCTCTTTCTTCTTCTTGTCCTTTAGTGAATTTTTGTAGGAAAACAAAGTAATCTTGTATCAATGCGGCTTGCTGCCTTAGAAGATTAAGCTTCTCTGTCTTTTCAGGTAAATGATGCACCTTTTCTTCTAAATCCTTGATTTGAGCAGCTTTAGCCGTTCGTTCAGTTTGATGGGTCTCTATTATATTCTGGGTATCCGCATGTTGTTTCGACAAGGATTCTACTTCTATCGTAAGAGTTGATACCCGTTGTTGCTTCTGATCTATTTCCTTTACTGTTGGCAAGAATCCTTGGAGACGATCCAGATCGCGCAAAGCTTGTTCTCTTAATCCTTCCTTGTTCTCTTCTTGCTCGTAAATGACAATAGACTTATTGAGAGATTCCTCTGCCTGCATTAATTCAGCAAGTGCATCTTCGAAGAGCTTAATCTTACGTGACAGTTCTTCCATTGATTCGGCGTGATGCCGCTCATAGACATGAAAGTGAACTGCTTGCTCAGCGAGAGATAATTGCACCTTCTTTTGCTTGAACTCGTTATCTTGTTCGACAAGCTGCTGCCAAATAGTGATTTTTCGATTCAAAAGATCCAATTGCTCGTTCACCGTCTGTGCTTGATGAAATAAGATCGTATTGTCTTGAAGTTTGGTAGTTTCAGATTGCAGTCGTTGTTTCTTTTCTTTCATTTGTTGAACATAATAATGAATCTCTTTATCTAATGCTTCAAGTACTTGATACGTATTCTTATGTTCTTGTTGAAATACGTTATACAGATCAGAGTCTTCGCGCCCGGCCAATGATCCCTTCACATTGCTAATATGAAACTCCCGAATACTTACCAGCTCCGAGCAGAAATGCTGCATTTCCTTTCGTTTTTCATTTAGTTTTTCGGTGACATCTTTGTACAATCCCGTCTTAAAAATACGACGCAATATCTCTTCTTTATTCTCTGTCTCCGAGGTTAACAGCTTGCGGAATTCACCCTGTGGAAGCATGACGATTTGGCTGAACTGATCCTTCGTGAGTCCAATGATTTCGCGAATCTTCTCATCCACCTGCGATACGATAAAGCGGTCCGTAATCGGAACATCTTCTCCACTCTTGATTTCGTATAGCTCGTTTCTCTCACCCGTTGCACCTTTATTTCCTAACTTCACATGGGCTAACTGTCGAAACACACGGTATGTCCGACCTTTCAAGCAGAATTCCAAATCAACGGATGTATGCATTTGATCATTGGCGAAATGACTGCGAAGCATTCTACTGTCGTTTCGATCCTCCCCGCTTGCATCTCCGTATAACCCAAAACTGATAGCATCAAATATGGAGGTTTTCCCCGCTCCCGTATTTCCAGATACGACAAATAAACGGTTATCCTTCAGTTCGGAGAAATCAATTACTTCTATATCCTTATACGGCCCGAACGCCGTCATCGTTAGCTTCAACGGTTTCATATCGCTCACCCTCTTTCTCAGATATTTCTTGCAAGGTTTCGATAAACAATTTCTCGGTTTCTGGTGAAAGTTCCGTTGCACACACTTCTTTATAAAATGATTTGAACAGCGAAAGCCCATCCATTTTAGCTCGTCCATCAACTCCTAGAGATTCCTCGCTCAGCTCTTGAATGGCCATCTTCCGTTGTACATGCATGGCATTTGGATAGACCGAACGAACCCGTTCCATTGGAGATAATACTAAGGCTTCATCAAGCAAGCGAACGAACACATAATCTTCATTAATCGGTTGGCTTTCGATGTCCGCAATCAGTCCTTCTACCGTCCGCATGTCATGTTGTGGTAATAACTCTTTTTTCTCGGTTGTAATGCTTCCGTGTTGATCTAGCTCAACAATTAAATATCCTTTGTTATGATGTTCTTCCGAAATGGAGTACTTCAAAGGCGAGCCAGCATATCGGACCGTTTCGTTACCAACATGATGCGCCTGATGCAGGTGACCTAGTGCCGTATAGTTGAATCCGTCAAAATGTTTGGCGCTTACGTGTTCAGCCCCACCGATGGATAAAGGTCGTTCCGAGTCGCTTGTATTATCCTGAGCTTCACCGCCAGGCGTTACAAAGGCATGTCCGACGAACACGTGACGAGCGCTCGGGTCCATGGTTGCTATGATCGTCTCCGTGATCTTCCGCATGGCATCATCATGTGTTGTGATACTATCATCGCCCAGGATATAGCGTACCTTCCCAGGCTCCATATAAGGAATGAGATGGAAATGGACCTCACCGTGCTCATCACTCAACACTATGGGTTTCAATGGATCCGTAAGTTCACCTGTGATATATAGTCCTGATGACTTCATAATGCTGCTACCGAAATCAAGCCGGCTCGGACTATCATGATTCCCCGCAACCGCTAGTACAGGAATTCTCATCTGAAGTATAATTCTTTCTAACACTCGATCCAGTAGTTGTACAGCTTCCGTCGGCGGAATCGCACGATCGTATAGATCACCCGCGATAACGATAACATCCGGCTTCTCCGTCTCTATATCCTTCATCAATTGCTCCAAAATATATTGCTGATCCTCCGTCATATATACGCCTTGTACCAGCTTGCCTAAATGCCAATCTGCCGTGTGGAATATTTTCATCTTATCCGTCCTTTCTGGGTATCTTTTTACCGTAGCTATCTTGAGGGGTTATATTGTAGACCTAATATAACAAAAGTCCGCTGACAGATAGATGTCAGCGAACTTTTGTTCGGGTGGGTTTATTTTTAGATGGAAATGGTTAAGGAAGAGCTACTAGGAATATTTCATTTCATAATACCCCTGCAATATAAAAACGCCCCAACCTGGGACACATTGTGAAGAGGTGCGGGTGGGAACTGTTCCTTAAATAATAAATCAGTTGTTAAACAATCGTCAACAATTCAATTCTTATCCCCACTTCAAATTATTTCATTAATTATTTATTAACCACATATGTATCGGCCATCATATCGTGCATTCCTCTTTTTTTAGCGTGGAAGGCTACCATAAAATATCCTATTAGAAATAAGCTGCCAGACAGGAGCTGTGCAAGAAAACGTCCACATGAATGTACATACGTTAAACGATTACCGTTCACATCTACTATTTTAGCACCGATAGCCACTTTTCCAAAAGTCCCCTGCATGTGGGTCGAAGGCCAGTATGTATAGTAAAAGACACCTATTAAAATTTCAATTAATAAATGAGTATGAAAAAGATAAAAAAATATGCTTAGAATCAACGAATCCAGAAAAAATGCAAATACACGACTCCAAAATCCAACATAAAGCGATACCTGTGGGATATACACTATTTCTTGACGAATTATATTCGGTTGCTGAATGTGATCTAGAATTGGAGTCGGTGAACTTGGATTTTTGCTATTACCTTCTTCCACTTGCTTCAACCATTTTTGCATGCGTTGATTATGTGACATAATTACCTTCCTCCTGTAATTTACTATTATATAAACTCCAGTTCACTCTCTGGTTTAATAGAATTCTACGGTTCTAAATATAGGTTATTGCTATGATTACTCCACCCTTTGACTTTTCCGCTTACATCAAAATCAATTTGAGACAAACCATAACCCCAAATGTCCCCTATCATTTCATAAGATTGTATACTGTCCGGTGTACCCATCAACTTATTTACAGTTTCCTTGTCGCTTCCAAGTCCAAAAGTCGAATCTTCCTTGCCTAATTCCTTATTCGGCTGCTCAGTAAGCTCACGCGTAGGATCCTTTTGTTCACTAATGAATGTCTCCGCTATCGGTTCTTGTTCTATAGTTGTTGAATCCGCTATAATATAATCACTCTTTCTTTCACTAACTGACTTCCAACCGCTTCGTGTGCCGGCATTTAGGGAAGCTGGTACACCCATAGAACTGACCTCTGGGTCCATTCCGTAACACGAGCTTGGAATTGCATTTTGGACATATTATTTCATCCACAATAGGTATTCCCGCTATATCAGCGATAGGGTTTAGCATCGTAGTATCAACTCCATCAACAACTATGTTCTTCTCTTCCACAACAACTGCTTTGGATAATAAACCCTCACCAGCCTCAATAGATAGAATCATTTGGATCAAGCCTTCTCGATTAATTAATTTAACTACATTAGACTTGGCCAGTTCATAAGCAGCAACGGTGTAATCACTATTGGATACGACCCATGCCTCAACAGCTCCATAATGAGCAATGGATGCTTGTGCTTCTTGCACTGCTTTAATACCTACGTTCTTACTGTAGCGCTTGGCCTGCACAACAATCTTCTTGCTATCTTTTTGGATGATAAGATCTGCGCCATAATCGCCTGCCGCTTTCGTCACTTCTGCTTTGTATCCCTGGGCACGGAATAGATGTCCTAGATAATGTTCAAATTCGATACCTTCCATCTTGTCTATATCAGCGATTCCAGAATTTTTAATACGTTTCTGACTATTTAATTTTCGAATGATAAGAAGGGATGTAAGGAAAGAAAACACCAAACCACCTACAATAATCGATATTTCTATAGATTTCGTTAAGATATATGTTCCCGCCATCGAACCCAACAATACAAGTCCTATAAACCCAGTAATCATTTCATTCATCTGACTTCCTCTGCTTTTATTCCTAGCCATTGTTACGCCTCCGTTGATCATTTCGCATGTTCCTATGATTCGGCATAAAGGAAGTAATTCCCTCTATTCATACCGAACTTTAGACCTATGAAAGAGAATAAAAGTTCTACAAGATACCTGTGTATTATAAAAATAGTAAGAATCAAATCAATATGTGGATACCTAAAGTATGTAGACACTGTTTAAAGGGATTAGACGAAAAGTACATTATCAACCTTAACGGAGAACTGTATTGTGGCGAGGATTGTCTTGATCGTTTTAATGATATCTCCTATGACCCATATCCTTATGAAGATCAATATTTGGGCATCCGAAGAGACTATATCGATCTATTTGAAAACTGGGAGCTTACATTATCCTCAGCAGAGAATAATCAGGAGTGTGAAATAGATGAGATGTATGAAGGAATTGATGAGATCATCGATGATTACTACGAATTCTTCCAATCTGAGGGAGATGATGGCATCTATGCACAAGAAATTTACCAATACATCTGGAAACTAAAAGAATTACAGCAGAAGATACTAGCTTGGCGTCCGAACCGCAAAACATATTATTGGTTATCTACCAATTTAGGCCTGTATGCAAAATATGGTTCAACCGATACACCTTATGACGAGATGATGTACGACAAGATTACTATAGCACTATATTTGGATGGTTACGGAGAGGACTTGCATGATATCATTAAGAATTATGCCCATCCTATTCACTGGGGTTGTAATTTAGTATTTAACAACAATGAGGACGCCACTGAGGTATATGAAGTATTCAAACCATATTTCGAAAGGTATGATCAAGAAATACGTATCATCGAGTCGCATCGATGTGAGGCCCTATACTGCGAAGACATTGCTGATAAAAGCGATGAGAGTTTGTACTTGAATGGCTTCTTTTATTGCAATACACATATCGACTGCGGTGAATATGGTATTTATTCCGAGAAAGAATTAGCTGAGAAAGTTAATTACTATGCGGCAAATGAAGATAGGCGCCAGGTTGTAATCGAAGGTATCGACGACTGGTGTTATCCTTTCAAAGAAAAAGTGAAACGATCGTGCCGCAGCCATTGCGTAGAGATCCCTACATGGGCAATATGAGTATTGAGGGATATTAATATTTTCTCTAGAGGTAAATCTATTGGGCTCCTCATTAAGATCAAGTAGCTGTAAAATCGAATTTATTAATTCCACTCCATGTGGAGTAGAACTACGGTTCACTGAATATTTTGATCCGAGTGATTATCTTACTCAGTCGATCCACTTGTATCTATTACCATTGGAACATGATCACTTTTTGCGATCCAATCCACAAATCCCAAGATGTTGATCTTAGTATTCTCATTTATAAATGACTGTGACAAAAAACAGTAATCGATATGAAATTGATTCATCATATCCTTTCTGAACGCAAGGGTGTTTGTACGCTCTTCCCCTTGCTTCTCTTGCGTTAAACGATGATATAAACTCGTAATATAATTATTTTCTAGAAATTCCACAACTTTTGAATGATTTCCTGTCTTTAAATGTCCCTTGTCCCATATAGTATTACTATTAAAGTCTCCTATCAAGATGGTATCTTTTTGAAGTAGATGCTTATATTCCTGTATTGCTAACCACACTTGTCCGATATAACGATTATTTCTATCATTAATATCGTTTTGTGCCCATACTGCGAATAAATTAAAAGCGTATTGACCACTCACCTTAACTGGCAGTATATATCTAAATAAAGGATTATATTCTTTTTGAATTTCAATATTAATATTTTCTTTAGCAACGACTAATAGACCTTTATTATTATTGTTACCAATCCAGATTCTATTCGGGTATGATTTCAACTCTTCAATATTCAACTTAGAGGTGTCTTCGCTCTCCTGAATCACATACATATCAGCATCAAACTCCAACAAATATTTCGCCTTATTTCTAAATGCTTGATTACAATTCCAACTTATTATTCTTATTGCCCGCTCACCTTCCTTTCAATTACTTTTAGTATGATAAAAGTTCCACGAGACCCCTATGTATATTGTGTGAGAGAGGCAGCCTAAATAACACAGAAAATCGAAGGAGATAAGATCATTGTCATTAACCAATGAAAATCTATCAACCATTCCACATAAAAATCAAGCTTCTTGCTGGCAGCATTTCAAAACAATCTTAGATGATCAAAGTCTTTTAGAGGAATATGGGGAGATGATTGTGTCTATTCTGAATTCTTCGTTCTTCTGGAGAGCCATACAACGACGTTTAGATTTTCTTATTTATTCGATGATTATGAACGGAAGTTCATCAATTTCCTAAACTCTTTTCTGGACGAGAGAACAATGCGGTATAGAAACTGATGCAACATTCAGTGTCATTGAACAGGACATTGCGATTCTTATAAACCCTGCAGGTGATGTATGAATAATCCAGTTGTTACGCCACTGGGTGAGTGGAGTCGTTGAAGAATTACCAGAGATAGATGATGAAGCTTGCTATATGTTTCTCTCTGCTCCATATTTCACTTCCATGATTAATGAAGTACAACGAACCCAGGGGCAGAATGGTTGGAAGTACTCACAAGTGATTTATGGTATACGCCTCTAAAAGAACTGAAAAGCGAAATAAATGCAGGACTAATTAAAAGCTAATCCAAATAGAGTCAAGGAGCCGAGCGAAATGCAGGAGTAGATACCTGGGTTTCGCTCGGCTCAGCGGTGAACTTCAATTGATATGCATATCAACTCAATAGCCACCTTTGTAGAACAGTGATGAGTTAAAGGATATTCATATCGGGGACCGACATTGGTATTAACCTATCTCCAGCTCTTTTTTATTATTTTACAAACCATTCTTGCGATTGCTTTCGATGTTCATCCGTAATGTGGATGCTAATAATTTTATATGCCGTCCAAAAAGCTGCAGCATCATCCGTATACCCCACACCTATTAATACATCAGGAATGAGGTCAAAAGGAAGTACGATATAGGCGAGTGCACCAAAAGCTGTTAGTCTTGCTGTTAATGGCGTTTTGCTGTCCACCGCACAGAAGTACATAGATACTGCATCTTTTGCAAAAGGGATTTTGGATGCATGTTTTTTAATCTTTTTTAAAAACTCCCTTTTTACATACTTCTCTTTTTTTTCACTTCCACCAATTTTGGAAGTCCAAGAGTCCACATCCAGTTTTTCAGTTTGAGAAAAATCGCTATTAATCTCAAGAGCTGCAGCTAATTCATTATTTGACTCATATACACCTAAAGCGACTTCACTACTAAATTTAACCTTACAAGAACCACACAATGCTTGAGAGAATTTTTGAGTATCCACATTATTTAATTGACCACATTCTGGGCATTCGAATGTTTTAATCATTTGATAATTATTCCTTTCATACCAGTGATACCAAATATTTCGCCATCAAGTTCCTATTCCCTTTATTATAAAACGAAATTCGACAAATTATGGGTGTATTATATTGGCTTTTATTAAAGTTTGAAAGCTTTAGTCGGAGACTGATTGGATATAAGGAAATGTCTTCTCTAAAGTCCCTCATTACTCAAACGGTTTACCCGTTAACTTCTGTATAACTTTGCAGAATCCTTTTCATTCTTTTGGATACGCATTACTTCCATAGATTTGTATGGTTCTATCATCTAACTCGATGTCCAGACTCCACTGTGTTCCATCCAACGATTCAGGATCAATATATTCAACCTTACAATCCAAAATGCGGCACTTAGTCAACTCTACTCTTAATTTAACAATACCTTCATTATCCATTTGGAGAGATAAAATTGGTTCCACATTACCATCTTCTCTTACTTCACAAGTCATCTTTCGTGTTATAAATTCGACTTCGAGAGAATAGCTTGAACCAAAGTAACCACCAATAGAAGCTTCCATCCGTTTAATGGTTTTGTATTGATCAGATAGATCTGTGTTATACCATCTCATTTACGCTCTACGTAGCATATCTCAATCATTATTCTCCTCTTAGCATCTGTGGCACTTCATATTACAATCTTTCATAAATAGTTTGTTTTTTAGATGGTGCTATTTTGAGAGTTCATCCTGAACGTATTTAATGGGGATAGCAAACTCCAAATTAGATCCTTTATATCCTGAGGAGGTAATACCAATAACCTCTCCATATTCATTTAACAAGGCTCCACCTGAAGAACCACTATCAATATCCGCAGTATGTTGGATCATAGTTACACCATCGATAGTTCGTATACCAGATACTATACCATCTGATATGGAATTTTCTAAACCAAGGGGGCTTCCAATTGCATATATTTTATCTCCTATTTCGGGAAGTTCGGCTTGCATAGATAAGAATTGATTAGGCGATATGCCTGTTGTGTATCCATCTGAACTATACGAAGTTGAGAGTATGGACCCATAAATGTCTACCTCAGCATTCTCCAACCAGTACCAACCTCGTGTATCATAGATTTCGCCATCTATTTTCACCATTAAACCAGAACTTCCTTCAGCAACATGATAGTTAGTGATAAACATACCGTTTCCTATTAAAAAACCCGAACCGGAAGTATAAGGTTGTCCATCGGTATCATATGCGACAACGAATCCTACTCTATCCATCAATTTAGCAATTTCCTTAGCGGTCAATATCTTTTTGGGATTTGGTGGTATGTTAGAATCAGATTTTATGATGGAATCATCTAATGTAAGTCCAACTCTTGGAAATATACTGTTTTTAATTTGATTTTCGGTAACGTTGAATAATACTGTATAGGTATATTTATTATAATTAACATCTGCACCAAACAATTCGGCGAACGCTCGCAAAGGAACATAAACAGTGCCCTTATAAAGGATAGGATTTCCAGAAATTTTTACATCTATTGATTTGCTGACAAGAAAATTAGATTCAATTTTAACAACGTTTGAGTTAATCTTAAAAGCCATCTTAAATGCGCCTTTATTGTACCAAGCAACCGCCTCTTTATATTAGGGATAATATTCAACTGTAAAATATATATTTTCAAATAAATTTCTAAGAGGGATGTAAGTAGATCCATTTATTATGACAGGAGGTGCTCCATCTGAAATGTAGGATCCATTAATAGCCAATGAAATATTTGTGCTTCTGGCTTGGGAAACATCCGGAAAAATTAAAAATAGAAATATTATTGCAATAATTACCTTTTTCACATTAGCACTCTCCCAAAGTTCATTTACAATATCTCTGAAGAAATCGAATCACAACCAAGCCACCCGCCTTATGTAGCGGCTCATTCTGCCTCTCACAACGGAACAGCTGAATACAGGACGGACAACCATCCGAACAGCTACAACTCCTTATCAAGAGCTCTGCCTTATCAAGCAGTACTCCAATCTTCTCTGCCAGAACTTCTACAATCCCTGAGCCTCCGCCAGTTTGACTATCATAGAAGAACAATCCTGGCATCCCGAATAATGCAGAACTCGAGTGAAAAGATACATGCTGGAAATCAGCTGTGCTACACTTTACAATGGCAGGAATAGCTGCAGCCAACGCATGCTCAACCGTGTGTATACTCCCCTCGAGTAGTTCCTCAAATGTGAGATGCCCTGATTCCTGCAACTCTAATAATAGAATTCTAAGCTGACTTTTCCCTTGATCGTCCCACAACAACCAGAAGGCATCCGTTTGAAAAGAAACTGGATAGGTATTCGTAATCTGTACCGTTTCCGGTGGTTTTGTGCTGTGTGTATATATCTTTTTGTAACCAAACGTGCTTCTTTTTACGATAATGTTTCCGATGTTCGCTTTCAGTTGATCTCCATCAATTACCTGTTTGATGACATCATTAATCTCGATACTATCACGCACAATGCCGCGCGTATGGTAGTCCGATCGTACTGATTCCACAAAGACCTTCTTCTGTCTTTTATCGATCCACTTCACCTTGTAAAAGGTACGGTTATCTGTTCCCAGAAATATGGCCTCTACATGATAGTCTCTAATTAAGGATCGAGCATCCACATTCTGAAACAATATCGTTTCGTTCCAGCCATTCTTACTCACAACTGTATATGTTTCTCCCATAGTAATTAACGTCTGATACTTTGGAGGCTCTCCCGAGTATACTAGTTTTCTTTCAGCTAGTTGCCATTGATCATCAGCTTCGACGACCTCTCTACGAAGGACTGAAGCGCGAACATAATTAAGTACATTAGTGATCGTTCCTCCCTGCTCATGTGCTGCATAGACAAGGTGCTCCTTCAATAATCTTGGATTGTTAATGTTAATAGAGGCCGATTCCGGAGACTGTTGGAAGAACTCTATCGGATTACGAGCAAAATATTGTTGTAGTGGCTCCTCCTGTACCATCATGATTACAACGCCATCTCTACTACGCCCTATACGACCTGCTTGCTGCCAGAAGGATGCTTGCGAGCCAGGGTATCCGAGCAATATGCATATATCTAGACACTTGACATCAATCCCCACCTCCAAAGCGCTCGTCGTAACAACGCCCAAGATTTCTCCTTGTTCAAGCTTACGAATCGTTTGCTCTTTAATGTCCTGTGGTAAATAAGCATGGTAAGGAAGGAACAGATCCTGACTCTCATCCGATTCCAATACGCCGCAATCAATAAGATGTGTCCTTATAATTATATTGAGTTCTCGGCTAAGGAGCTGGGCTTGTTGACGACTACTTGCAAAGATGATACTTCTAGGCCACTGTCCATTATTGTAGACAGTTCTGAGAATATCGTAGAGATCCGAAACGACCGCTCTACGTTTTGTTTCCATGTCAACAAGACCTGGATTCCACAGAAGTATCTCCTTTTTCTTAATAGGAGCTTTGCTTTCCATTACCTCGTGAAAACCTTGTACGCCCCTTTTTCCTGTCAGCTCCTCTGCCAAATACTTTGGATTCGCAATGGTAGCAGAGCAAGCGATGAATTGGAGTTGCTTATTACCTAATCTTTCACATAACATTCGTATACGACGAATAACCATCGAGACTTTTGAACCGATAAGACCGGAATATTGATGCAACTCATCTATGACGACATATCGTAGATTTCTCAGAAATCGTATTAACTGCGAAGCCTTCCCAGTTTGTGAAACTATACTTTGAAGAACAAGATGCAAATAGTGAACATTAGTTAACCAATAACGACCCTGTTCATAAACTAGATTAGAAGCTTGGTCTTTCCTCATATGCTTAGCAACATTTCGTTGACCGTGTAGAAGACCAACTGCTACTTCTTTACCATGGACCATCAGCTTCGAGAAACCATCCATTCGAATGCCATCTCCGATTTCATCGTCTAAGTCCGCCCATGCTTGAAGGTGAGCAAATTGATCCTCAACTAATGCCTTATATGGCGATAAATAGAGTACGCAAGCATCCGCATCGGCCACGAGTTTTTCCATTATCGGTATGTTATAAGCCAATGATTTACCGGATGCAGTCTTTGTACAAATGACTACATTGCGTCCTTGTCTTATCTCTTCAATCGCTTCCCCCTGATGCTCATACAGCTTATGAACACCCATTGCTTCTAATTTCCTACGCATCCAATCAGCCATCGTTATCTGCTCATCATATACGCCTTTTACTTCTTCAATTTCATGGACATGTACATCACTACGAATGCGTTTACTCAGATCCAATAGGTGTTGGACTAGCATACTACTGTTAAAAGTCTGCTGTAGTGGAAGTCTTCTATCAAGTAACAACGTGACTTCTTCACCCATAAGCATGTCATCCATAATTGGGCTTCCATCATGAATACAGTAGATACCAGTCTCTTGATTACTATAGCTATCAACCCTAGATTCAAGAGAATGCCACTCGGCTAATCGAAGCCCATTAGCTCGTTGCATCATTTCCCGACAATAACCTTGAGGGTCTGCTTTATAGCTAATTTGTACGAAATCCCCGTATGGTCTTTCTGTTCCACAAGATGGACATATTAGAGGCATAGTTATTCATTCCTCTCAATTAAAGCCTTCAGTAGCATCGTTGCACCAGGCTTAAATAGTTCCACATTGTACTTACCAGGAAGCTGAACACAGCTTGGACATCCCTCACTACAAGGACAACTCTCAATAAGTTCAAGCGCCTTACGCATCACCTTAGATGTATTCTCAAAGATTGCCTCAATAGTTCCGAGTCCAGAGCCATTCTCACCATAGAACCCAATTATCGGTCGATTGGCGAATGCAGACATTCCACTAGCGGAGAATCCAGTGAAATCATTAGAATCGCATATAATCATATCTGGAATCACCGACGTCATCGCATGCTGAGCCGCGTGAAGAGAGCCCTCCATTAACAGCTCTACAGTTCGATCCTCCTTTACCCATTCCTGTACTTTCATTTTCAACTGCAACCAATCTGAATCATCCACGGTTAACCAAGTTCCTTCTGGAGCGAACTTCGTTACATAGGGGTGATTCAGTGCTACTTGCTCTGAATCACCTTTTTGCCCGAAGAACAACTTTCTGTATCCATACACACTTCTCTTAATCTCCAGTTCACCATACGCCATCTCAATCCCATCAAGATCGTGCTTCTGATACGTTTGCATAATATCAATTGTATCTTTATAGGAAGATTGAGTATGGTACGTTAACTCCTGAATAGGCAACAGAATAATTTCGCCCTTCCGGCGGTTAATGGAGTCCACTCGGTATGCTCGGTCTCCTGGCGTCCAATAAATCGCTCCTTCATGGAAATCTCGCAGGGCGCTCCATTCATCCAGACCATCCACTACGGAATGATCTTGTCCACGGATTGAAACGCTGTAACTCTGACCTGAAATAGAACGCAGACTAAACTTCTTCTCGGCAGTCACTTCTTCTATCTCCGCTGCAGATGCTGTTTGCAGAACGGATCGGATATAATCCTCGTGCATGTCAGGGAACATACTTTGCATATCTATTTCTGTTAAATCTCGGCTAAGTTCATCTTTTAGTAAAGGTAAGTGAAGAGCTAAAAGCTTGTAGTTAGTTGGATTAATTCTTACCACTTCAGGTGCCTTATGAAGGAATTCCTGTGGATTGCGCATGTAATATTGTTGAAGTGGATCATCCTGCCATAGAAGAATGGCTACGCCTTCCCCTTTACGACCAACACGCCCGATCTGCTGAGAGAACGCCGCTTTGGAGCCAGGGTAGCCAACCAAGACGGCTAAGCTCAAGTCACCAATATCTATACCGACCTCCAGCGCATTGGTCGTAATAATGACGTGAATATCATGAGATTTCAGACGTTCGATAATGCGCTTTCGAGTTTCATTAGGCAAAATGCCAGTATAGAACACTGCTAGCTTTTCCCCTTCAACCTTCTCCTTCTGCAAGCGAAGAGGCTGTCTTAATACATCTTTGATATATCTAGTGAACACCATCGTTTGACTCCGGGATGGTTGAAAGATAATGCTCTTAATCACTTTCTGATTGACCGTCATGACCCGCTTCGCAATCGTAATCGCATCCGTAGAGGGCGCTCGTCTCACCTGTTCCCCCGCCGATATTCCTGGGTTCCATAGGACAATCTCCTTATGTTCATGCGCAGAACCATCCGTATCAATAAGTACGAACTCTTTAAGACCTGTTAGATCTTGAGCCAACCTCACTGGATTATCAATCGTAGCTGAGCTAGTAATAATCTGGATATCATTTGTATTTCCAAGCTCACTGCATACTTTTAGCAACCTTCTAAGCACCAGGGCTACATGAGAACCGAACGTACCGCGATACATATGCATCTCGTCCAACACAATAAATTTAAGATTTTTAAGATAATTTCGAATATGCTGCCCGCTTGCATATTTCAACATCTGTACCTGACTAAGTATAGAATAATGGACCATATCCGGGTTACTCATCCATACTTGAGCTTCCGCCATAATCCTTTGCCTTGGTCCATTCTCCGTATCTCCATCCATGCGCCCAATATGAATGGTACGTTCACCTAAGTCCAATTTAGTTTCAAACCATTCATCTAGCGATGACTGATCGGGTAATTTTTTTGTACCAAAACGTTTGATTTGATCCAACTGATCATTCGCCAGCGCCTTAGTTGGGAACAGATACAGCGCTCTATCATTCGGATGATGGTAAAGATGACTTAAGATCGGAAGATTATATGACAATGTCTTCCCCGAAGACGTCGAAGTAACCATTACCACATTCGACCCTGATTGAATGGCTTCCGCTGCTTGTTTCTGATGTACATAGAGTTGATTAATACCCATAAGGGTTATTGCTTCCCTGATCGGTTGCGGCGTGAAATCCGGAATATTCGCATACACAGCATCCTTAGCTGGCAACGTATGTACATATACCTCCGCTTCTTCTTCACTAGCCAGAACTTTCAACTTCTCCACTACATCACGGGCTGAGAATTCACTGCTTGTAACACCGGGTATTCTAGCATCCTCGCATAAAGGAATTTCATCCTTCTCCAGTTGGACAACTGCTTGGCAATCTGGACAATAAGCTCCTTCCGGATAATTTGTATAGCTAGCTATGACTGATGACCAATCTGAACATTTAATTCCATTTGGTGTATACTCCAACTTCCGTTGCTCGCCAACCTGACTAATTCTATGTGATATTTGAACAGCTTTAAGCATGCTTGAGCATTCAGAACATTTCAGAAATGCCATTTCAACCCCTCCTATATTAATCTTGCTAGATTTATTAAACCATAGTGATAAGACATAAGTTTGTCAGCGAATATATGTTCTTATGTAAAAAAACGACCATAAAGGTCGCCTAATCTTGATATGGATTTGATCGCAGAACCATCCCTGGATTAGTAAGAGAAAGCGTGTACTGATGATCTTCAAATAGATCAGATAATTGGGAGAAGAATTCCTCATCCAATTCTATAGGATAAGCTTGCCCCTCTTCAAAAAGACAAACAGGAACGGCGCCCTCTAATATAGGTGTCGCTGAGGATGCCCTGATGTAGCCTTTATGTTTCCACATTGCTTCAACAATAGGATCAACATCCCTGCCAACAATCTTGTGATAAAAAGGAGTTATAATTAGTACATAACCATCTGTAGGTTGGTTGTTATCCCCAGTTAGCCTCTTCAAACAGTTCCAGATAACGAAGGGACCTTTCTTTAACTTTTTTGATCTTTGATTGGATAGTGTTTCAACTGCAGACACATAAATATTTCGGATGTGTTCGTTAATTGCATCTTCATCCTCTGGGTTGTTCAATTGAGATAAATCAAACTGATAAGTCCATCCATTGGATATTAACATTTCTTCAGTTAGCTCGACTGTTTGCAAGAATATCCTCTCCATTCGGAACAATATGTGACTAAGCATACTCTATCGAAATGACAACTAGCTGTCAGGAAACGTACGTTCTTATAAATATATGATTAGCTTGTGGACACCAATTCGCCTTGTGGAATTTTCCCATTTCAGCCGTCCTTTCTGAAATCAGCATGTTGGTGTCGCTTGTTATGATGTAGCCCTAATATAACAAAAGTTCGCTGACAGATAGTTGTCAGCAAACTTTTGTTCGGGTGATTTGTTTGGGTGTTTACTTCATCTTCCACTTTTACTCCACACCCAACGCCTTAAACACAGCATCTTCCGGCGATTGGTAAAATATCAGATTGAATTTGCCCATGAGTTCAGGTGGTACAGTCATCATATCTACCGTCGATGTGATTGGCAGCAACACTTTTTTTGCTCCACTATCAAGACAGACCTGTAGAACATTTGCCAGCTCTTCAACCTTAATAATTGAACCCCCAATGCTGAGATTACCTAATATTGCAAGACTACTTATTACAGGCTTATGTAATGCAGCAGAACACAATGCTACAAGTGAAGCCAATGCCAACTGAGTTGTGATGCCGATACCATTCAAATCCTGTAAATGCATCAAATAATCTTTTGTTGTTGTACTGATTGACCCACTGATATTCTTGCTATTGGCTTTTAAGTATCGAAACGCTGTCTCAACAGATTCTTTCGCTTCTCTATCAGAGCCTATTCCAGTACGCTCAAATTTACCTGAACCTGTCACCATTTCAGTCTCAAGCTTAAAGACACCTATCATGCCAGACTTGCCACGGCTAACAGTGTAAACTTGCCCAGGCTTGTGTAATCCTTCTGGAATTAATTTTCCGCCACCTTGCTCTGGAACAGGAACAAACTCCTCTGCAAAGCTCTCATTGTCTATATAGGAGAAATTAACATCATAAAATTCCATACCACCGATTTTCTTCAGCTGCTCTTTTACACGTCTACGCATTTCAAGGGCAAACCTTAGTACTTCTTCCACATCCACTTTTTCAAATTTACCATGTGGATAAATTAATTTAATAAGGCCAGAGACCATCTTTCTTACACCGATAACATCTCTTTGATTCAAATCATTACCCAGGTTGAAATATTTATCAAAAGCATCGGTATATGAGGTTTTTCTAAGTTCACGTAAAAATTCCGATAAATAATCAGTTATAAATCCATATTCATTTGTAAAAAAATCCGGTCTATATTTAGGTATTTCCCAACCTGGTACGTAACAATGCATTCTATCAAAAAACGCACTGTCATATGCCATTGCTTCTGGAAACGGATCAAATAAATGTGATGTCTTCAAAAGAACATCTACACTTTGATTTATATTTCCAACAAATACCATCGAAGCAGAAGCATTTTTCTCTTCTTTTCCTCTTGAAAATGAGCCTGAAGCCATGTAATCCTTCATAATCTGAATGCCATCTTTATCCTTGAAGGTAATACCGGCAACCTCATCAAATGCAACGCAATCCCACATTCCAACAAGTCCTACCGTCTTATTAGCCATGTTGTAAAATAGATTTGCAACGGTAGTCTGTCCACCTGATACCAGAATACTGTTAGGTGAGATTTCTTTATAGACATGAGACTTACCAGTACCACGAGGACCAAGCTCACATAAATTAAAGTTATTCTCAACAAGAGGGATCATTCTTGCAAGTAGTAGCCATTTTACTCTATTTGAAAATCTGGAAGGTTCCATACCTACAGAACGCAGTAAAATATCGATCCATTCATCTTTTGTGAATTGATCTCGTCCTTTCAAGACTTCATCTAGGTCAAGATTTGGCATTTGTATAGGTGTCAGCTTTTTTATGATGAAAGGACATCTGTTTTTATCCGCTTCATCATAGAAATATTCAAGCTGAATGATACACCAAATCCCCCCACTTAATAAGCGTTCGAAATCAGATGGATATTTTTCAGAAACAGGTACATTTCTTATACCTAGATTTGAAAATTCCACTTCATAAATATCATCTCTAAAATTCAGTTTTACAGCAACTTTATCAATAACTGTATAACTTCCTCTTTCACGAAGCTTTGATATAATTTTCTGAGCTTCATCTGGACGCACAAAGTTTTCAGCAAGAATGTTTTTGACGTTTTGTACGCCTACAGCAATAGAGTCTTCCTCCGTTGTTGCACAGTACATACCAAGAAGGTACTCAAGGACATAAACAGGTACGTTGGCACCTTCTTTAATCTTTTTAGTAAGATCTTTTCGCACAATCTTGCCAGCAAAAATATCATTCAGTTTATCATTAAGACTGTTGTCTGATGACTTTGGCTCGACTGATAAGTCTTCATTAATATCAATATTTTCAAAATCATCTTCAAATTCTTCTGCTTCGATGCTATCCACATTTAATCCCAATTCATCCATCTATCCACACCTCCCTTATAGACTAAATCCAAAATCATCTGCTAAGGCAATATCAATAATATACTCATGTCTGGTTAATTCCATATCAGAACCTGCATCCTTCATGACAAGGTAATACTTCTCATTTTTTGAATACTTGCGGTTTTTAAATGTAAACTTCTCATGAAACTGACGTTTGTCTGGTGTAGCATTCTTTCGATCCGCTACAATAAGCTCCTCATCAGATATCTTTTCACCTGACTCTGTTTCAAAGCAAACATTTATTTTAATAGCTTGTAATGTATCACTCACATTTTCCGTCTGAATGAAATCCAAATAAGTAATAAGGTTTGTGATCTTGCGTGATAATGATGTCAACGCAACCTCAACATTTCCCACATCTTTCTTGTACCTTTCAGTTTTCACTTTAAGGAGAGGTACAATAATCTCTTGAAGAGATGCGCCACCATGAACAAAGTTTTGTCCACCTCCAGGTGCTTTAAATATGTCTGCCCCACGAGGCACCGTCACGTATATATCCTTGTTCTCTCCACTAAGATAATCTAACCCGTAGCAAAGTGATCCTTCAATAGCCAACGGTTCTTTTGACAAAATATATCTTTTATTCACCAAAGAACCCTCTTGTTTTGGTAAATTCACTTTATCGCTTTCATCCAGTTTGTCTCTTTTATAAATAAAACCATGATCCGCTGTAATCATGTAATTCGTTATAGATTTATCTACAGTGAGTTTTTGAATCAATTTTATGATCTCATGAATAGATTCTTTGGCTGCTGAGAACACTTCATTTTCCGTAGGTGCATGATCACCTCTTGCATCCACTTGATTATGATATATATAAATGATTTCTTGCCCTGTCATGAGTTTTCGCACCGCTTCTCTACTCATAACAATTACATCAGAATACGTTGTTACCACTGACAATGGATTATAGGATTTGAGTATCTTTTCCCTCTGTACTGAGGAGCTGCATGGTTCCCCATTAACCAGAACATCGTAACTTTCTGTAAAGGTTATGGATTTATGCGGGAGTAGCCCCGCCATCCCAAGCCTAGTATAGGAAGGTATAACCGAGAGCATAGACTCTAGCTCTGAACTGGTGCCTGCTCTTTCCTTGAACCTTTCGTGTAGCTCCATGCCACATTCGTATCTAAATCCATCTGAAATGATAACCACAGTGCATTCTTTTTTGGCAGCAGGGGCTACGATACGATTATAGAAATCATATTGCTTTTGACCTGTGAGGTTATTAATAGAGTCTACCTGTTCTAATTTTTCTGCCCATAACACAGATAACTTCATCAGATAACTATTGGTGTAGATATTTTCAACCAGATTCCTAAGCTCATGAAAGCGATCATTGGATTCTATAAGATCATATGCGGTATAAAACCCTCTGTAATACTTGTCAATTTTCGCCCATTTTGTTGTATATAGTGTAATGACCTCATCTGCATTCTTAGCGCTATCCTTGGAGAATCTCTGAATCTCTCCAATCAGCTGATCAGCCCTGTCAATGATCTTATAATGATGAACATACTTTACTGAAAAATGTTTCTTGCTACTTCTCTTTTTGATCACTTCTCTATAGGATTCAGAGAGCGGTTCAGCAGTGGATACCAGTACTGTTGCTAGATGACTTAGTATTTGCAGGTCAAACACTTCAAAGGTATCACACTCAAAAAAGCTATCAACTGTCACATTTTCAAAGAATTCATTTGCCTTGATTTTTACTGCAATCTGTTCCGTAATCAAATCAAACTGATCCTTGTACAGCATACTATTCATGAGATTGGACACAAATACAGCACTGTCGTTCTTTTTATGCGAGACATAAGGCTCCCAAGACTTTGGTAACTCTCCTTTATAGTGATGAACCGTATAAGTAATCAGTAAAGTAGCAACCAGTTTCTCAACCGATGGTTTCTCATCATTAAATCCATAATATTTATCACATAAGTGCCAAAAACACTTAAGAATCCCCATTTTATCAAATGAAGTAATATACTTATTATCAGTAAAATCTCCACTGATAATGACAGTCTTAAGGATCTCTTCAAAGCTTGGTGTTCTCACCCCTGCCATGACGGATAAGAGACCAATCTCAATGGTTTCAGGATTATAATTCTCTATTCCAAGAGTAGCAAACTTCTCCACTCGTTCATTGGAGCGCCAGAATTTTGGGTATCCAGACAACTGTTCCTTGTATCTTTCGGGAATATGAAGATCCGCACAGAGTAAAGAAACTCTATCAGCATAAAACTGTTTTGAGTAATATATCATATCTGCCAGGTGGTTTTCCCGATCCATAGGTTTAGGAAAAGGGGCATAAATCAGATAACTGTTCTCCAGATCTTTACACTCTAATAAGTACTTGGTGTATAGCGCATTGTCTCCGGTAAGCTTGTGCAAGCTGGCATTTGCAAGTTCTAAAGAATCTACTTCTTCAGCAAACTCACCATTGTCATCATACCAGAACACAAGCTTTCGTTCACTGCTCTTAAATTCTTCGTTTAATTTTTCTTGTATTGTTTGTAGGTTCATTGAATCACCTTTTCTTATACATTATTCACCAAAAGTTTGATGGTATATGTCCTCTAGTACTTTTTCAAGCTCATTTTGTACAAACTCTGAACAATCATACTTATGCTCTTTGTGTATCAAAAAGTTGCTTAGCGGTACAACCTCATACTTGTGTCCCTTTCGTATTGAAAAAAATTCACTAAGCAAAGAGAAAACATCAATTTTTTGATCTATTAGATTACAAAGCGCTTCATAATCTTCTATATTAAAATTAAAATATGCACATATTTCCGGCGTTTTAATCTTCCAATCCGTATTACTAATACTACCATTATCCTCAATCGGAGCCGATTTACCCTCAATCAGAAATTTATCTGCATAGCATAACAAATCATTTATTGGCTGAATTTTTTCCATACTCACGCATATAACATATATTTGCTTAATACCAGTAAAAAAATCTTGTTCTTCTTCCGTTTGAAACTTAGTAACCGGATTCAATATTTCTTGTAATCGACAATCAACTTGGTGAGTTGGTGCCACGATTAAATCTATAACTTCTTTATATAATAGGTTGATCTCATATCCTTTTAAAACGTTTGAGTGAGGACTTTTAGCTTTCACTTCTATTACCAATAATTTATCTCGTTTCTTTATATAATAATCAGATGACTTATGATTCTTTTTAGAGAGTGTAAAAGAAAATTCATTTTGACAAGTATAAGCACCTTCAGAGTTTAAAACCGCCGATGCCGAAATTAATTGTACATATTTTTCGAACGGCCTTCCAAAGTCTCTCATAAAATTGAGACCTTCTTTCTTATCATACAAATACCGAATTGTCCAATACAGACCATCAAAAAATTTATAAATTGATGTTATTGGACAAAAATTGAGGACAATATTATTCAACTTAATCCAGGGATAACTGTAAAACAATTCAAAGTTCCATTGTTGTGTTTTTGTTCCAATCGCTTCGTATTTCATATCTTTATAATCCATTGATAAATCTTTAACAATCAAAGAATAACAATGTTGTAACCGCCCAGCATCAAACCCCTCAATTACATGCCCAAGTGATCCACCAAATATCCCTCCCGTGGTCAAATCGTAATTATTAAAGTACAAACAATTGAATAGAACTGCAAGATATTCTTTAATTGTATATCCTTTTCTGCTTTGGAAATCATAAATATTTTTTTTTGATAAATCATCTTTTTCCATAAGATTTACGAATATATAATAAGATCTCGCTATTTGGTTTTTTATGTTTTTAAAAGTATTGTGATAAATAGTCGTATACAAAAACTCAATTTCATAGCCTTCAACATCTACATCAAGTGGTAAATAGTCATTTATCATTACAGCAAGACTGATGATTTCATTCACATCATCAATAGTTATACCCCGTATGGTTTCTTGATCATTTAGTTCAACCCCATGGACTAAAATCCATTTACTTAATATAAATAGAGTCTGAAGGCAGTATATATGTTTAGAACCGAAGTAGAGTTCCATATTGCCTCCATTTTGGGTAACTATACGTGAATATCCATATTTTAAGACATTAAAATATCTTTTCGCCTCATCGTTATTCTGCATTATATCAATTTGCATAGATATTAGCCTAGAAACTATGATCAGAGAAAGTTCCATATTTAACTTTGAAATACGATTAACAATTCCATCCTCCGGAATAACTTTTCCATATAAATCACTATGCTGTAATACTGCCTCATAGTTCGTATATTCTGTCCTCATAATAACTCCCTTAAACCTTTCCAAGCAAATCTATTTTCGCTGACTTTTTGCCTTCATTAGCAACCTCAACACCTTGGAATTTCCCATAATTGACTTTTACTCCGTCATCAAGATCAATTGAAATACGTTTGTGTGCAATATGAGCAATGGCTTGATCATATATTCTAGTTTCAGAAAGTTGTTTAATAAGCTTCCCTTTCTGCTTAACCGCTTTTGCTTTATCACTTGCTGATGCGCTACTTTCTAATACCATGTCACAATGAGTAATGGCATTTTCAATCGCAGCTTGAGTTTTATGCAAATAGTCAGTTCGCACACGCCCTACAGTATCCTCATTATAACGATGTATGTAGATGAGTGCCTTGAAACCATTCTCTTTTCCACTGTCAAACAGCCAGTAGATTGGTCTCTTTTGATAGACTTTTAAATGGTCTTTGTAGAAGTCTTTGAGGAAATAGTTGCGGATCACTTCACGAGAAGTATTACCTTTAATTCCAAGTGCTTCTGCAATAAAGTCGAGGTTTTCTTCTAAAGTATCAGCACCATACACAACTTTTACAAACTCTACTAATCGAGCGACAATGTCATCGTTAAAATATTCTTCATCCGTAATTGGTATAATATTATCATTATCAGGAATGAAAGTAGAATATTTTGAATCATCCCACTCTCCGCCAGCATAAGAAAGTCCTTCTAGATCAAGACTGTAACGGCCGAGCATACAGCCAACGGCGTAGGAAACCAAACTTTTAATGTCTTGTTGCAGATCTGCCTTTCTAATAGTTATTTTTTTTTCTTCTACTTCTGGTGTCATCTCTTCCCTCAAACCGTAGATATCTAAAAAAATGTAATTTAGTTCCTCTTCATTAAATTTGAGTTGGTTGAATTGTTTTTTTGTTATCTGCTCCCATTCTGCAAAACAATGAGATATTCTTGAATTCTTCTGAATAAGTGGGTGTTTCTCAAAGTCCCAGCTTGTTTCAAAACTATTCCAGTCATCTCTTGAAAGTTGAATGTTTTTACTAACCAATTCATCAATAACGGATTTTTTATTGTCTTGTATAATAAAAGGTAGCGAGCTTAGGTTACCGGGCTGAAACGAAATAGTAGGATTAAGGACATTTATAAATTTACTAGCTATCTTAGAATTAAGATAACTAATAATATAAGATAATAGTTCATCACTTGCAAAAGCTGAGGATCCTTTATCATCAAAAAGAAAACCAATTTCAACTTTTCGAATTGAAATTTCAGCACTCGATAAAGCAGACCACGTCAATCCCTTTTTGAAAATATAATCTAAGTTATAATTATGTGATCTTATTTTCCCCGTATTTTCATCTTTATAGCTTTGAATCTCGGCGCCATCATTTTCCCAATTGACTACTAGGTCTGTATTTCCATACCAACGTCGAAATTCACCACCTTTATTATAAGGAAACCATTTCAATCCTGATTCAATAGCTTCTTTTCTACTCGAAATATTTAGTCCGATTTTATCATAATTAACTTCTGACCAAAATCTTACAAAGCTATTATTATTAGCTGTTGCCATTCCTAAGCGTGTTGTTAAATATTTTGACAGCTTATCTTCTTTATGAAAAATCTCAAAAAAACGCTCACTCACCCAATAAGCAATTGGCATACCTGGGATTTTCTCAAAGTTCTCTTGCTTAGAAGTATAGGAATCTATATTGTTTATAAATCTCTCCAAATAAGCTTCTTTTTTTGCTACTTCGCTTTTATAGTCCACAAGTCTTACAAAAGAAGAATTGTAATCATTTACTTTTCTATTTCGATAAACAAATGAAGTGGCCTGTACCACTTCACCACTGATTTCTTCAAAAGCTCTTGCTCCTAAATGCACCATATTGACTAAGTTGAACTGATCTAATTCCAATCTTAACTTTTCATAGCTCGATAAAAACATCCAAGAATGCATCGTGATCATGGCAGTCAATCCCGTATTTTTAGTTAGTTCTAGACATTTTTCAATAAATACCGCAAACATATCTGATTTACTATTAGGAAAATTCTTTTTTACATATTCCGAAAGTTTAGGTGACATATCCGAACCTGAAAAATAGGGTGGATTTGTTAATACTACATCATATTTATTCATTAATATTTTCGCTTGTTTTATTAACGCTGGTAATACATTCGAAATATTACTAATCCATACGGACATAAACAAATCCTCTGCACCAGATTCCTTAATTCCCTCGACATAATTTAGCAAGCCATCATAATTATGTTTTTCTACATCTAAAACAGAGCCGTATTCTTTACCATCTTTGAAAGTCTCAATCAAATAATTAGCCGTAATCTCGTGGTTTTCTTCCAAGGAAATTTGACCTGCACCCTTTTCAAAATGGTCAAGTCCATTGCTCTCTTGAATAGCACATAAATTAGGTGAAATCTCTCTTGTTAGAAACCGTCTATCGTACTTTCTGCCTTTCATCATCACAGCGAAATATGCCAGTTGATAGGCTCTGTCATCAATATCAAGTCCATAGAGATTATTGGCAATGATTAAACCTGCTGCATCTCTTTCTGTATATCCAGAAGTAACATAAATTTGCATTAGCACTTCAAATACATAGACTAGTATATGACCACTACCCATACAAGGGTCTAAAATTTTCATCTCTTCTAACTTTAAATTTCTATACTCTTCCTTTATATTTATTAACTCTTCTATAACAGTTTGCTCTTGTTCAGCATCTTCGAGGTAGTACTTCCACTGAGATTTTAAATTATCATTAGGACGACCCTCTACCCAAAGTCTACCTACTGAATTTTCAACCATATATCTTACAATCCAGTCTGGCGTAAACAACTGAGTTTTCGCTGAAACATCTTCTTTTGGTACCTTCTTTTTCCCATTGTAAGCATCTACGGCTGCTTTTGGCTCTGTATTGTAATACTGATACATCCAGCCAATAATCTCGACGGCTTCCAAGAAATCCTCTTCATCGATTTTAAGAAGATCACGCACCACACCATCTTCATTGGTATAGGAAATATCAAATAAAATTTCTGTATAATCATTATTTTGCTTAGATATATCCTCAAAGAGCTCCGGCAATACCTTCCCAAGCTCATTGCATTGCTTAATAAAAAGCATTCTGAAAAGCTGATCCATTTCATTTTTTTCTTTTAATGAAATGATCTCTTCTATTTCCTGCTGTGATAACTCTAAGTCAATATTAGGGGCTTGTGTTACGATATCAGGTTCAAATTTACCCTTTGTCTCACTTGAAAGTACTCGAATACGAGAAGGCAGATAATCATTTATCTCCATGAACCTTACTGCTATAATTCTGTTAAACCATGTGTAGGCTACTTCTTCCATAACAAGGTCATAGCCGTTTTCTCTATTCTTAATTTTATTAACAAGGTTCTTCCTTTGTTCTAACTCTTTACCTGAAAGCTTTGCGGTGGTCCCTATATAGGTAGGAAAAATTGCAAACCCCTCGCCTTTACTGATTGGCTCTGTGATCTGATCTTTCATTATACCTATACGTCCTGCCTTGTCTTTGACTGATGCAATAAGTTTTTTCCTAGCCTCAATTGAGAAGTTTTTAATCGCTGTCTTGTTCATTTAGTGGTTCCCCCTCTATTACATCAATAAATTGATTACGGTATCTTCACCTTCTCCAAGCTCTTTCATGATTCTTATCTTCACAGACTTTAAGAACTCGTCAATATCATTTTCTTTTTCAATGGTCACTGTTTTTTCAGGCGTGATCAGTCTTAAATTTATGTTCTTTGTTTTTTTAGCAACGTATTTGACTACTGTTTCTTTCCAAACATCCACTTCTTCTTCTTGATCTTTTTCATTTAGCTCAGCCAATGTTTTTTCATGGTCTGAAATTTCATTTAGGCAGCGCATTTTAAGTGCGTCACTTTCATGGCGGATATTCTTTACAGCTGCCACTTCATTGGAATGCTCTAGTTTCTCTCTGAGTTCAGCAAAGCGCTTGGTGAACTGCTCCTTGAACTTTTCTCCAAATGTCTTTTGATCTAGAATATCCATTACCTGCTGATGATCGATAATGATCTCAGCACGAATAGGCGCAGCCTCATTCTCAAGTAGTGTGATGTGTAGGTCTGCAAACTGCTCCAGTAATGAGGGTAGTTTGTGAATTTCACTATATGGCGAAGCTTTAGTCGCTACTGCATTGATACTTTCAACCATATCGATAATTTGCTTATCCACAACATAAGTCTTGCTATTGTTAAAGATATCAATATACTTCCAAGCCTTTGCAAGAATTGTTTTCTGTTCGCCTTCAAAGAAAGTGATAACTGGCGCAGTATCTTCTGCCAACTCCAATAATTCATCTTTATGGGTATCAACAAACTTGAAAAACTCAACTGGATTTGAAGTATCCATCATTTCTATTAACTTATCCTTCGCTTTTGTCAAAACCAATTTACCAGGGAAACGACTTTCAAGTCGATATTCAACCAACAAGTTTTCAATGTCCCTTATTTTATTTCCAGCCCTTGTTTTAAAGTTTTTCATTAGCGTGTCATCTTCATCGCTAACTACGGTCATGGAGAACAGATCCTTCATCACTTCTTTAACAGACTTAATCTGTCTTTCAGTTGCTCTCTCACGCTTTTCAATTAATAATTTATCCGAATACTCCCGCTTCGTGATATATTTGACAAGCTCATTTCCGTCTGTATCTATTGGCGAGATATTCTTGCTATTTACAGTAAAGGTCACTTTCCCTTGCTTGAACAGTATCGCCACCAACCACTGGATATCTAGTTCCACAAATCCATAGGGTGCCACTGAGAATCGATCTAGGAGACTCTTCATAGAGGTTTTGGCATGACGAAGAGAAGCTAATTCTATAGCTCGCAACACATCATCAAGGGCAAGTTTATTAGCCACGTTATCCTCAATATTTCCAAAAGCCATTTGATTGCTAGTCCGGAATATAGCATCAATGTCAGATAAGGTTGGTGATGTTTCCATATAAGAAAGCTTGTTGTATCTTGCATTCACTAGCTTACCTAAAGCATCATTGATTCTGCTCGCAGGATCTTTCGTCCCAATATTCGCTTTATCCCCATTCACATACATATCAGCATGCTTTAATGCATCTTCTATAAAGATGCGGATACGCTCAATCTTTTCAATTCTTTCTTCTTCCTTCGCTCTCTTGATGCTATCAAAGTTCTTGGCCAATGCCACACCTTGCTTTGTGAGAAACTTTGTGATTTTCAAAGTTTCTGTGATCTCATCTAGAAATGTTGCATCGTTGGGCAAGTGTATTAAGACATTATTTTCGCTTATAGAGATCATTCGTAGCATTTCAGTGTTATACTCCAAATCACTATAGGGTGTAATAATTCTAACACCAATATCTGCTGACTGATTACCCTTATGGAACCTACCATCTACATTTTGATTATAAGAGAAATTGTATCTTGCGTTGTATCGGTACTTTGGTTCTTTGATCAAATCTTGGAAAATAATACTCATCACTTCATTGATGATTTCACCAAGTTCAACATTTTCATTCTGGATGGCCTTATTGATGTCTTGCTCTTCGTTGGTCAAAAACATATAAAGATCACCGTTCTTCTGAACGAGAGTCTGCTTACTCAGTCTTACAAGTGATTCCTCTACTTGCTTTCTAAGGGCTATACGATCCTCATCAATTCTAGATACCATAAGGGTTGTGATATTCTCAACATTTGCTTTAATCTCTTTAACATATTTAATCATGAACAGCACTTTAAGAAGTTCCACATCAAGGGCATTTAATCTGCTGTTATCTTCTGCTTGTTTAATGACGATTCTATGGGTATGGTCAATGAATTTATCAAGGGCATTATAAAATATATTAAAAGGTACTATGACACCTTCTAAATCATCCATAAAGCGCATTGCTGATTCCTTGAATAAGGCAATCATGGAACGCTCTCCCTCGGCAAGATGCTTGCCAGAAGCTCCGTGTGTTCTGATCGCAGTAAGTACTTGTCCTAACAGGTTAAACTGATAAGGGATGAATGGGTAGACTGAAGCAAATTCCTCACGATCCGTGTAGAGCTTTTTTTCTACTTCATCCGTAAAGGTAATCAGATTCTTAATGATTGACTCTTTCTGATCATATAATAACTGCAATGTAGACATTGCAGTGTCTGTCTTTGCAAGGATTCTCTTTCGGATAACTTCACCCACATTAGCACTCGAAAGAGACAATCTTGTATCGAATCTTCCTTGAATTTTAGAAAAGTCATTACCTTTCACTGAAACGACCGAATCAATATCTTGCTGACTGGTTACAATCACCCACGCTTTACCACCACAAGCAGTCCCTAGGTCTTCGGTCACTGTCTGCAAGTTGAGCATTAATCGGCTATCCCCTGCGATGTATTGTCCAATTTCATCTACTAAGAATACAACGTGATGATTTTTCCCTTTGCTTTCGCAATATTTTCTAACCATATTGGCAAATTTCTCAATGGATAGAGAATATGTATCGGCTGCTTTTTCACACCATGTTCTTGCAGCGTCCTCACTCATAACATCTAGTGAAATTAATACTTCAACGATCTCATCTTGTATGAAATAAAATTCTTCCCTTACATCTTCCCATTCTCTACCTGAAACTTCTGAAAATTTCAACTTGAAATGTTCGAATTGGCCACTTTCTGTGAGTTTACGTTCTAAATCAGCAAGGAATGGTAGCGAGCCACAGAATCCTTGCATTTCATTGAAGACCTTCATAAAAACATCAATAATTGCGTCTTTATTCGATTTGGAATCGGCCTCACTTTTTGAATCAATATTAAATAGAATAACATCCGTTGTTATGTTTTCTGCCAATTTGATATCAGCAATAACCATAGAGTCCTCTATTTTATGACCCTCTGTAAAAAAATCTATGGCTCTCTTCCCGTTCACTTCTTTATTTTGCAAGAGATATGATAATATTTTCAGAAAGTGCGATTTACCGCTACCAAAAAAACCTGAAATCCAGACACCCATTTTGTCTGTATTGCTGTTAATCCCTTTCTTATAGCTTTCAAAGAAGTCTCTAAAATGTTTCGCCAGTTCTTTTGTAACAACATACTCGTCAAGTTCCTGAAATATATTATCTTCGTCATCTTGACCTACTTTAATGACACCTTTAATATCTCGATCAATTGGTTTTACAAACATATCTGCAATGCGCATTTCTTATCCCCCCGAGTCTAATATTATGCCTCATACAAGATTGAAAGCTCTGTAATAGTTATCATCTTTAATCGTTCCAAAAAGTTGCAAATCCTGTCCCGAGTATTCACCAGGAAAGAACATAACGACTGGCACACTATCTAATACCTGATGTAAATTATTGAGTACATTGTGAGAACGGACAAGCGGGAAACACTTCCCTACACCCGTTATGAAAACCACTGAATTCTCAGGTGTGTTCTCTACAATATGACTCACAATTACATTTGCTTTACCAGTCAGCTTTAGCATTTTAATAATCGCTTCATAGGTGAAATCAATGCCTTTCGTTTGTTCAAACTCAAAGCATTTCTCCAAATAGCCTCGTTCTTTCAATACATCAATGACAATATTATATAAATCAAACTCGACAATTTTCATGCCAATATCGGATTTGTTGATCTTTTCTTTTAGGTAGGTTATATGGCTTCTTACATAAAGTTCATCTTTTGGTGCATAGTCAAATATATAATAGCCCACCTCGTTACCAAGACCTTTATTCTTTAAAAAATCTTTATCTGTAATCTTTTCTTCAATTTCAGCTAACCTGTCATCAATATTTCTCATACTACGCTTCCCCCGTTATTGCGTTTAGATATGCTTTGAGATTGTTATCTTCCAGCACCTTTCGCAATTTATAGTCTACTGATGGTATGATGATTTTTCTTTCAGTACTTGCATCACTCAAAACACCCGCTTCAAAAAGCATCTTGGTGTAGCACTGTTTCAGATTCTTTATTGAACTGTCTGACCATCTTGACACAATCTCACTTTGAGCTTTCTTTTCGTCAAAGAAAGAATGGATGGCTCTATTTGTAATCAAATTCTCACCCAATATAATCGCATGTCTATGTACTTCATGCAGAAAATCAAAAAACAGTAGATCTGTTTTCAAAATACTAATCAGCACAAGTAACTTAACCGTTGCGATATCAGCGGTTGCAATTTGATTCACTAAGCAATCTGGCATAGCTCCAAGCCGCTTTACGACTACTCCAAATATTCGACGTTTTCTAGCATCTGCGTTGACCTGATAAAGGTTCTCTTCATAGGCCAATCTTTTAATTTCATCTTTACTTATTCCCTCAACCATTAGATTGGCTGTCTTTCTTGTCTCTAACAGCCAGAACAGTGTTGATACAGTACCTGCACTATATTCCATATTGCACACCCCTATCATTATATACTTTACACTGCCCAAAAAACGGACTGCTAATCGTTGTAGTAAAAATATGTTCAGCTATTTATTCTCAACATCGTAAAACGCAATAACATCCCCGACATTACACTCAAATAACTTACACAACTTGTCTATTGTTTCATAATCAATACGTTGTGTTTTGTCATGATATAAATTAGCAATGGTGCTCCTAGCCAGTCCCGTTTTTTCATAAACATCTTGTATGCTATACCTTTGGGTTCCCATCAAGATCGATAGTTTGCTTCTGATTGCCACACTAAACACCTCACAAGCTTTAGGATACTCTTTCATAACTATAAGAATAACGCACTAATCGGTTATCGTAAAGCGAATGCACTCTATTTCGAGTGTATTCTAATCTATGAGTTGTTAGAACAAAAGAAAAAGCACCGACTAGGTGCTTAATAAGCAGACTTCGTGAACCATGCCGGTTTTTTCTTTGAAGCCTGGCTGCCACTTTCAACGTATTGAAAAATAACTCCTCTTTTTGACAGATCCTTCATAACTCGATTGAGCTTCATATCGCCTATGGCCCAAAGAGCACCACCTTTTTCTCTTTTATCGATGAAAGAGATATTTTTTTCTTTCAAAAAGTCACATAAATTAAATGCTTCATCTACCACCTGACCTGGGCCTTTTAGAGTAGAATCATCAAAAAAAGATAATTGCATAACCGCCTCTTTCTTGGGTTCTTTCTTGGGTTTTGTTACCTCATTGTTCACTGTTATCGTGACTTGTGGTGTATCTACTTTGGTTTGGCTTATTTCCCCTTCCCGTCCCTTCTTTTTAGGTAAAGTCGTGTAATCCTCCTTCTGATTCTCCCATTCTTCCCGTATTTTAGCAGCCCGATTAATTACTCTGTTTTTAAGTTCATTCTCGTCATCTCCAACTTCCTTGCCATCCGTTCCCCTTTGAATTTGACGTGGAATTCCCATTGTTTCTAATTTTTCAAACACTTTTTTCATGGCCTGATCAGGATTTCTAAAAAACTCACCACCTCTGATCCGAACAAAAGTCCAACCCACTCTCTCTAAAATTGCTTGACGTGCCATATCCTCACTAATCTTCTCGATCCCATGCCACCTGTCACCATCACATTCGATTGCTAAGTGTTTGCCGCCCCCCTCTACAACCAAATCTATTCGGTAAGCACCAACCTTCCACTGAGGAACTACTTTATACCCTTCATTTAGTAATATTACGATGACCTGCTTCTCAAATTCGGATTCCAATTTGGCTTCGGCTTGTTTGAACAACTCCGATGCTGCGGTTGGATCACTAAAGTGATCTATCAATCTTTTACGTAAATCTCCATCTTTCAAATCAACTGAAGAGGTTAGGGAATGAATCAACCACATCTGATCACGTGCACGGCTTGCGGCAACATTATAGCGTTTCTTCATACGCTCTCCAGGGTCTGCAAGACGTCTAAGCGGACCTTCTCCTTTTGAAGAATGAACCATGGATAAGAATATAACGTCCCGTTCATCCCCCTGAAACTGAGCAGAATTTCCACATCTAATCTTCCGCTTGTGATACTCCGTTGTAGGAAGATACTTTTGTAAATGCTGATCAATCAGCACCGCTTGATCGGTACCTAACAATGAAATGACACCTATTGTTTTTTCTTGGTACTCTTCCTGCTCGATGGCTGCAAGAATAAGGGAAGCGATGGTTAGAGCTTCGATTGGATTCGTTTTAGTTCTGCTTTCTATCCCTTCCACTCTATAGTCAACCGTAAACGGCCTGGTCTGAACTTGACTTGAGTCCCTCAGTGGAAGGATCGTCCCCTTATACGATAGAGCGTTACTAAATTGGATAATAGGTTCCACACTGCGAAAGTGTTCCCGCAACTGTGTCATGCCAGAAAAGGATGTTTTGGCCAGATCAAAGATTGAAGTTTGACCATCATACAACGCCGGATTAGGGATACCATTCAGATAAATATCAATAATTCTCTGTACTTCATCGTGTTTTTGGCCAATAGCTTCAGGACTTACTTGTTCATCATCTCCCACTACAACCACTTGTTTACCTAAATATAATGCAGTTAAAGCCATTACATCCGCCTGGCTAGCTTCATCCACGATAACCACATCAAACTGATTAAATCTCGGGTCAAAATTTTCTGCAACCCGACTAATAGGCATTATCCACACCGGCACAGCTGACTGACATTGGGGCATTAATTTTCTTGCTTCAGCTAGCAAATGAGGAGCGCGGATCCCCTTACCTGCCCCCTTTTTCTTCATTAACAACTTCCAGCCATGTAGAGCATGTTGTTGCTGTAATGTTGTCTTTCCCTTCAAGGCAAGCCACGCTCTTTTCTCTACCAATTGAATCGTAATGCACTGAAATTCTTCCCGTATCATATGTAATTGACTGTGCAAATTATCAACCTGTAGATGGTTACGACGATTAAGCTCTCCCTCCAATTGTTTCAGGATCCAAACATCAAATAGGTCGCTAGGAGGTTGACTATGACCGTGAATATTACTCCGTTTCCTAATGTCTGTCGCCCAAACTGGTGCAACAACATCCAATTCCGTTAAAAGTTCATGCCTTCTTTTTATTATTTCATTCCTATCCAGAAGAGATTGTATTCTTTCTAAAGCTTGGACATAGTTCTCTACATGAAGTTGGTTTACCGCTTCCAGTAAGAACTTTGTGATTGCTGAACCGCTTGAGTGCTCTAGAATTGTATTCGATAAATGTAATAAACGGCTCTGCACCTGATCCCAATCGTATTTATTACTAAAAGAATGCACAATATGAATAAGGTCAGTTTCCACAAGTGATTTAATATGAAAGAGCTCTGAATATTGCCTTAGCTCAGGTTCTCTTAAGTGGCTTAATGTATTCCATTGCAATCCATTCTCTAAGAGATGAAGTAAGGTCGGACTCCATACATTGCTGTACCAACCAAGACATGACTCCATTTCACTCTTGTATTGTTCCAATATACTCTCGGGCTCTATCCCAAGTGAATCCACCGATGGGCCTCCAATGTCAGATACTTGACGTTCCCAACGTGATAATAGCTGTTTCCTCATAATACGATGCTCTGCTATACATAAGATTGCCTGGAAATGTTCTATTTCAGAAGGGAGCGATCCGTTCACTTTAAGTCGTTGTATTGTTTTATCCCAATTAGGGTTTACAAGACGATTGATAAAATTAAGCCTTTTCCCGCGCTGAAGTGACAATATGATTTCTTTTAATGTAGCCACTAAATCTTGATAATCCGTGATTCCGCCAAGGTCAAGATCGTATTTGTAATTGGCTGATTTAGCGAGTTTATGATATTCCAGTAATACATTAACTTGTTCTAGTAATTCATTCCAATCTAAGGCTCTTGTACCACCCTCTTTGCCAGCCATCAGTACTTCTAGCTTCCAAGCTGCATTAGTTGAAATCACAGCTACCGAATGAATTGCTTCTTTCAAAAGTTGTTCAATATTCCCTCTTGTACCGTCAGCCTGATCAATCCAAAGAGAATCATGAGCATCCTTGATACTATCCTGGAGTATGTGGTAGTCAGTAACCCATCGTTTAAATTCATCTACTCTTGTAAGTTGATTAGGATGAATATGCAAACTTTTAAATTCTATTTCATCTGTGAGGGATACAACCCCATTACTTTGGTAAAGTTCATTTATTTCTTCTTGGTTTAAGGTCAAAGCACTTCCCAATTCGATATACCCAGGTATAAGTGGAAGCAAGTGTTCACTTTTCTTAACAAGATGTGCCGCATCTATTGGAAGATACTCGTGACCCATGAAGACTATTGGAGTATATTCACTTTCTCTAGTAAGTTTAATGTCACGATTTATTCCCCGAATACTATCTAATAATTCAGCACGTCTATTCGTTAAAAGTTGAATCTCATTGTTATAAGCTCTTTCACTCATCGAGTTCAATCTTTCGGTAATAACATCTATCGATTGACCTAACTGTTTCTGTCCGCCACTTTCATCAATTACACTGACGCAAAGGTCTCTTAGCGGCTCAACCACCTTATCTCGAAGGACATGAAGTGCCTTTGAAGTGTGGCTTGTTACCAACACTTTCTTCCCTTCAGCTAGAAAGTGTCCTAATAAGTTTGCAATCGTATGTGTTTTTCCTGTACCCGGTGGCCCTTGAACCACAACAGAACCGTATTTATTTATTTTTAAAGCAATATCTAATTGCTCTGAGTTGGCGTCTTTTGTAAATAATATATCCTCATGCTCACCATTTACATTTAAGGGAGGGGAATCATAGTCCTCAGCTTGAACTCCTCTACTTAAGTCAATACCCGTAATACGAGTCACGGCTTCAGGTAAATATTTACTCTCATTTAAATGATCAAAAATCCGATCGATAGCATTAGCAAATCCATATGATCTTTTCCGTAAGAAAAGGATAGGATTTCTGGTTAGAATAGGTGTTCCTCTTTCACCTTCATGAGAGATTCTATCGGTAACCTCGTATGGATAAAACAACCCCTTCGCAGACAGTTGACTCGTTACCCTTTTCAAAAAGTCGTCAGTATCTTGGTGGTCCATTGGGGAACACTGCCTCTGTTCGAGGTCTTCCGTACACTTATTAATGGACGTGGCACTGACTTCTTGAACATCACGAAATAGGGCATTATAAAATTCAATAGGTTGATCTGTAGGAGTCAGCTTAAATGCTGGTAAATTAGGGTCAAAGATTAGTCGTACTTTCTGTAGAATTACAGGATGCATAATATTCTTGCCCTGAGACATCTTCCAATCGAGAATACCATCACCTAACATTAGTTCTACTTGTTCGTTCTCCCTCTCTATCCATGCATATAAAGCGTAGAGCCTCTCAAATACCTTCATTATTTGACGGACAGGCGTCTCATATTCCTTCCAATGTGATCTATCTTCAGACCAGTTATGGAGATTTTGAACTCTTTCTAAATCACTTTCGAAGTCTTCAATCATTCCTTCTTCTATGTCTACTTTTTTATATTCTATTATTTCTGGTTCATTCTCGATATTTTGCCAACCTGGCTTGATCCACAATAAAAGATTGGTTGGTGGTTCTGGACAGATGGTTATTTCAGGCCGCCGAATGGTGAAATACTCATCATCGGCATCTTCGATTAATTTGGAGGTTCCCTGATGCAGGAAGCGACATTCAATATCCGAATGATTTGGCATATCTTTAAACCAAAAGGTCCATAGTTGGTCGTGAACATTCTTTTCTACAGGGTTCCTTAGCTGATCTAATGCTTGTAAGTATTTAAATATTTGAGTTATCTTTTTTTTCGCTGCTACTTGCTCTTCTTTATTAACCCTTGTCATGATTTTAACCTCCACACACACTATAATAAGATATCCAGATCAATATCCCTTTTCGTTGACGGTAGACAAACATAATAATATGTATAGGATATTCTAAGTAATTGCTATATATAAGTCACAGAATGAATATATTTCGTATAATTCCAAAAAGGACACGAACCATACAAATAGGATACGTGTCACGAACTATCATTTTTTCATATTAATATCGACCTATTCGGTCAACCTTGCTATGAAGTTATACGATGATCCATCAGTATTGCATAAATGTACGATGGACCCCTTAAATGTTGAATTTTCGTAGTATTTGTTTGAGGAAAAAATGTTAGCGCTTCTTGTAATAGGTTTTTAGAAATTTGCACATTGGTTCGATCTGGATAAATCAAATTACCTTTCACTTCGTATGTGAATTCACCTCCAGGTATTTGACGGAATAAATTACCTTGGTGCTTAAGAACATTTGACCACACCGTCTCAATATCTAGCATGATGATTACTCCCCTACAAGTTTCGATGTGTTACTCATTATCTCATTCAAAAGAAAAGCCTGAAATCCCTATTGCTCCTTCAATATATCTTGCAATTCCTTGAGAGCACAACTTTCATTCTCGTAATCAACAGAATATACAAGCAACCTTTTATCCGGTTGACTCTCCACATGCCAAGATTCCAGAGGAACGCCTTGTGCTTGATTAATTCCATCATGATGGGGATAGAGAAGTATAACGGTTCCGACATTCTCATAACGGGTCAAGTAGGCATACATCTGGTAGAAATCTTCTCGTTTCACACCATGCCGACTATACGAGCTGTCTATCATTTTCCATTTCGTATCGATAATCATTTGATTGTCCATATTATCGCAGATTAATATATCTGGTTCCAATTGGAATACACCTCGGCCAGCTGTACCCGTCTTGACCAACAACTTGTGAGATCGATCCTTAAGCACCACTTCAGATGTCAGCTTTCGGACTAGATAAGCTATGTATCCTTCAAAGAGGTCATTCATTTTAAACAAGATGGAGCTTGTAGAATTCCTACCTATTTGTGGTGTTGGAGCGGACCGAGATAGAATGAGCATCGCCAGTCGGTAACTTGCCTTAAATCTACGATTGCTTCGATCAAAATGGATTGCCGTACGCAGTAATCGCTGATCCATTGTGTCTGTGACATCCTCCAGATAAATCATCGCATGACCGGCACGTTTGCGCGTATTTATCTGATTGGATAGCAGAACGATTCTTCTTAATGCTGCTTTGAGAATTATATTAAGTGAATGATCCGGATGAAATTCATCATACGTGCAACTCACCATAGTCGACTTGAGATGAGCTCGCCTCATTTGAGCAGTGGTATCGATCTTTCCACGGACCGTGTTCAGTTCATCTTGTTGTTCGATATATTTCTTGATAACCCCTCGCGATAGCTCCTTGAGTACCTTATCCGTATACAGGTGTGCAAGAATCTCGAACAAGTTCATTTTCTCGACATTTAGTTGTGCAGTCTCGCTCTCATGAATATCCAAGTAACCTGTTCGTTCTAGCATACGCAGAAGTACTCGACGTGATTGAGATGGCTCGTTTCCAGACACTTTGGGCAGAACTTCAATCGAACATGTAGATAACTGAATAAGCCCTACATAATTGATGAATGTAACACTTTGTCTGGTCATACGGATTAGATCTTGATCCAGTCCATGGCTAGATACATAAGTGAACAATTCATCTGCCTGCATACTCGACATAGCGTTATTCTCACTATCAGATATGTGAAGTGATCCATAACATTCCGTTACAATAAAATGATTCATTCCACATCATCCATCTGATCCGAATTAGCACTTTGTTCGTAAATTCTCTTCAAAGCTTTGAGTGTCGGGGTTGGTTGAATGTTATATCGAATTTTCTCGTTATCGGCAAATGCCGAGGTCGTTGCAAACAATTGAGTGGCCATCGTTCTGGTCTTGGTTATTAGGTAATCCTGATCATTACTCTTATTCCCAGCCCCACCTAGCACAAGAGCAATCGATTCCCAATTGTCATAAAAATACTCTTGCAATAACGGAATAATCTTATGTTGCATAACACTAATATAATAATCCAATGAAGGCTGTTCTGTAATAAAGTAGGCGTGTCCCACCACATGATCACGATCATATAAGTATTCAATTCGATCATTCATCGTTTGAAGTAATTGACGGACATTCAACCCATCCACATCCGTTGGAAGCACGTTATAATTCGGCATCATCTCAATAAAATCAAACCTTCTACGAAGTGCCGTATCCAATAGGGCAATCGAGCGGTCAGCTGTATTCATGGTGCCAAGAATATGTACATTAGGTGGGACTCTGAACTTTTGACCTGAATAAGGTAGCGTGACTGAAATCTCATTTTTTTGTCCCTGCCTTTTATCAGGTTCTATTAGCGTAATTAACTCTCCAAATATCTTAGATATATTACCACGATTTATTTCATCAATTACGAGAACGAATTGGGACTCACCTCTTCCCTGGTCGTTCTTTCCTGCTATTAATTCACGTAGGCTATCTATATTTAATATGTTGTTGGAAAGCATATAAATCGTTTGCTGTGAAAATATTTTATCAATTAGAATCCGCTCAACTGGCACAATATCGAGGTCATCACTACTAACCCATAGCCACTCTACGGCACGAAAATGATGATAATCTATCACACCCATTTCATCATATTCATATTCACCAATGACCTTACCAATAGCTCTCGCTTTATAATTGCCACTGGAGATAATAACAATATCATTGAGATCAATCCCATGTTTAAATCGATCAACCGCATCTACCCCGAATGCTCTGTCATCCTGAGATTGTTTAAAATATTGCTCGCGAATATTTCCCTTATTATTGCAGTTAGTGTAATCAACTTGATTTCCCCAACCCAATGCAATCTTATTGTTGTTGATGCAGTAATCATAGATATCGTCTTCGTCATCCTTCGTATTACCGAGTGACATTTTATGAAATTTGGTTATACTCGGATCGAAATCATAAGTTTTCTTGTTCTCACTGACTACTGCCCTAGCGGCATTGCATAAGCGCTTAAACACACCATCCCGGACCTCATATCCAGCAGTCTCTTGCACGAAGCGAATGCCTTCCACGAAATCTTCATAACTATAAGATTGATGAAATGTACAAAATACAACTTGATTACTATCAACAAATCGATGATATAATTCTACAGTTTCATGTCGCCGAGATGGATTAGTCAACATATCTGGATCTATTTCCGGTTCGAGTAATTCCAAAGCCTTATTGATTATATCGTATGTCTTTCCCGTTCCCGGAGGACCGTAAAGTATAAGGTTCTTTGCAGGGTTGTCGTTCATCAATTCAATATTCCCTCCAAGCGATTTGTTTTTATTCCAATAATTGTGACTATCAGCCTGATTTAGATATTCAGATAGTATTTTTACATCCTCTTTTTCCCATGGCTTACCACTTGGACGATTATGTTTGAAATGAACCATTGAGATATCCATTATATTTACCGAAGGAAAAGACTTAAGTAGCATAGATACTCCAGCTCTCTTTGCTTGGTCTAATTTCCCGTCTACAGATGCATTGCCTATCTCTTTGTCATTATCAATCAATTTAACATCGTATAGGTAAGATGTGTGCTTCATTATAAGGATATAGAATCTTGTGTCTTTTCCAATTTGATATTTTCTCGCAGTTATATCTTTCTCAGCTTCACTTTTTATCTCCATATTCAACATTTTAAATCCTCCTTCTGACGATTTCCTCTAACCACATTATGATACTAGCTTGTGACAGCTATCCGTCAGCGAATAGCTGTTCGTCCTATTTAATCTTAAATAAAGAGTCCTTAATTTAGACATGCTTCTTCATTGATACATTCCTATCCATTCGTTCAACTGTCCCTTCAAGGATTCACGCACAGACTTCGGCTCCAATATCTCTGCAGCTGAACCATACTGAAGAATCCATCTTATGAACTCTCTTTCGTTATTTACGGTAACTTCAAATATCATGCTGCCATCCCTTTGATCCGTCATACGTGGATGAACAAACAACTCTTCTTCCTTGATATATCTTGCAATTTCCGCATTGAAACGGACCTTAAACGCTATATTCTTATTTCCTTGTTCAATAGACCATGTATTCTTCAAATGTTGTTTAATATTGAATTGGCTCTTGTCGAATGACTCCGCTGTCAGCTCAACATTCAAGAATCGACTGATTCGGAACGTTCGAATTTCTTTCTTTACATGACAAAATCCGATGAGATAAAATCGTTGATCTCTCGGGATAAGATAGTAAGGATCTATTTTGCGCTCAGTCGTCTCATTACGGGATTGCGTATGGTAAAGGGTATGTATTGTCTTCTGATCAAGAATAGCTTGAATAATGGGTTGCAGAAAGTTAGGGCTTTCCTTCCGATACGCAGGAGTACCCATTTGGATAATACTTGTTATATCTTCAATGATACTATTGTGCTGAGATTTCTCTTTATAATGCGTTGCCATGACTTTATCGTATGCGGTATGAAATCCTGGGGGGAGCTTGTCTTCATCCAATACGGATGGTAGCAACGAGAACGCTAACGCTTCCTGCTCTGAGAAATTAAGCGGATATATGAAGAACTTCCCCATGAAACGGTATCCAGTACCCCGGCCTTCATTGGTAACAGGAGCAATGTGACTAAGAATATCGAGATCTCTATAAATGGTTCGGATATTCACGTTACATTTCAATGCAAGGTCAGCAGCAGAAACACCTGGATTGGCCTGAATAGCGTTGATGATACTAAATATACGGATAACTTTATCGATCATTCTAATTCTCCTCACTTATATATCTATTAAGAGTATCATTCGACAATTTGAAGATTTTCCCTCTTATTCATTTAGCCACTTTTATAACCACGCTGACCATCCCGTTGTAACTTCCCACACGATCAACGACCTTGGAACAGTAATATTGGAACTTAGGATAAAAATAATTCGTAAAAAAAAGGATATTATCTATCTACAAAGCTTAGTAGACAAATAAAATCCTCATTTAAATTTATGACATAATACCAATCCGTTATTCTTACTTCATTCCAGTAATCAGTTCGTACTACTTCACACCAACCCAATGCCGTACATCATCATCCTCAATAATTCCGAATGTCACATCGACGATGTCTGGATCTTTCAACACAAGATTACGGATATCAAATTTAATATCATCTGCTACAGCAAGGGTGAGGCCTTTTTCCAGCTCAATCAAGCCATCCACATGGTAGTAACGACCTTCTTGGATGATTCGTAAGGAATAAATATCTACGATATGATTGGATTGTAGTATTAAATTTGCAATTCTTGTTTCGATTTCCTTAGGTGCTGCGACACCAATAAGACCAATCATATTATCGTAGCCCACTTTAAATACGACACCTAGCATAAGTACACCAATTAGAATTGTAGTGACCCCATCTAAATAAGATGCATCTACGATAGAGGTAATAACGATCGTTATCAGTGCAAGAATAGCACCTGCCACGGCTACAAGATCCTCATAGAATACCAATCTAGTTGGGGGTGCGGCACGACCAACATTTCGAAATGCACCCTTGACGATCCCAATTCCTTTTATCTCCACCCTAGCTTCATGTAGAATTTCTTTCATGGCTTTGTACAGAATTACACCGTCCACTAGAATGTTAATAATGAGTACACCTATACTTAACCAAAAGTATCCGCCACTAGATTGAGGTTGCTGGATTAAATGAATTCCTTCTAATATTGTTTCATAAGCCATGATGGTAACAACAAGTACGGCGATCATGCAGAAAATGTTAATGACTCGACCAAATCCAGTCGGAAAGCGTGGACTAGCCTTTTTCTCTGAAAGAACACTGCCTATGAATACAAAGCCTTGGTTTATTGCATCTGCGAGTGAATGCATACCTGATGCAAACATCGTTCCACTACCACTTAATGTTGCAGCAAACGTCTTAATCCCCGCCAATATGAAGTTACCTGTCATAGCAATCGCAGACGATTTATTTCCTTTATTAATTAACTGCCATACCGACTCTTTCTCTGTGGATAATGGTTTCATTGGAGCCTCCTATTTATCAAATAAAATTAATCCCATCTGCTATATTCATCTTCTTATACATGTTATACCCAATATGTAGCACAATAGCACACATCAATGAAAAATGGATGTGTGCTATGCGTTTCTATCTATTTCATTACTTCAACTTGATTAAGAATAAAAGATTCCACAACTTTGGCCACGCCATCTTCCATATTCGTATCGGCTACATAATCGGCGATGGCTTTGATGTCGTCAGGTGCATTGCCCATCGCTACACCAAGTCCAGCAAATTTAATCATCGCTAGATCGTTGTAACCATCTCCTATCGCAATCACTTCTTCTTGTGTCATGCCTAGTTTGGTAATTAGCTGATGCAAGCTTGTTCCTTTATCGACACCCGCTTCCGTGAACTCTAAGAAATAGGGTTTCGACGTTACCACGGTTAATCGACCTTCCAGCTGTTGTTGCATTTTTTTCTCCAGTGTCATCAATCGTTCAGGTGCACCTACCATCAATACTTTAACCACTGGACCTTGGATCGCTTCGATGAAGTCTTCTCGTTCTATAATGGGCATACCGGTAATTTGTCCTTCGATGTCCGTATACTCGTTATTTGCTGCCGTTACGATATCGTCACCCACATAGGTATGAATCCACACTTCTTCTTGTTTACTAATGTTGTATAGTTCATGCGCCGTGTCTGCTGGTAGCATACTGTTGAACAGTTCGACCTTAGTTTCCCAATTTGTAATCTTTGCCCCATTAAAGGATAGAATGAAACTACCATATTTCTCAAGTTCCAATTCCTCAGCAATATGTGTCATGGCAAAGGTTGGTCGACCAGAAGCTAGGACAACTTTGACTCCTATTTCCTGTGCATCCATCAACGCTTTCTTTGTGCGTGGTGAGATCGTATGATCATCCTGGAGCAACGTATCATCCAAATCCAGTACTACCATTTTATAAGTCATCCTATTACGTCCCTTCTAAAAATAATTTAGCATAAGTGCCACTCGTCCTAAGAAAAACACCTTACGACATCCTTGGTGCGGAAAGTTACTATTGTGATCAGATAGGTATTTTCCAAGATATTACTTCGTAGATTCCTCCAACTCCGCCTAAATAGATGTAAAGAGAGCACTTATTTCCCTACGATACCCATAGTTGCGCCTTTTAGTTGCATAACTGGTATCTATATTACTAGATAGCCCGCTTTTCCCCGTTATGCCTACTTTTAAGTGCCCTTTATGCAACTACTTCCCTTCCAACAACCTTTTCCACCGATATAAGTACCATTCATGCAACTATTACATTCCTAATTGCTGTACTTCGACTTCGAAGTAATCTCGTAGCCCTAATCAGCCACGGTATCCACAAGAACTTACATTTTCTTAGATCTTTAAATATAAGGACACCCATATAGGGTGCCCCTAGATTCATTTGTAGAGGTAATTCAAACAAACACTCTTTGAACTCGCACCCATAGTTTTAGTTGCCTTCTAACATCATTTTCTCTAAATCCAACGGCTTAATATATTTTCCATCTTTATAAGCTCTCATATTTCCACCAGAGATTTCATCGATGAGGACAATTTGTTTATCTTCACCTACTCTACCGAATTCCAGCTTAATGTCGTATAATTCAATACCTTTATGATTCATCTCTGCCTTGATGACATCACTGATTTGCTTCGTGAGATGTTTCAAAGTGTTATACTCATCCGCTGAAAGTATGCCTAACATATCAAGCGCATCTTTGCTAATTGGCGGGTCTAAGCGGTCATCGTCTTTCAGTGTTACTTCAACGAATCCATCTAAAGGCTGTCCCTCTTGCGCATATAGACCATAACGGCGTAAGAAGCTGCCCACAGCTCTGTAACGACAAATCACTTCAAGTCCTTTGCCAAAAACGGTCGCTGGCTTCACCGTCATTGTCGCTTCATCAATATTAGCATCGATATAATGTGTTGGAATTCCGGCTTCTCTTAATTTCTCGAAGAAAAATTTCGTAAGAGTAAGGCCTGCACGACCTGCCCCTTCCATCACAAGACCAACGGTGTTCGCTCCAGGATCGAAAACCCCATTCTCTCCCGTTACATCATCTTTAAATTGAAGCAAATAATGACCATTATCTAATTCAAATACATCTTTGGTCTTTCCCTTATACAATAAATTCATCATGATAGTTCCTCTCCGACTTAGAATTACTGTATTATATCATGAAATTCAAGGGCTTAACATTGCTAGTCTTAGGAAAAGAAGAGCGGCAAGTATTGTTTATTCGCTTCTAGCATCTCATCTAGCATATCAATAGCTATTTGCACAGTCGGGACAAGTGGATGATGTGCCATCGCTTGGATCGCCAAACCTCGGTCTCCTGTTACAGCTGCTTCTATGGCAAGTTGCTCGTAGGTCTTGACAGCATGGATCAATCCTACAGCAGCATGCGGAATCTTCGTGAGTTGAAGTGGTATCGGACCATTCTTTGTCACAACACAATTGACTTCAATGCTAGCATCGTCTGGTAAAAAGTTAATAATACCGTTATTCGCCACATTAAGTGTCTGAATATCATTCGTACCATTGTAAAGTGATATCATGAGGTTCACAGCCGCTTCAGAATAATAGGCTCCACCACGTTGCTCCAATTGTTTTGGTTTGTCTTGTAGTTCAGGATCCTTGTATAGCTCAAATAGTTCTTCCTCCACGCGTTTAACAACTTCTGCACGGTTACCGCCACTCTTTACCGATTCCAATTGCTCTTTCAGCATTTCATCCATCATGTAGAAATACTTTAGATAATAGGAAGGCAAGGCTTGTAGTGACTGTAGGAATTCTGGATTCCATTCACACGCCGGTACGTTCTTAGCACTATATCCAGCTGTATCCGCCAACATCTCGTCTAATTTATCTTCACCATCGACTTCAATACGGGTAATCCAATGAAGATGATTCAACCCGACAAATTCTGCATAGACACGGCTCGGATCAACGTCATACTTCTTTGAGGTCTGTTTAATTAGACCGATGGGGGCATTACACAATCCAATGCTTCTGACGTTAGAATACTTAAGAATAGCTTCCGTTACCATACCAGCAGGATTGGTGAAATTAAGTAGCCAAGCATCAGGCGCTAGCTCTTCTATATCACGGCAGACATCGAGCAGAACAGGAATCGTTCGCAGTGCCTTCATCATCCCTCCCGGACCCGTCGTTTCCTGACCGATGACGCCGTATTTTAATGGTATAGATTCATCGCGCCCTCGGGCTTCCAACATACCTACTCGCATCTGAGTACTTACAAAGTCAGCTCCAGCAATTGCCGCTCTTCGATCTGTCGTTAGATGAACCTCTATGGGAAGTCCCGATTTCTCTACCATACGTTTCGCTAAATTGCCCACAATATTTAATTTATGTAATCCGGATTCGATATCAACGAGCCATAATTCACGGACAGGAAGTTCTGCATAATGAAGAATAAATCCCTCGACTAATTCTGGCGTATAGGAAGACCCGCCACCGATAACTGCTATTTTCAATCCTTGCTTCGTTTCCATTCTTATCCACATCCTATTCATTTATTGGATTGCTTCGAAATCAGTAAAATACCGCATTCTTTCATATACTTCTACATTAATCGTAAGTCCGTCTACTTCCATTGCAGACCACAAAGCACCTACAACAGGTTCTGTCGTTAGTGTCACCACAGATGCCTGTGGCGCAACCGTTCGTAATGCGCTCTCTATCGGACCACGGATCCACCCGCGATCGCCCCTTGTTAGCAGACTCCCCACAAGGACAACGTCGAATATATCTGATGACATAGATAGTTTACGTACGATAGCGACAGCAGACTTTCCAAGTTCTACACCTTGATGATTTAGAATCTCTAATGCTACTGCATCTTCTTGAGCTGCTGCTTCGAATAATAATCGGCTAACATCCACGGGCACATCCCTCTTATGATGATCCTGATAATCATTGAACATTTCTTCCACGGTCTCATAGCCAAGATGTTGCAGTAATAGTTGGGTTAGAAGGGTTGGTTGCTCCCTACCATCCCATGCACGAATAACAGAGCGGAACACCTCAATATTCAAAGATCCACCACCACCGAAATCACCGTACATATAACTAAATCCACCACACTGATACTCAACACCATGGGAGTTTCTCCCTGCTGCATTCGTTCCAGTTCCACAAATAATAGATATGCCAAATGGTTTATTCGTTCCTGCACGTAGACCAATCATGGTATCGCAGTTAATGGTATACTTCGTGAAGCCAATATTGCGAATCAATGGATGTAGAATCATATAGTCCGCTTCGCGGTCTGCACCCGCAAGACCAAAGTAAGCATGTGAGATATCACTAAGTTCAATTCCAGCCTCCAACATCGCCATGCGTGTCGCCTCTTCGATACTGTTCTCCGCTACCATCACGTTCATCTGGTGATTACCATTACCACTCTTCCCTTTACCAAGCACGTTTCCATACTCGTCTGTGAGGAGGGCATACGTTTTCGTACCCCCACCATCAACTCCTAAATAGTAAGACAAGGATATTCAACCCTTTCATAGATAGTTATTCAGACCCTTCATTCTTGTGAAATTACTCATTTCACTATCAGTCCGATTGAGGACGTAGACTTCCTTACGATTAATTCAGGATCCACTTGGATGCCAGTTGTGCTATTCACCCAACCATCGATGCGTTTGAGCAACATATTAGCCGCAGCCACACCAATCTGATCTGCAGGCTGGCGGATGGTTGTTAGAGGTGGCTGCAATTGTGACGCTATATATTGATCATCATATCCGATGATTGACATTCGCTGTGGAACAGCAATCCCCGCTTCCATCAAAGCGTTAATAACACCAAGCGCGATATGATCATCACCAGCGAATGTTGCAGAAGGTAGAACACCATCTCTTATCCACTTACTACACGTCTCATAACCGAACTTAATCTCGAAATTACCATAGGCCATTTCAAACGGTGTCAGACCTTCTTCCCGTAATGCTTGCAGAAAACCATTCCGCCGTTCATGCGTACTCCTGAACAGCTCACTTCCGCACAAATGTGCTATTGATGTATGACCAAGATCAAGCAAATGTCTAGTAGCTGCATATCCTCCTTTGAAATTATTGATAGTCACGGAGAATTCATCATTCTCAGGCTCTTGATTATCAATCAGTACATAGGGAATATTACGTTTTTTCAATTCTTGAACGTAGCGTCCCTCATCTACAGGTGAGAGAAGAATGACACCATCAACTCGATCCTCCTGAATGAGGTAATGATCTCCATCGAGACTCGTACCCGTTGATACAGAGATCGCAAGATAATAACCATACATGGCAAATACATCGTTAAGTTCTTTCACTACCGCATCAAAGAATGAATCTTGCAACGTTGTCACAATAATACCAATAATGCCGGTCTTCCCACGTGCAAGGCTACGAGCAGAAGCATTCGGTCGATAATCTAACTCTTTCATCGTATCAAGTACCTTTTGGCGATTCTTTTCGCGTACAGACGTCGCACCGTTTAACACGCGAGAAACGGTTACAACAGATAATCCTGATTTTTTAGCCACATCAAAAATACTTGCCTTCATGATTATTTCCCCTTGCAATAGATTCCTTTCAACCAAAAGTTAAAGCGCTTTAACTTTTGGTTTGCGACTTGAGAACATCATAGTAGATTTTTATTGAATAAGCAATAACTAATGGCAATACTTATTCAATATAATCGAAAATTATACCCCGCCTAGAAGAGAATAGGTGTGTCCTAGATAACTGAACTTTTTTAGAACACACCTTATAGTCATACATTTCTACATTTATTTCAAAACATATTGTGATAGAACGCTTTGCACCTCATAGATATTAACATTCTTATTAAATGTCTTCACAATAGGAATGTTACTACTAGAGATATAAATTTTAAGCTCAGCATCCAGATCGAAATGACCTGCTGTCTCAACCGCATAATGTGAGATACTCTTGTAGGGTATAGAATGATACTCCATCTTCTTGCCCGTGATCCCTTGTTTGTCGATTAGAATTAATCGTTTATCTGTAAAAATAAACATATCGCGCACAAGTTTATACGCTCTTTCAATGACTTCTTGTGAAGCTAAAATCTGAGAATATTCCTTCTGAACGGATTGTAAATCTACTTGAGAAGCATTTCCTAGCAACCCATTCAAGAAACCCATGTTCATCACCTCTTACTGTATATTTAATCCATGTGTGATACTACAACTATCATATTACATTTCATCGCTACTTAGCATCATAAATAAGCCAGATGATATTAGGGCTGACCCTGATTTCATCTGACTTACTGATAACAGATTATGAATGACTTAATTCAAGTATACAGCCTTACCTGTTCGGGCAGATTCGTAAATAGCCTCTAGAATTTGAGAAACAACATAAGCCTGTTCAGGCGTTACTACCGGATCCTTATCCTGATCAATAGCTTCAATCCATAGTCTTGCTTCTACATCTGAATCACTCTCCGCATGTCCGTCATAGAATGCTACTCCACCTGCACTCAATTCAATTTCATTCGTATATAAACGACTATGCGACTCTCCGTTTATTCTAAGTCCATTCTTCATATCCGCGCCTGCTTCAGTCCCACTTAAGCTACATTTCGCTTCATCCACATCAAGTGAATTGAGCGCCCAACTTGATTCCAACATGATTGTTGCACCGTTCTCCATAACAATCATCCCGAATGCCGAATCTTCCACTTTAAATTTCTCTGGATCCCAAGGGCCCCATGCGTTCGCAGCATTTTCCTTCTGAGAAAGTTCATGATATTTCGTGCCTAGAACAACCTTTGGCTTATAGTTATCCATCATCCAGAGTGTTAGATCAAGCGCATGTGTTCCAATATCAATTAGTGGTCCGCCACCTTGCTTCTCTTCGTCAAGGAATACCCCCCATGTCGGTACAGCTCTTCTTCTAATAGCATGTGCTTTGGCATAATAAATATGACCAAGTTCTCCAGCTTCACAAGTTTTTTTCATGAAAAGGCTATCTTCTCTAAATCTATTATTATAGCCAATCGTGAGTTTCTTCCCTGTCCGTTTCGCAGCTTCAACCATACTTTGTGCCTCAGCAGCCGTCTTGGCCATAGGCTTCTCACACATGACATGTTTGCCCGCTTCCATAGACGCAATAGAGATTTCCGCATGTGAAATATTAGGTGTAAGTACATGTATAATATCAATGGATTGATCTTTCAATAATTCTGTATAATTCACGTAGACTTTTGCACCATCTACTCCGTATTTCTCAGATGCCTCAACCGCACGTTCCTCTACAATGTCGCAAAATGCAACAAGCTCAACATTCTTCAATTTACTTAAACTTGGCAAATGCTTTCCGTTGGCAATTCCACCACAACCAATAATTCCTACACGATACATTGTACTCATGATATATCATCCTCACTTTTCATTTGTTTGATTTCATTTCGATAGGACGCTGGAGTCTTACCTATACGCTTTCGAAACACGGTATGCAAATAATTTGCATTGGTAAAACCTTCGGCTTGCGCGATTTGCTCAATGGATAAAGACGTCTCCTCAAGCCTTTTACAGACAGCCTGCAATCGAATGTCTTCCAAGGTTCGACTGAATGTTTGTGTCGGATTCACTTGATTAAACACCCTTTGTAGCTGTCTAGAACTAAGATTAAGCTTCTCAGCTACATTCTCCAGTGTAACGATAGTGGAGTGATTGGCTTCCATATATTGAATGGCGAATTCATATCGATAACTCAGCATATCTCGAACAGGGGCTTGCGTTCCTATTCCTCCCGTATCATAGGCTCTGACTACCTTTAATAGAATGTCTATCACCAGATGTTTAATTGAGGTATAGTAACCGGCATATTTGCCTTCGCATAATGAATACGCTTCAAGAAAACACTTCATCGCTTGATGATAATCATGTGAAGGAACTAATGGTATCTCATTCAGCTTCTGCATCGTTTCGTCCGCTTCTGCTATCTCCCAAGGATCCACGTTATCCCTATATTTCTGCTCAATATCAAGATGAAGACATAATTCTTCCATAGATTCTTCTGAACTAGCCTCTTGGTAATGCATTATCCCCGGTCCCGTCACATACAGCATACCCTCAGATAAGGGATGCATGTGATCTTCGAGTATGACTACCCCTTTACCCCTTGGTATACAATGGAATTCGAATTCTGAATGATTATGGAAATCTATAATTCTCCCAGGTGGAAATGATGTTAAATGAAATCGTAGAACTCGAATCTCATAATGACCCCAAGGGATAGATATATCCAGTCTTTCAAGAATGTCTTGTCTCTCAAACATAACCTCAAAGGGAAACTTAGCCAATGTTAAATCCTCCTAAACGCACTACGAACTTCATTCGTCTGACGTAATAACCCGTCCTTCTGAAGCAGATTGATTCGCCATTTCCACTAATCTTGTCAACTCAACAGCCCTTTGAATGTTCTCAACAGCCGTTGTATTCTTCTGAATATGATCCACCCACTGATGGAAGGAACTATCTCGATTGTTCTGTAAGCTAATTTCTGTCCATTGATCGGCTTGTTCAGCTACTTTATTCGTTCTAAGAAGAAGCTTCTCTTCTGGCGTTCCATATAATAGCGTTCCTTCCGTACCGTGGACTTCTATTGTAAATGGTGAATGACTATTCACAAATCCAGCCTCAACGACACCGATCGCCCCTGATTTTGTAAATAAAGTCACGACCGCATTATCTTCAACTTCCCTACCCGTTACATAGCCATAGTTCGCACTTACCCCTGTTACTTCTTGATCTAGGAAAAGCTTTGTAAGATACATGGGATGACAACCAAGGTCTATAAGCGCACCACCTAAACATTGATCCATATGATAGAAATGTTGAGGTAACCAGTCCGCAATAGCCCCATTATGAGATAATCGAACCCTTACATAAGTAACCTTACCAAGCAATTCTTTATTTAACACATCTTGAATAGATAATGTGTACCCATCATTTAGACGAGGTAACGAGACGGTTAACTTCACTTGATTGTTGTCTACTTCCGAGATAATCTCATTTACTTCTTTTAACGTAGGCGCTATAACCTTCTCTGTAAAAATATGCTTCCCTGCCTTAGCACAAGCAACCATAATATCTCTATGTAAATTGGTAGGAGCATTCACAATAACGCCATCAAGATCATCTTGCGCTAGCATGTCATACAGCGATTCGAAATAGGGAACGGATAAGCTTTTAGCAACTTCCATCCCACGCTTAGCATCTTCATCCCAGACTGCAACAATAACCGTATCATCATGCTCCTGTGCTTGTTTCGTATAATCCCAAGCGTGGACATGCCAATAACTGATCATACCGATTCTAATACTCATTTGTCTTGACCTCCAATATATATTATTCTGACACCCACCTATAAAGTATCATATAATAGAACACTTTTTAAGTAGAACTATACGACAATACATATACAATATCACGACAACCTATTCACGAGCATCCTTAGATAACGATAGATGTATTTGTAGACTTAATATACTTCTATATTGACTAAGTAGGTATACGTCATCTACAATAAGTAGAACAAAAATTTAATAGGCAAGGTGAGTCGATCATGTCCCAAGAACAACTTGAGTACAACATATTATTGTATTATAAATTTGTAACTATTCCTGATCCTGAGCAATTTACAGCAGGGCATTTGGAATATTGTAAGACGCTTGGTGTCAAAGGTAGAATTATCGTTGCATCGGAAGGTATTAACGGCACGCTATCTGGAACAGTTGAACAAACACAACAGTATATGAAGGATATGCATGATAACCCTTTATTCTCCGATATGATTTTTAAAATAGATGCATCCCATGAACATGCATTCAAAAAGATGTTTGTCAGACATAAAGCGGAACTAGTAACTTTGCGATATGAGAAACATTTGGACCCTAATGTATATAGCGGCAAAAGATTATCTCCTGTTGAATTTCATGAACAACTTCAGCAGGAAGATGTTCTTGTAATCGATGGAAGGAATGATTATGAATATCAGATTGGTCACTTCCGTAATGCCATTCGTCCTGATGTAGAATCCTTTCGAGAGTTCCCTGAGTGGATTAGAAATAACTTGCACGATTATAAGGATAAGAAAGTACTAACTTATTGTACGGGTGGCATTCGTTGTGAAAAGTTGACTGGATTTCTAATGGATGAAGGATTTAACGATGTAGCCCAGTTGGATGGCGGCATTGTCACGTATGGTAAAGACCCAGAAGTACAAGGTCGACTCTTTGATGGCAAATGTTATGTGTTCGATGAACGTATATCTGTGCCCATTAATCATACGGATGAAGATATTGTAGTGGCACATTGTCATCATTGTGGCAATTCCGAAGATCGTTACATTAACTGCGGTTATACATTATGTCACGCCAAACACATCTGTTGTGAAGCGTGCGAGGAATTGCATCATGGATTCTGTACGGATGCCTGTGAGGAACATGCTCAGGATATGCTACACAAACAAGCTTAATGATGGAGGTCTCCAATGAATAAGCCAGCTGAACTCTCCACGCGAGACCAAATTGTTCACATGTTGAAGACAAAGGCACCTTTAACAGCAAAAGACATTACGAACGAACTCAACATTACTGAAATGGCAGTTCGTCGACATTTGGGTACACTTGAGCGAGACGGGTATATTCAATACAACATGATTCGTCAATCTATGGGTAGACCAACAGCAGTCTATCGGTTGAGCGAATTAGCAGAAGGTTTCTTTCCAAAGACTTATCATAACTTAGCGATTGATTTACTCGGTGAACTTGAATCTGAATCAGGTCAAGGAATGATTGATATTCTATTTGAACGACGTATGGCTACACTTGAGCAGAAATATGAGAGCAGTATGAGCGGTCTTACCATTTCTGAACGAGTGGTTAAACTTACACAAATTCAGAATGAGAATGGGTATATGGCGGAATATGAAGCATTAGAAGATGGGACTTATGTTATTAAAGAACATAATTGTCCAATCTCTCAAGTCGCTAATCAATATCAACATGCTTGTCGCTGTGAGTTGGATTTATTCAAATCCCTATTACAAGTTGATGTGGAACGAACCGAATGCTTGTCTGAGGGTGGAACCAAATGTTCCTATAGTATTGCAGCCTCTACAGATTAATGTGTGCACATCATAATAAAGGAAGATCCCAAGTCATGATCATGACTTGGGATCTTCTTTTATTTCAAATCTTAATCATGCTCATCACTGAAGAATACAAGGAGATACTATAGTAATTCTTTACGTAATTGTTCAGCAGATTTCGGTGACAATAGGCCAAAAGGAATATCAAATACCGTTTTTGCACCCGCCTGACCAAGTTTCGCAAGTTTATAAGCTGCACGAGCATACGCTACTAGAACACTAGCTGTAAATTCAGGATTACTATCAAGTTTCAGACCAAATTCAATAATTTGTGTATTATTGTCGCCTGTCCGACCACTGCGAAATACATTTCCTCCGTGTGGCATCGTTGCGTGCTTGTCTTGCAACTCTTCTTCCGTAATGAACGTGACCGTTGTATCATAATCAGCGAAATAGTTAGGCATCTCGATGATTTCCTTTTTAATACGTGAGCGGTCAGCACCTTCTTCAGCTACAATGTAACAATCCCGTACATGTTTGTCACGAATAGATAGTTGCGGATTCTCACCAGCGCGCACTTTCTCTAAAGCAGCATCCACAGGAATCGTATATTGAATACCATTCTTCACACCATCTACTCGACGAACGGCATCTGAATGACCTTGGCTAACGCCACGTCCCCAGAACGTATATTCTTTACCATCAGGTAATATCGCTTCAGCCAACATCCGATTTAAGGAGAATAATCCTGGATCCCAACCCGTTGATATGACATTTACATGCCCATTCTCCATAGATACAGCATCTACAGTTGCGAAATAATCAGGAATTAACGCATGTGTATCGAAACTATCAACCGTATTGAACATCTTTGCGAAATAAGGACCTTGCTCAGGTAAATCTTTAGCAGATCCACCACATAGAATCATGACGTCAATAATTCCTTTGTATTTCTCTGCTTCTGAAATCTGAAGAACTGGAACGCTTGCATTTACACCCTGCGGATCACGACGAGTAAATACAGCCTCTAGCTTCATATCTGGATTTTGCGAAATAGCTTTTTCTATCCCTTTACCTAAATTACCATACCCTACAATTCCAATTGTAATTTGTGTCATAAGTACCTCCTATTGATTATGGCCGAACAGATTAAATATACGATACTCTGTAATTCATTATATACAGAAAATAGACTGAAATCCATTTTTTTTGAACACTAGTGAATACAATATACCCCCAGCTGTAATAGCCAGGGGTACGTTATACTACAATTTATAATAAACCACTTATGATTACTTTGCTACTTGCGCCTCAACCTCTTGCACTTCTTCTCCTTCAATCGCAACACGTGGTGCTGCAACTAACGCGAGTAATAGATCTTCACTTGTTGGGACTAATGTAATGCCCTTCGGCAGCTTCACATCAGATGCCATAAGCTTGTCACCGATCTCGAGCTTCGAGATGTCGATATCAATCGTAGATGGTAAATCTGCTGGCAATCCCTCTACTTCCAATTCTGTTACTAAGTTCTGAACAACTCCGCCAAACTTACTACCTGCTGCAATACCTATGAAATCAATAGATATCGCAATTCGAAGAGGCTCTGTCTCTGAAATTCGCAAGAAGTCTACATGTGTCCACTTATCAAATTTCTTTTGATAATCTTTTATAATAACGGCAAGATCCTTCATACCTTCAACATGTAATTTGAACATCTCAGAACGGCCTGTACGAGCAACTCTCATTAATTCTTTACCTTCTACATGAACTGAAATTGCCTCTTTATTCAAACCATATACAATAGCAGGAACCCTCCCGCTTGCTCTTAAATTGCTGATTACAGATGGTGAAGCATTCTCCAATCTTCTTTCTGCTGTAAGTTCTAGTAATGTCATTATTATTCCTCCAATTATAGAATGTATTGTTACACGCCAAATTACAGGCATTCCTAACTATTACCCATACTATCATAAAATGAAACATATCTCTCTTATTCCAATGATTGTTATCTATGTAATAGTTCTGGTTGTCACAAATTTGTAGCATTTGAAACCAGTTACTCTAAGTGCAAGTATGCTGTGACTATGATATGATATCGAAGGTTGTTCAGGATTTCTGTAAAACGATCACGCACACTATTATCATTTATTTGGAGGCAACCATGTCACTTCAAGCAAAACAATCCGTACAAATTATTACAGCAGATCCTAGTGGGATAGGCCTATTTGGTCTGGCTATCGTAACACTTGTTGCATCGACACAGAAGCTTGGACTGACATCAGGGTTCAGCTATATTATTCCATGGGCTATTTTTCTTGGAGCTTTTGCACAACTGTTCGCTTGTGTTCAAGATGCCAAGCATAACAACACCTTTGGTATGACTGCTTTTGGCGCATACGGTCTTTTCTGGCTTGGCGTTGCTAGTAGCTGGTTAATGAAACTAGGTGTATTCGGTCCGCTACTCGCGGCTGACATCGATGGTAAACAGTTAGGCTTTGCTTTTCTAGGTTATCTCGTATTCACATTATTTATGACTATTGGTGCTATGGAGACACATAAAGTCCTTTTCACGATTTTTGTGTTAATTGATATCCTATTCCTAGGATTAACGTTCGATGCTTTTGGAATAGCAAGTCATGTATTTCATACCCTTGCAGCTTACGCTGAAATGGGAATTGCCATCGTATCTCTATATGGTTGTGGTGCATCCGTTCTAAATGCTCATTTCGGACGAGCCTTTCTCCCTTTAGGCTCACCTTTAGGAATTATCAAAAAAAACACGGCGAACTAAGTTCAATACTTAGTCTGCCGTGTTTTTCTTTGAACTTATAGTCATTTCATTTCTCATGCAATATCATCATCGATATTCTTGGAACCAGCACAGCATGCCCCATGATCCTACCTAATGATGTCGTTCCAGCTATTTTGTCATTGACCGTTATATTCCAGCCCTCTTTAATCTCTGGAATCCTAACTTCAACTGATTCCATGTTAGCGTTATAGATAACCACAATATTTCTCCATGTATCTTCATTCGCATAATCCTTCAGCTGATATGCAACGATGTTATGACTGCATGCTAACATTTGGCTATGCTTCTCAACTTGCACCCTTGTATGCATACGAAATGCAGGATGTTTCCTTCGCAGCTCAATCAGACCTCGATAATAATCAAATACCGGTTGAAATTTACGCTTATTATCCCAACGGATGGCATTGATCCAATCCCCACTTTGGTAACTATTATAATCACCAAATTTAGAACGAAGTATCTCATCCCCTGCATGAATTAATGGAATCCCTTGTGATGTTAATACAATCGCATTAGCAAGAATGCTTCGACGGACCGTATCACTTGTCAAAGGCTCAAGTAAATTTACACTTTGGTATGGGTTGGCAACCATAGTAGATTTCACTTCCATGCTGTCGCCAGATAACCCCCCGAAATTATATAACAATCCCGCATCCTGTAATAACCCTTGTGTCATTAAGATTTTATCCCATAAATTCAAGTTATCATGCACAGTTACGTAGTTGATTGTCTCCTTCGGTGATTCTGTGAAATCATGAATCGATCCGCATACGCCTTTCCATACTAACCATTCCTTACCGCACTCTCCTGTGGCGAACCCGCGTCCTACTCCGTCACTATCTCCTTTAATTGCGCTACGAAAGTTATCATTAAACACGGAGATGGCTGTACCTTTTTGTGTTCCTTTTAGAGTCTGCTCTATAAGTGGTGAGAACCCACCAGTCCATGGTTCTCCATAGATTAAGAGACTGTGATCCACTTCTTCATGTAGCTCTTGAGCAATTTCCTTCATCGTCTGTGTATCTATCAGACCCATAAGATCAAATCGAAATCCATCGATATGGTATTCCTCGGCCCAATATCGTAATGAATCCTTAATATATTTCCGTACCATCGGACGTTCTGTAGCAAGCTCATTGCCCACACCTGATCCATCCGAATACTTACCAGAGCTATCTACTCTGTAGAAGTAACCAGGTACAACGTGCTCAAATGGACCATCTTTGATGGTATAAGTATGGTTATAAACAACATCCATAATGACTCGTATGCCTTTTGCGTGCAAAGCTTGAACCATTTCCTTGAGTTCAATTATTCGGATCGTTGGGTCACTTGCATTGGTGGCATATGATCCTTCCGGCACATTATAATTCTGAGGATCATATCCCCAATTATATTCTAAGGTGAGGCCATCGAGAGGTTCTCTGTTCAACTCATCTACTGTTTTATAATCAAATATAGGCATCAATTGAACATGTGTTATACCTAACTCCTCTAGATGATCAATTCCAAGCTTGTTCCCGTTGGCATCTTTTACCCCAATTTCTGTAAAAGCCTTATATCCACTTTTTTGAAGTATACCTGAATCTGAATGTATCGAGAAATCACGGACATGTAGTTCATAAATGATGCTATCCGTTGGATGACACAAGGGTGGTCTTACATCTTCTTTCCAGCCAGGAGGATCTGTAGATTGAATATCAACAATTGCTGTTCTTTTTCCGTTAGCAGAGACCGCTTTTGCATATGGATCCACAACATAATGAATGGTCTTATCTTCGAACTCTGTTTTATACATGTAATACATACCATTCAAATCACCGAGACGGTATGTTGACCACACCCCATCTTGATCTATACACATTACGATCTCCATACCGTCATTATATTGTTCCACTTGACCCAACTGATTATAATGACCATCATCTTGATATATCACTAAAGATACACGCAGTGCTGTAGGTGCCCATATTTTAAATATGCTTCCATTAGGAGCATAGCAACATCCCAAATCTCCACCATCGTAAATCATTGATATGTTGACCATGTAATTTCACCACCATTGTATGTCATTGTGAGTGTCTAACGACAAACCAAACCATATGTTTTATTTATCATATGTGATCACGGACTGTAATGTTAGAACTTTCTTCATTATTCTTACCTTATATCCACATATTAAAAATCCATACCCCATAGATAGGGTATGGATTCTTCAATTAAATCATCAGACGAGTTATTCTTCGCTTGTATTCCTTAACATAGGTTCTTCTTTCAACGGTTTATCATTACTTACGATTTCTAACCCTGACAATGGAGCAGATGGTTGAACAACCGTATTCTTCTGCGTAAACCCTTTAATCAATTTCTCAATATCAAGCCCCGAGACATTCTTCAACATCGTTGGTGCCGTAGCCATCAGTTCAGTTACGTAATTACTTACACGAGCGGCACCTTCACCCTTACCTGTATCCACTACGGTTAGTGAATCAATGGAAGACAACGGTTGTGCAATCTTACCCGCAAGTTCAGGCAACATTTTCATGACAATATCTAATATGGCCGCTTCTCCATACATTTGGAATGCTTGCGCCAACTTCTCTTTCGCTTCTGCTTCCGCAAGACCTTTAAGACGGATCACATCTGCATCCGCACTTCCTCGTGCACGTTCAGAGTCTGCCATTGCCTCACCATCCAACCGCTTCTGCGTTGCAGATGCTTTGGCCTGTGTCTCAATGGAATACTGCATAGCATCTGCTTCAAGCATTCTACGAGCTTTATCTGCTTCTGCGCCGATCTCAACAGAATACCGATCAGCATCTGCCTTTTTCTTCACATCCGCATCGTATTGCATTTGGCGTACTAATATTTCCTTTTCTTGTAGGTCAATCTCACGATTCTTACGGACAATTTCTACTTGCATCTGCTCTTCAACCATAGTCTGTTTAGCACGCGCCTCTTGGATATGGTAGGCTTGATCGGCTTCTGCCTTTGCTGTATCTTGTTCTTTCTTAAAAGAAGCTACCTTTAATTCTTTATCTTTCGATGCTTCCGCAATATTCGTATCTCTTAATAGTTCTGCCTTCTGTCCCTGTTCTTCCGCATTTGCCTTTTGAATACGAGCATCACGTACGGCATCCGCTTCAGCAATTTCTGCATCACGTTTCACTGTAGCAATACGAGGTTTACCTAAAGCCTCTAAATAACCATGTTTATCACGCAAGTCTTTGATCGTGAAGGAGACTATTTGTAGACCCATTTTCTTAAGATCCCTTGCAGCCACACCCTGTACTTCTTGCGCGAATTTGTCACGGTTCTTATACACTTCTTCTACAGTCATCATACCCAAGATCGCTCTGAGATGACCTTCAAGCACTTCCTGCGCTTCACTTCTAAGCGATTCCACTGGCTTACCAATGAATTGTTCAGATGCGGTTACCACGTCTTCAATCGAGCCGCCCACCTTAATAATAGCAACACCGTCTGCCATAACAGGCACACCTTGTTCTGTGTATACTTCTGGTGTGGAGACATCTAATTTATGTGAAAGTAATGAAATGAATTGTGACTGCTGAAACACAGGGAGGATGAATGCTCCACCACCGCGGATAATTTTTATTCTACGACCATCTTCTTCTGATATATTCTTACTCCCCAAGAAAGAACCGGTTACAATCATGGCTTCATCTGGTCCTACCGTCTTATAACGAGCCCAGAATGCCAATCCAAGTACAATTATGACTCCAATAACGATTGCTGGAATAAACAAATAATCAGGTATAGATTCCATTAGACATCATCTCCTATTCGCTCTTCAAATTGAGTAACCTGCAACACACCATCCACTATTTTTACAATAACCACACGTATACCAGCGGGTATTTCTACTTTTTCAAGACTAGATGCAATATGTAATACATTCCCCGCTCCTACCTTTAACATCACTTCTCCATAACCAAGGGTAGGCAACGTAATGGTAACCACGCCAATTCTCCCTATTAAATCCTGTATGGAATATCCAGTAGAATTCTCACTATTCTCCATTGGCTTGACATACAAATAAAACACTAACACTGAGATAAATACTGCAATCAAAATGGAAAGCAGCATATTGGTCATACTGCCGAGATCTGAATAGCGTGATAGTAATATTCCGGATCCCCCGAATACCGTTATCGCACTCGTTATGACCATTGGTTTCAAGAAATCGACCGACATGAAATCAAGCATGCCATCAAGCATATCGCTAAGTATATCTCCTAGTACAACACTCACTAAGGCAAATAATACACCTCCTACCAGACAGCCTAAATATAGTGCATCCATACATGCATCCTCCTGTCAGAATTGTATGTTCATATTAATTAATACGCAGCATTGTTACATTTGTTCCAAATATATCTATATATTCAAAAAGAGGATGCACGAATAGTCACGTACATCACTACTCGAACATCCCATTAAATTATCTGCTCTATGGTCTATAATACTTACAACGACATTCTATAAATTTCAACAACAGCTTCTTTATCAAGTGAATTGAAATTACCAAACGGGCCAAAACGTAATGCCTTATCCGCCATCACTTCTATCTGGCTCTCATCTATATCGTAATCAGCTAAGCGACTTGGTGCGCCAATGCTGTTCCAGAATGTACGTAATGCTTCGATTCCTTCCAAGCCTACTTCCTCATCGCTCTTGCCTGTTGGATCAACATTAAATACCTCAATGGCAAGACGCTTGAAACGTGCTACATCGACATTATGATTATATTTCATCCAATTCGGAAACAAGATAGCTAACCCACCGCCATGTGGAATATCGTATACTGCAGAGACTGCATGCTCAATATTGTGTGTAGCCCAATCTCCATTCATCCCCATATTTATCATGCCGTTTAATGCCATTGTTCCACAATACATAATAGTAGAACGAAGTTCATAGTTCTCAAGGTCATCAATTAGTTGTGGTGCTGTGTCGATCACTGTTCGAAGAATTGTCTCACAGAATCCATCCTGAACGGGTGTATTATCTTCTTTATGGAAGTAATGCTCAAGTACATGAGACATAATATCTACCATGCCATAGACCGTCTGATCCTTGGGAAGTGTGAATGTATTTACAGGATCAAGAATAGAGAATGCCGGATAAGCATACGGACTACCCCAACCCATTTTTTCTTGTGTCGCTTCATTGGTGATGACAGAGCCACCATTCATTTCCGATCCGGTTGCAGCCATCGTCAATACTGTTCCTAATGGAAGTGCTGCTTGTGGACTAGCTTTACGTTCTATGAAATCCCACATGTCTCCATCATATTTCGCACCTACTGCAATCGCCTTCGCACAGTCTAGTACACTTCCGCCACCGACAGCTAGTATCAGTTCGATACCTTGCGTTTTACATATATCCACACCTTTATGAACGGTGGATAACCGTGGATTAGGTTCAACGCCGGCTAGCTCGACTACATCAACATTAATCTCATTCAACAAGCTGATCACTTGATCATAAAGACCACTACGCTTAATACTTCCGCCACCGTATATAAGCAATACCTTTGTTCCGAATTTAGGAACTTCCGTTAGAAGTGAAGCAAGCTTTCCTCTTCCGAAGATTAACTTTGTAGGATTATTAAATTCAAATGCTATCATTAAAGTCATCGCCTCCATTTATCTGATATCGATACAATCCTTTTTAGTATAAACCTTTGATCTCAATAGAACAAACCGCCCTCTATATGTAAGAGGACGGTTTGTAATTTATAACTATTGCTTATTATAATTCATATGTTCCAAGAAACGTATAAATGCTTGTTGTCCTGTTTCTGTACGCTTATACACGCCAGCATGACCCAGAATCTCTACGAATTTCTCTCCGACATTATTCTGGATCATTGCGATAGCTTCTTCTTTAGATCGTTGATTGCCATGTTCAGCAATGAGTAACTTAATCCAATCTAAATGTTGTCCAAGCATAGGAACTTCACCTGCTATGGCAGAAGCATATCGTACTTCATCACCACTAAGAATATCTGCAACTAAGTCTAACTCTTCCTTCAGTCTTCCAGGTAAGATAGCTAGTCCCATGACTTCGATCAAGCCAATATTCTCTTTCTTAATATGATGCATTTCTGGATGTGGATGGAATATCCCATCTGGATACTGTTCATCCGTACGATTGTTACGAAGAACTAGATCCATTTCATATGCCCCATCATCTGTACGATGTACGATTGGAGTCACCGTATTATGAGGAGTATCTTCCCCGGATTCATTCTTCGTAAATGCCATAATATCTGCCTCAATATCACTATATTGCTTCCATGATTCATAGATATCATTAGCACATTCAAGCAGAGCCTGACTGTCATGGGACGTGATACGAAGTACAGACATTGGCCATTTCACAATACTAACCGTTACACCTGTATAATTAGGATGTGTGAATGTGGCTTCTTTGGGTGCATTCTGAATTGGGAATGTATGACGCCCACCTTGGAAATGATCATGCGTTAGAATAGATCCACCAACAATAGGTAAATCCGCATTCGATCCGATGAAATAATGCGGTACCACTTCTACGAAGGATAGCAGTCTTTTCAACGTATCTTTCGTTAACTTCATAGGTACGTGATCGCGATGAAAGATGATGCAATGCTCATTGTAATAAACATAAGGTGAGTATTGGAAGTACCATGGTTCATTGTTCATCTCTATAGGAATAACGCGTAGATTCTGACGTGCTGGATGGTTGATCCGTCCGGCATACCCCACATTTTCACGACATAATTGGCACTTAGGATACACTGGAGGCGGAAGCAATTTTGCCATAGCAATTTCTTTTGGGTTCTTCTCCGGTTTAGACAAGTTAATCGTCATTTCAATATCGCCATACGCAGTGGACTGTTTCCAATATACATTCTTAGATACACGATCCATCCGAATGTAGTTAGAGTCTATACTTAATTTGTAAAAGGAATCTGTAGCCGCTTCAATGCCTTGTTCAGCTGATTTCACTTTAAAGTCTGCAATCACTTCCGAAGGGCGGGCCATCAAAAGTCCCATGATCTTAGCATCTAACAGATCGCGATACGTATCACTATTCTCAGGAATTAGCCCAATCTCATAACCATAATCAATCAATATATCTATCATGGTTTGAGGACTACTTTCAGGTGTATATACCACTTCCCCTAGAAATGGCTCACTGAAACCAAATAGATCCATCAACATATTACGGCTATAATCGAAATCTTCCTGCATGATTAAGTGATGGTTTAATGCATAGTGGACCAGCATCTCCATGGCATACAACACTTTTTCTTGTTCAGAAGTACTTGTTGTGATTTCCATGTTCATCCCCCTTATTCTTTGTACCCTTCTGGGTGAGACTGATGCCAGCTCCATGCACTTGTAATAATTTCTTCTAGATCATCATGTGTTGGATTCCAACCTAGAATCGTACGAGCTTTCTTCGAAGAGGCAACCAAGACCGCAGGATCACCCGCACGACGCTCTTGCATAACAACAGGAATATCAAGGCCTGTGACTTTTTTAGATGTCTCGATGACTTCTTTAACCGAGAATCCTTGTCCATTCCCTAGATTAAATACGTCGCTATCCTTACCGTCTCTTAAATAAGTAACCGCACAATAATGAGCTTCTGCAAGATCACTAACATGGATATAATCACGAATACATGTACCATCTGGTGTTGGATAATCTTCCCCAAATACGGCAATGTTCTCCCGTTGTTTCAAGGCAGCTTGCAATACTAATGGAATGAGATGACTCTCTGGACGATGGTCCTCACCAATACGACCGCTATCATGTGCACCAGCAGCATTGAAATAACGAAGTGCAACATATTTAATACCAAGTACCTTATCGAACCATGACATCATACGTTCCATCATCAATTTCGTCTCACCATACACATTGGTTGGCTCTGTGCGATCACCTTCTACGATAGGCACCTTCTCAGGCTCACCATACGTAGCAGCAGTGGATGAGAACACAATTTTACGAACATTAGCGGCATCCATCGCTTCAAGCAAACATAATGTACCGAATACATTATTATCATAATATTTAACAGGCTGCTGCATGCTCTCACCTACAAGAGAATTAGCTGCAAAATGAATGACTGCATCAATATTATTCTCACTGAACAGCTTCGCAAGCAGTTCCTTATCACGGAGATCTCCTTCATAAAGCTTGCCGCCTAGCAATGCATCGCGATGACCTGTTTGTAAGTTATCAATGACAACAACCTCTTCACCACGATCCAATAATGCTGCTACCGTGTGTGAACCGATATATCCTGCTCCGCCAGTTACTAGAATAGCCATATTAGTTCTCCTCCTTTAATTCTTTCACGCCGTCACCTACACCGCACACGTAGAACTCGCCTTCAATTCCAGTTCTCGCTTTGTATTGTTCTCCGACCTGTTGTAAGAATAGTTCTACAGAATCTTCATGTACTAATGATACTGTGCAACCACCAAATCCAGCACCTGTCATACGTGAGCCTAACGTGCCCGATATTTCACGTGCTTCATCAACCATGACATCTAGCTCTACGCAAGACACTTCATATAAATGTTGCAAGGAATCGTGAGATTGATTCATGTACTTTCCGAATGTCTCCAAATCATTTTTACTTAGAGCATCTACCGAATCAAGAACACGTTGATTCTCTTCAATAACATGTTGTGCACGCTGTCTTACAGTTACATCTTGTATACTATCTTGTATCGCTTCGAATTGATCTGGCTTCAAATGTGCTAGGTATTCCAAAGTTGGAACCTTTTGTTGTAGAATTCTCAATGCTTCTTCACATTGTTGACGACGTTCATTGTATGCAGAATCGACCAATCCTCTGCGTTTGTTCGTGTTTCCGATGATAAGCTTATATGCCCCAGTACGGAATGGAACATGTTTATATTCTAATGTATCGCACATTAATAGAATCGCGTGATCTTGTTTACCATTAGCAACAGCGAATTGATCCATGATGCCGGAATTCACACCAACGTATTGGTTCTCTGCTCTTTGGGATAGACGTGCAATTTCTACGGTGTCCGTTTCTTTACCTTCCATTGTTAAAAGAGCATAAGCGGTTACAACTTCAATCGATGCTGAGGAAGATAATCCTGCACCATTTGGAATTTCTCCATAGAAGTATAAATCATAACCTTTCGTTAATTTACATCCTATCTTGCTCAGTTCTACAATGACGCCAACAGGATAATCTACCCATTCATCCGTCTTATGATCACCAATACCATCCAATTCTAGCGTAGCTTCATATGGAATATTCCCAGATACTAGACGGATCTTGTGGTCATCTCTTTCGCGGATGATCAGTGTCGTTCCGAATTCAAGTGCTGCAGGCAGAACGTAACCACCATTATAATCAATATGTTCACCAATCAGATTTACTCGACCTGGCGCATTAAATACACGCTCTTGCTTCTTAGCTTCTCCATACTTACTAATGAACGTTTGCTTCAATTCTTGTATAGTCATGAACAATCACCAGTCCCTTCAACATCGTTACGATCTATACTTAGTATAAAATAATCCTTCTATTTTGATAATGCAATCATGTGTGCTTAATATGGATAAATGTGACCTTTACGTCTATAATGAACTCATATCATACACATTAATAGTAGATTGATCGTAGGTACAATGGGAGGAGCAACATTCTAATGGACATTCATTCAACGTATTCTGTCGCCGCTAACCCCGTTTACCCTGATGGGAATTCACTTCATGTCCTATATGCTGGCGAGAGCCAGACCGTTCCCCTACATGCATTGGGTCCCAAAATATATGATTATTATTTATTACATTATGTGGAACAAGGTAAGGGGATATTCAAAACGGAGCAACGCACATACGAACTACATGCTGGATCATGTTTTCTCATTCAACCAGGTCAGTTAGTTAGCTATATCTCAGATGAAGAAGATCCTTGGAAATATCGTTGGATCGCCTTTCTTGGACAAGAGGCACAGCAAAAAGTGGAAGCCTCTGGTTTCATTTCGAATCAGTGTGTCTTCACTTCTTCGAAGGATCAATCCATCATTCCTTCTGCTATAACCTTTATGCAGGAAGCATTTCATACTAAAAAAGAAAGTGCACATATGACAGCACTTGGCTATTTATATATCATACTAGCTGAGGCACAAGATGAATTGTCCAATCCATCACGTCTCACAGGCACAGAATCCCAAATACAGCGTACGGTGAAACAAATGATTCTATATATGTCCACACAATTTGCGCATCCTGTATCTATCGAGCAAATGTGTGAGAGTCTCGGATATAATCGGGCATATCTTTCTCGAATATTCAAAAAGGAAACGGGTACTTCACCCGTCACCTATCTACTAAAGCTACGAATTGATAAATCCCGTCATCTTTTACGTGAACGGCCAGAACTCTCGATTGAGCAGATCTCTTCTTCTGTCGGTCTGACCGACGCCTTATATTTCTCACGTCAATTCAAACGATTCTACGGTATCGCACCTAGTAGCTATCGGAATCAAACACTCAAACAACAAACGATCAAACAAGATCATTCATAAATATCCTAAATAGGATTTATAATATCTTACTAACCCGCTCCATCACTTTTCCAATAGGATCAGTAATTAATAAATCTGCTTGATTATCATAAAAGGTTGGGTCAATATTTAGAAGAATTGTTCGTTTCCCCTGGAAATAAGATATCAGATTCGCTGCAGGTTGTACTGTCAAGGAGGTACCCCCAATGATGAGCAAATCTGCTGCTGCGATCGCTTCCATAGATTGGTACAGTATTTGTTGATCTAACGATTCTTCGTACAATACAACATCTGGCTTAATGACTGCATGACAGGATGAACAACGTGGAACTATTTCTTCACTTGAAACGACGGCTTCCAATCCATAATACTGCGAGCAACCCATGCAATAATTACGATGAATAGAACCATGTAATTCTAATACATGTGAACTTCCAGCCTTTTGATGCAATCCATCAATATTCTGTGTAATGACAGCCATTAATTTTCCTTGGTTCTCCAGATTAGCTAACACATGGTGACAAGCATTGGGGAGCGCGTTCTCATGAATCATTTTACTGCGATAGAAATCGTAGAATACTTCTGGATGTTCAACAAAGAAATGATGACTTAGCATCACTTCAGGTGGATAGGGGGAATGTTGTTCGCTCTGATATAATCCTGCTGCAGAACGGAAATCGGGAATTCCACTCTCCGTTGACGTACCTGCTCCTCCAAAAAAGACAATGTTATGGCTTTCTTGAATCCAAGATGCCAACGTTTCAATTTTTGACATACCAGTTGTACCCCCTTTTCGAATGATCACTAACCTTATTGTTGAACGAACTCATAAAGATGTCAATATTTGAGATGCAATAATTATTTCGCAACTTAGACACATTTTTAATGAATGATAGCGTTTTCCATTGTGATATAAATCACAAGGACTATCCATGAATAATAGTAACTTTACATTAGAGATAAAAAACCCTTTGGATAGGATGATGGAGGAGACACCTATGGATGCAAGAATAACCCCACATGAGGAAACTTATTTTCTCAATTTAAGATTCCTACTTATTGTGACCGTTTTTGTTGCTAACGCAATTGAACCTTTAATACAACAGATGAGTGGCCTCCATCAAATATTTCTATGGATTCTAACTTTTCATATGCCATTATTCGTATTGGTTACAGGGTACTTCGCTAAATCTAACCTAACAGGTTCCGCTGGACGCAAGATATTAACACAAGTCGCAATACAATATATTATTTTTCAGACCATCTATTCACTTCTTGATTACACTGTGTTTCACGTACCAAACGTACATCAGTCTTTTTTCGCGCCCTATCTGTTACTATGGTTTCTAGCTAGCCATTTCTGTTGGCGTTTAATCGCAACTTGTATGGCTAAAATATCACCCATTCATCAGATCACTTTATCTATCCTGCTAGGTGTGTCCGTTGGTTATTTACCATTAGATGGTGTATGGCTCAGTATTAGTCGAACATTCGTCTTTCTCCCTTTCTTTTTTATAGGCTACCATTTAAATATTGCTAAGTTCCATGAATGGTTGTCTTTATGGATTAACAAGGGATTCTCCTTCGTTACCGTTGGGTTATTTATTATTCTAGGTGTATGGGGTTCTAATCTTCCCACGGGTTGGTTGTTTGGGAGTATGACATTTATGCAACTTGGTCACCACGAATGGTATGCCGGCCTATTTCGAATCGCTATATACATTCTACAATTCATCTCTGCAGCTGCCTTTATGGCTTGGGTTCCTAGAATCGAAAGCCGAATCACTGATTTGGGACGTCGTACGCTCTATGTATTTCTTTTACACGGATTCATTATTCGATTATTTGCTATTTCCGGGCTATATGAACATATACAGACCGTTCAAGCATCCATGCTTCTGATTATCAGCGCTGTTGCACTAACGATTCTATTAGCACAGCCTTTCGTTCGACGTCTTACACATCATATAGTTGAACCCTCTATTCATTGGATTATTCAATTGGAGAATCGAACCATAAGACGTTCCAAGGTATAGCTCCTATATTAAATTATAGGCTATGCCTTTTTTTATCTCTCATTGCTAGAAAAACCATATAACATATGATAGACTCGTTTACAACCGACTGTGTTTACTCTCTTGCACAACCGTGCTAACGTGAAAATACTAGCCATTTAATTTTAGGAGGAAATAGACAAGATGCGACCAAAAAAAATGCGTTCAGACATGATTACCAAAGGTTTCGACCGTGCTCCTCACCGTAGTTTATTGCGTGCAGCAGGCGTTAAGGAAGAGGATTTCGGCAAACCATTTATAGCTGTATGTAACTCTTATATTGATATCGTACCCGGACATATTCATCTACAAGAGTTCGGTAAGATTGTGAAACAAGCGATTCGTGAAGCTGGCGGTGTACCTTTTGAATTCAATACGATTGGCGTAGATGATGGTATTGCTATGGGTCATATTGGTATGCGTTATTCTCTTCCAAGCCGGGAGATTATCGCTGATTCCGTAGAAACCGTTGTTGCTGCTCACTGGTTCGATGGGATGGTCTGTATCCCGAACTGTGACAAGATTACACCAGGTATGATGATGGCTGCACTTCGCTTGAACATTCCAACGATATTCGTTAGTGGTGGACCGATGAAGGCTGGTAAAGATAGTAATGGTCGCTCAATATCTTTAACATCTGTATTTGAAGGCGTTGGAGCACACTCCGTTGGTGCTTTATCTGATGAAGGTCTGTTAGAGCTTGAACAATTCGGCTGTCCTACGTGCGGATCTTGTTCTGGAATGTTCACTGCCAATTCAATGAACTGTCTGGCTGAAGGACTAGGTCTTGCCCTTCCAGGTAATGGAACCATTCTTGCAGTAGCTGAAGAACGCAAAGATTTCGTTAGACAATCCGCTACACAATTGATGGAATTAATTAAGCTCGATATTAAACCTAGAGATATAGTTACCATGGATGCCCTAGATAACGCCTTCGCACTTGATATGGCTATGGGTGGTTCAACAAATACGGTATTACACACACTAGCTCTTGCACAAGAAGCTGGTCTTGATTATCCTATTGAACGTATTAATGAAGTAGCTAATCGCGTCCCACATCTAGCTAAGCTTGCACCTGCTTCAGACTGGCATATCGAAGACCTTCATAATGCAGGTGGCGTAAGTGCTATTATTAATGAACTTCTGAAGAAACCAGATGCTATCAAAGGTGACTGTATTACCGTATCAGCCAAAACACTTCGTGAAAACGTTGTGGGTTGTGAAATCCTAGATCACAATGTCATACATTCTCTAGAGAATCCACACTCAGAACGTGGTGGACTTGCTGTTCTTTTCGGGAATCTAGCGCCAGGTGGCTCTATTATCAAAGTAGGTGCCGTTGATGAATCCGTCGGTGGCTACCACAAGGGACCAGCCATCTGCTTCGATTCTCAAGATGACGCTTTACATGGCATTACCAATGGTAAAGTAAAAGAAGGACATGTCGTTGTTATTCGCTATGAAGGACCTAAAGGTGGACCAGGTATGCCAGAAATGCTCGCGCCTACTTCTCAAATTGTAGGGATGGGTCTCGGTGCCAAAGTAGGACTCATTACCGATGGCCGCTTCTCAGGCGCCTCTCGTGGAATAAGTATTGGTCACATCTCTCCAGAAGCTGCTGAAGGTGGACCAATCGCATTTGTAGAAGATGGCGACATCATTGAATTAGACCTTAACAATCGTACAATCCAGCTTCAGATTGAGGACGAAGAGTTCGAACGTCGTCGCGCACTATGGAAAGGCTTCGAACCAAAAGTGAAAACGGGCTATCTTGCTCGTTACTCCAAGCTCGTAACCAATGCAAGTTCCGGTGCTGTTCTCAAAATCTAGTTGTTAAATCGATTAAGGGGTTGCTCCCTGAGTAGAATTCTACTCAGGGAGCAACCCCTTTTATATTACAGATCTGATATTGCAGGTGGTGTACTAGTCCCTAGGGATTGTGAGGCTGTTCTTACGATATCGACCAATAACTCCGGATGTGTAGACAGCCCACTTTTATCTTCTAGGTAATGTTTAAATAGATATTCTACAGGCATAATAATCATTTTGGGAACCAGCTTTTCTGGCGATTGTTTCAATCTATCTTCTCCAGCCGGGTGAATCACACGCATCAGTATTTTCAAATAGTATGTTGTTGCTATTGCGAACCAACCGTCAGGTAATCCTCGAATGCTGAAGCCGAACTTTTCAGGACCTCGATTGATCATGCTCACCCCGTAAAGTGCTTTAATATCCTTTATGTTCTTATCTTTCTTGATCTGTTTAGCCAAGGTCGGTAATTCCTTCTCCATAGAACGTATCATCTGAATCGCCAAATGAACCATCGATCTTGATTGGATTCCCAGTTGAAATAACTTACGATTGTCGAAATGTAACTCCACGATGGATTCACCCGAGACCAAGGAAGAGCCATCATCTAGCAAGAGTGTTTCTCCTTTATATCGACGAATTCTATAATGTAGAAACGGATGCGTTGGTGTAACCGTCTTGAGTTGGAATATGAAATGGAATATAGCTTCCCATATTAACCAGAGTTTCACCATAATAAACTTCCCCATTGAAGGCTTCTTCGAAGAGGCATGCTCCCTCTCCTTGATCATCTCATCAACACGAATACTATGTAATTGTCGCTCATCTGCCTCTTCTAAAAGTTGCTTCAGCGCAATTAACATTTGCTTAGGTGCATTCACATCAGCGCCAATCGTTGAACCACAATCATGTAACAACATAACCTCACCTGGTTTTAGTTTATCTAACATTCGTCTAAATAATTTGTCTGATCCCGTTTTTTCACGCCAATCACCAAACATAGAGGACCATAAAATTATTCTAAATTCATTACGTCTATAGAAATCAAATAAATTCACAATACCCCAAGGTGGACGATAGTATGCCGTACGTTCGCCCGTAATAGAATAGATGATGTCAGCAGTTCTCTCGATTTGTTTGCGCACTGACTTAGGACGCATAAACCAATTGGACTTGTGCACGTAATTATGAATACCAATAAGATGGCCTTCCTTATGCATCCTTTGAATGAGATCAGGATGTTGTTCAGCATTTCTACCCACAACGAAAAAGGTTGCCTTGGCGCTGTACTGCTTAAGTAAATCTAATAATAGAGGCGTATATCGTGGATCTGGACCATCATCAAAGGTAAGTGCAAAATTGCATTCACTTTTCCCCTTACGAAAAACTCTAAAGCCAAATATTCGCGTAATCATGCCTGGTATAAATGCATAGAAGGATGAAATGTAAAATAACCATAACATCAAAGTTTGCACACAAATTCACCTTCATTTCTCTGATTAACATTGATCCTATAACATACATATGGCAATTCCTGATTCAAAGACACTAATTCTTATTTTATCATATTTAGCAATTAAATAGTTGTTTCAGAACAATTCATGTACAATAAGACGAACGAGTTTCATTCGAATTCCATGAAGGAGTTGAACATCAACCATGCTTCCCCTATATAAAAAGTATTGGCGTACGATTTTTGATATCGCGCTCATTGTTCTAACCGTTTACTTAATCATGTTCGTCTTCAGCAAACTATATCAATTAGCAACACCTGTATTTCTATCCTTCATTATATTCTTATTTATCGAACCATTGGCAAAGTTTCTGCATCGAAAAGGATTGAATAAGGCGGTTTCTTCTGCTATCTCGGTTCTATTATTCGTTCTGGTTATCTTAGGAATTCTGCTTGGAATTGGAGTTATTGTCGTTTCCCAGATATCGAATTTACAAGATAACCTACCTGAATATACCATGATGATTCAAAATCAATTCACCAACTCTATGGTTTTTTTACAAAGCAAAATCAATCTCCTACCACAAGATATTGTTGAAAAAGTGGATGAGTACTTTAAGTTAATCACAGATTTCGCTTCTGGATTAATGGTCAACTCATTCAAGTATTTCATTTCTATATTCAGTTCCTTCTCATCGTTTATGGCTAACTTTGGCATTGGAATTATTCTAGCATTCTTCCTCAGTGCAGAAATAGATAATTGGCGCCGCAGCGCGAAAGAGAAATCCCCTAGAACGATCAAAAAGTCCTATGCCTTTTTACAACAACATGTCTTTACATCCATTGGTTCGTATCTTCGCGCACAACTCATGATGGTGCTCATTTCCTTCGTTATTTTATATATTGGATTTCTGATTTTGAACACAGGCAATTCATTAACATTAGCTCTGATCTGTGCCGCACTTGATATTCTCCCTCTAGTTGGGGTTCCGGTTATATTCATACCATGGATTATCTATTTATTTATCGCGGGAAATACTAGCCTAGCCATTGGTTTAAGCGTTTTACTTATTATTGTTTTGATCACAAGACAACTGCTCGAACCCAAGATTTCAGGTAATTCTATCGGTGTAACCTCTGCCTTCTTAATGCTTTCCTTTATGATTATCTCATTGTCCTTATTCGGTATTGCTGGATTAATTCTTTCTCCAATACTTCTTATTCTTATCAAAGAGCTATTGCAACAAGGTTATCTCAAAAAGTGGATCCGACTTCCAAAGGAAGAATTCGAAGTATCTCCATTTGAGATGAGTGTGCCTGTAGAACCAGAGGAGAACTCTCTTTCAGACAATAATACACCCATAATTTGACCAAAGAGTGTCGTTGCTTGGTTGTTCGTTTCAGGTGTAACATTCTGTAACATCACAGCAACGGCATACTTCGGTTGATCTGCCGGACCGTATCCTATGAACCATTGATTATTCTTAACGCTTCCCTTCCATACCACTTGCGCTGTTCCTGATTTGCCAGCCAGTGGCCATTCAGCCTGAGACAAGCTCTTTCCAGTTCCCTCCGTAATGACTGTTCTCATCCATGAACTTATAAGTTGTGCCGTTACAGGTTGGATTGTATGTATGGTTCGCTCCGACGCGTGGGGTTTGAATATTCTCATCACTTGACCATTATGATAAGAGATCCGTTCTAGAATTCTGGGTTCTAATAGCTGACCTTTGTTAAGAAGAGTGACTACCAAATTAGCCGCTTGCAATGGCGTCATAGCAACATCTCGCTGACCAATGCCCGTCTGTGCTCTTACCCCTCCATCCTTAGATGAAACATTAAATATTCTACCTTCCTCCTCATTATCCAAAGGTTTAAACAAGGGGTATCCAAGAATATCTCGCTCTTCCCATCCCACTCTTCTTCCCATACCTAGTGCTCGTGCAGTCTCTTCAATCTGGTTAGATGTAAGTCTCTCAGCAAGCGTTGCAAACACAATGTTACAAGATTGTGCATAAGCTTGTTCAAGCGATAATATGCCATGTCCTCCCTCTTTCCAACAAGACAGTCCATATTTCCCGTAATCGCCATTACACATGAACTTCTCTTTCGCAGATGTGACACCAGCTTCTAATGCAGCGGCTACAATAACTGTTTTGAATATAGAGCCTGGTGTTGTAGATTGGATTGCTTTGTTATTCCAAGCTTCTTGCTCAGGATGAATATCTAATGGATGATAGAACGGCTTAGACATCATGGCTAAGATATCTGCATTATTCACATCTAGTACAACTACAGCACCTTGCTTCATGCCCGATTGGATAGAAAGTTGCTCAATTTTTTTTTGGAGGTACTTGTCAATCGTGGTGGTAAAGCGTAAAGGATAATATGGATTGTTAGGTGCCTTCATAGAGATACCCTTCTTTGCAATTGGAATACCCTTTCCATCTACTTCATAATAAGCAATCGTTGATCCGATCCCCTTGATTAATGGTTCTAACGTCTTTTCTAGTCCTGATCCACCAACTTTTGGACTCCCTTTCGAATTTGTACTCGATTCCTTCAAATCTGTATATGCTAAATATCCCAGCCATTGCATCCCTGAATAATTGTCGCTATATCTATTTCGAAAAGGTAACACCATAACTCCACTCATATCCATTTTACTGATCACGCTAGCTTGAGATTTCGTTATTACCAGAGGGCCGTTACCAGTAGTATTTCTCCACATCGAAGGCTCCTCTAAATGACTCCACACCTGAAGAAATGAGTTCACTGTCGTTCCAAGACTATCCGATATTCTCTTTATTTGTGTTTCCATTATTTCATTTTCCAACAAGTGACTTGGAGTAGGGAATAATACAAGTGCTGGAATCGTCTCATCCGTTAAAGGCTCTCCATTTCGATCTCTAAATGTTCCACGTCCTGAATCAAGCATGATAGATCGTTCTCTTTGGATTACTGACTTCTCTTCTAATGAATATTTGCTGTTAGGCAATAACATTGTTCTCATATAGATTTGAATATATGCCAGACGACACATAAGAATGAACATGGACATAGTTACAAGAATTAAAGTATAGAAAACACGCCTCTTTTGCTTGAGATTCATAATCAATCCTCATTCACCTTTTTACACCTATTGTATCCCTAACCATACATTCACAATCCATTCATGTTGAAGTTCCTCATCTAGTGCTAATCCCAACACATCACTTCATGAAAATAGGGCTGTCTACTAAGTCATATCATGACTTAGCGGACAGCCCCACGATTGCATTGTATTACATGGACGTTAAAGCGTAAATTTGGACAATGTTACCTTGAGTTCAGTGGAGACATTCTCTAATTTACTCGATAACTGAACCAATTGATTACCAATACTTTGTTGTTCATTACTTAACGAAGCAACTTCTTCAGAAGTAGCGGAAGACTCTTCTGCCACAGCACTAACATTTGACATCGCGTCAGATAATATGGATTGTGTCTGACTTAAGCCTTCAATTGATACCGTTACAGAATCTAAACGCTGAATGAAATCACCCATTTGTGCTTGGACAGATCCGAAGATATCGTTCGTTTCTTTCACTGCAGTCATTTGATGTTGAAATAATGGATATGCTTCGGCCAAAGCATCAACCGTTTCATTCATTTCACCCATAATACTACCCGTAATCTGACCTACCATCTCAATTGACTTTCTAGATTGATCAGCCAACTGTCGGATTTCATCCGCAACGACCATAAATCCTCTTCCGGCTGTACCCGCACGTGCTGCTTCGATCGTAGCATTCAAAGATAGAATGTTGGTTTGTTTCGTAATGTTCTGTAATACTTCTAACACTTTGTTAACAGACATTGTAGTTTCTTTTAGACCATCAACCTTTTTCATCAACGAGCCAATCATTTCCTCTGTCTGATGTGTCTTACCAAGCAATTCATTCAGTTGATTCGCTCCTAACTCACTGGAATTCTCAACTTCACGAGCAGCTTTCCCCATCTCGTTATTGGCACCTATCACCGTTTGCATCTGCATGGCGATATGCTCCGTTAGCTCATTACCACGTTCTGCTTCTGTTGCAAGACTACTTGCACCATTTGCAATCTCTTCTGTAGCAACAGCAATCTCACGTGCTGAAATGGCTGTTTTGTTAGATGCATCTGATAGTTCACCGGCTGTATCTAGAACATCTTGTGCCGTATTATTGGTCTGTTTCACGAGATTCGTTATCTGCTCCATCATCATATTAAAGCTAACGGAGAGTTCCCCAATTTCATCATTGGAAGTATGAGTTGAACGCACCTGTAGATTACCTTTAGAACCCTCAATTAATAGATTCCGCAAATTAACAAGTGGACGAGCAATCATACGGACTAATAACAATCCAATTAAAATAGCTATAATAGCTACTGATATAGCAGAAATAATAGTGAAGTTAAGAATACCTCGAGCATCTTTGACTAATTCTGAGGTAGGCGTGGCTGCTACAAGTACCCAATCTGCTGTTTTTAGCTTGTTATATACCGCTAGTACATTCGTACCATGATCATCCTTAGCGTTCAAATCTCCTGATACATCTTTCTGATCCAGTAAGAATGCGTAATCTGTTCGGTCACCAGGTAAATCATCGCCACTTGATACAACAATGCTACCATCGCTCGTATTTAGTTCTAACTTACTACCAACACCTAGATCGACACCTTTTAACTGATTTTGAAGTTCTTCTGGGTTGAATTCAATGACAATGACAAATGGTTCTGTTTTTACGGATAAACTTCTAAGTGATCTTGCCATTTTGAAGTTCATTGCTCCGTCTTTACCTACTTCAGTTGGGATCCAAGTTCCTTTGGACTTATCTTTCAATTGCCCATACCAAGGCAGAGAGCGCACTGTAGTAAGATCTGTTGATACTGTCCCACTACTAAAAGGCGCCATTTCTGAATCTGGTGGCACAACGAACAATCCCTTAATTGCACTATTGGCGTTTGCTTGATTGGATAATTTGGAGATAACCTTCTGTTTAGCTGAAAATTTATCATAATCTGAAGTTTCTGGATTTGTTATACTATCCATTAAAGTCTGTAATTCCATGTCATAGAATAATTGCATCGCAACTTCTTCATATTGTCCAAGAATAATATCAACCTTATCAGATGTTTGAATAATGGTCTGTTTGTTGGCATTAGCTGCCGTATTCTCAATTGTATTCTTAGCCTTTATGTATGACATGATACCTACGAGCAATACAAATGTAACAATTGCTATGAAGAACATCAGGAACAACTTAACGCCTACCGATCTCTTCGGATTAAACTTTCGCATTAATCCCCATACTGTATTATTCTTCACTTCATTTGAAGTGTTTTCTTTATTAATTCGTGTTTTTATCTCCTCCTTTAACATAGCTGCTTTTCCTAATGACTTCTGGACTAGATTCTTTTTTGACTTATCTTTATCCTTACCCATTCATTCTCACCTACCAATAAATAATGCATAGCGTGTTCTATATCTTCTAACGCTATGTTACTACGACTTATTAATTCGACAATATCATCCATAATCCTTTAATATTAATAAAAAAAATACAGCAACGGATGAATCTCGACAAAAAAACTGACGATACTAGCATCGTCAGTTCATTTAGGACATAAGTTGCATGTCATTATCTTTTAATTCGCATCATATCATAATAATGGACAGGCTGATCTACCTTCATCGTGATACGTTGTAATGGGTGACGTGCAGCATCCAATTCATTCCCATTGTCATCCCATATTTTATCCACTAATTGTTTAAAGAAGATACCCCCTGGACCGAAGAATTCTATTTCTTGACCAGGCTTGAAATGATTACGTTGTTGAACCACAACCATTCTAGTCTCCGCATCATATTCTAGCACTAGACCTGCAAAGTCGTAAGGTGTAGCCTTCTCTTCAGGTTCATAAATATGATCTTCATGATCAGGTGTATCATAGAAGAACCCAGTGTTTAGTGGTCGATTTGCTGCCTTATTGATCTCTTCTACCCATTCAGGCTTCAATACATAATGTTCTGGATCTTCCATATATGAATCAATAGCTTGACGATAAGCGTTAACTACAGTTGCGACATAATGTAACGATTTCATCCGACCTTCAATTTTGAAGCTATCTATGCCTACTTCAATAAGTTCAGGTATACTCTCTAACATACATAAATCTTTAGATCCCATCGTAAAGGCATTATCTTCTGGTTGGAACAAAGGAAGGTGCGCTATACTTGGTTCCTGTGATTCCACGGCTTCTCTATCTTCCCTATTCTCTTCAGATATCCACGCGTCATTCTCGTGGTTATCTTCGAACAAGTCATATGCCCAACGACAGGACTGACAACATCCTCCACGATTGGAGTCCCGATCCGTGAAATGATTCGATAGCACGCAACGTCCAGAATATGATGAGCACATAGCTCCGTGAACAAATGCTTCAATCTCAATATCAACATGCTGCTTAATTTCAGCAATCTCTTTCAGACTAACTTCACGACCTAGCACGACGCGAGGCAGTCCTTCTTCCTTCCAATATTTGACTGATTGCCAATTCACAGTCGATTGTTGCGTGCTTAAGTGCACCTCTATTTCAGGTACCACACGCTGTGCAATTTCAATAATAGCAGGATCTGCAGTGATAATTGCTGCAATACCCGCTCCATGAAGCTGTAATAAATAATGCTCTATGCCTTCCAAATCTTCATTATGTGCATATATATTGGTAGCCACAAATACCTTTGCCCCATATTGTCGAGCAAATTCAACGCCCTCACGCATTTCCTCAAATGTGAAGTTATCTGCATTCGATCTTAATCCATACTTCTGCCCACCGATATAGACCGCATCTGCACCGTAATGAACTGCAAACTTCAACTTTTCTAAATTACCTGCTGGTGCCAAGAGTTCTGGCTTCTCCAAGCGGCTTCGTTTCCCTTTGTACTTAGGTTCCATTTCCATATTGTTTGCCACCTCATTTATAACCATCATTAATATACCTGTTCTTTATAAAAGAATCCAAACGTAAGCTCTCGTTCAGGATCTTGAATCTTCCGTATGTTCTCTATATATTCTTCTTGATACGTATAGCTGTGTGGGTCTGTCATATAATCATCAATTAGTTGTCTATACGTCCTAACAACCGTCTCATTGTAGCTTAAAGGTTTGAGAATCCCCTCAATCTTGAAACTATTCACACCTGCTCCGATCAGCAAATGTAAGTCCTCTAGAATACAAATGTCATTAGAACTCATGATATGCGTGCCGTTAATATCTTCATATATAGGGTACTTTTCACCTGCGCGATCGGCCTCTTTAAGAAACAATCCACGTTCTTTACCAAGACTTCCCCCTTCAATCGGTCTGCCTTGGTGTTCCATATAACTTCCTACTAACTTTCGTTTGGAATGATAAATATTTGTCATTCCATGAACCTGAATCTGTGCTTCTATATCAAGATGACCGTTCATTCCTGTAATTTCATCCATATTTAACTCTCTAGCGAATACGGCTCGAGAAGCACCTTTACGTCCCCAATAATTCGCTGTTGCATAATTGGTTGTCGTCATCTCAGCATTCCAATGAAGTTTCACATGCGGGGCATGCTCCTGGATAGCAAATAACACAGCGGGATCATTGAATTCAACAGCATCTACGCCTGCATGACCTAGACCTTTCACATATTCAGATAAAGAATCAATAATATCATTTGTTATTATATTATGAAGACTTACATACACTTTAACTTGCTGTGCATGTGCCTGCTTTACCGTTTCTTCAATTTCATCTAAGGAGAAACTTCCTGCTAGTCTCATTCCGAATTTATCATTTCCGATCAATACAGCATTAGCCCCCGCATCAATCAACGGATTGATCTCTTGCATAGAAGCAGCAGTAACCAATAACTCTGGCTTTTTAACCATTTGTGCACCTCTTTTATTGTGTCTTACTTTTCTCTATATTCTTCAAATGTTCTTTATATGTTTTTGCAAATAAGTGTTCCTTTGATCCGTCCTTTTTCGTTACATAAAAGAAATACTCAGACGTTTGCGGTTCTAGAGCTGCTTCAATAGATGCAAGACTTGGATTACATATGGGTCCTGGTGGTAGCCCTTTAACTAAATACGTATTATATGGACTATCAATCTCCAAATCTTTATAGAAGAGGCGCTCCTTCGGTTGATCTAGCGCATATTGAACCGTCGCATCAATCTCCAGCTTCTGCCCTGCATCTAATCGATTATAGATGATTCCTGCCACGAGTGCACGTTCTGAATCTACTACAACTTCACGTTCAACCAATGATGCAATCGTTAATAATTCATGTAATGTAAGGCCTTTATCCTTCATCTTTTGTTCCCAATTCTCTAACGTAGCCAGCTTCTGCTGTAACTGCGCTGTCATCGCCTTGATAATATCAGCCTCGGTAATCCCTTTCTTCAGCTCATAAGTTTCAGGAAACAGATATCCCTCTAACACATGTTTAATCTCTGGTTGGGTTGCTATCGAATCTAGAAAGACTGGATCAGCATTAGATGAGTGGTTAGCCAGTTCTAATAACACTTCTGCATCTCCTACGCCATCTTTATCTAGCTTTTTGGCTATTTGTTCAACGGTGTAACCCTCAGGTATGGTGAACTTAACCATCTCTTCTTTGACTACATCACCATTGTTAAACATTGCTATGAGTTCATCATTTGTCGCACCAGGTGCAATGCTATAATTACCTGCTTGGAATCGACTTCCTTGCGCTTTCCACTTTAAATAAGCCATAAATAGGAGATCATTCTTGATTAATTTCTTTTCTTGAAGCAATTCGGCAATTCGAATCGTTCCCATCCCACGCTCTATGGTAAAGGCCACAGGATTATCGGTTTCTTGAACCGGTTCGAGGCTGTTCTTTACATATAATGCCGCTACACCTACGACTAAAATTAGTAGTGCAACCATTATACCGACTACTTTCATTCTAGTTTTCAAAGATGAACCAGTCCCTTCACAGCCAAAAAGAGCGGACTAATCCGCCCTCTCAGCATTTCATATTGGAATGTGTTATCCGTAAGCACTCGTTAGAGGTTCTAAATATCAATTTCATGAGGGAACGTCATCTCGTCATATAACTCGGCAATGTTCTCCCATTCCTCATCGTCATCAATAGTAATAAGCTCTAATTCTCCTTCTGGTGAAGTGATGATTTTGAGAATCTCATATTCATCACAATCCTCATCAACGCTTAATAGAACGGCGTAGCTTTGATCACCCACTACAAACTCAGCTGTCAGATCATATACGGATGTCGTACCGTCTTGATCCTCCAACTCGACTGTTGGTCCAAACGCTTCCTTCAATCGATTACTCCAATTGGCTTGATGACTAGAGATTTCACTCATCGTATTATTCCCCTCCGTCGAGTTCAGCAACAAGCGTATTAAATGTTTCTTCAACGATTGCCCATTCCTCGTCATTGTCGATCATATATAACTTGATATCGTCCCCATCTTCGTCTTCTTCATAACGGAATGCATAAACTTCATCCGTATCTTCGTCCTCAGAATTCATGGGTACAACCATCATATACTTAGCATCAGAATCATCCACTTCAAATTTCATGATGACTTCAAACTCTTCTTCATTGCCCTCATCATCAGGAATATAAATAATTTCTGGTTCGTCTATCATTTCAATATTATCATTAGCCATTGATATCACCCTCACCTTATACTCTTAGAATCTAAATAGTTTTGCAAAATTAAACTAGCTGCCAACTTGTCAACGACTTGTTTACGCTTCTTCCTACTCATATTGGCTTCAATTAACGTCCGTTCTGCAGACACTGTAGTTAACCTTTCATCCCATAAATGAACTGGTAGTTGTGTAAGTTCTTTCAATTGTTCAGCGAAAGCTATACAAATATCTCCTCTGAAACCTACCGTTCCATCCATATTCTTAGGTAAACCAACAACAATCTCCGTTATCTCATTCTCACGGATTAGAACAGCAATTCGCTCAAATTCAACACCTTCACGAAGCCGCTCAATAACCTCAAGCCCCTGACCAGTCCAACCAAACACATCGCTAACTGCTACTCCAATTCTGCGATCCCCATAATCCAACCCCATGATTCTCATTAAGCTCTCCTAACGGTGATTGGCTAAATAAAACCGAACCAACTCTTCAATCAACTCATCACGTTCTTTTTTTCTCACCATGCTTCTTGCATTGTTGTGACGTGGTATATACGCTGGGTCTCCGGATAAAAGATACCCTACCATCTGATTGATTGGATTATACTCTTTCTCTACCAGTGCGTCGTATACCGTTAGAATTATATCTTTTGAAGAAGCTTCTAACTCATCACCATTCACATTGAATTTGACTGTCATATCCATCGAATCCATTCACACACCTCGCTTCTTAAGAAACATGTCTAGGCATATTTGAGCGAACAACCTATTGAATCATTGTATCTTTCACTATCATAACATATTCACTACGATGTAAGGAAATCCATAGGAAAAAATAAGCGAATATTCCCATTATTAATGGGGCTATGACTATCACATCATTTTAATTTTGTACACTTTGAGTCACCAGTTCATTAGCAAGTCTTAATGCATCATCTAGCTTCTCGACATCTTTACCTCCGGCTTGCGCCATATCCGGACGCCCCCCGCCGCCTCCACCACATACAGAAGCAATTTCTTTCACCAATTTACCTGCATGCAGACCAGACTTCACTAGAGGTTGAGGTACAGCAACAACAAAGTTCACTTTCTCCTCCATGATTGCACCCAATACGATAACCGCATTTGGAAGCTTGCCTTTTAATTCATCAGCTATAGATCTTAGACCATCCATATGATTTGCATTCACACGTGTAACGAGAAGATCAATTCCGTTCACAGTAACAACCTGCTCACTGAGTTTACCCGCTTCTACCAGACTTAGTTTACCTTGGAGAGATTCATTCTCACGTCCTAAATCTTTCAGTTGAACATGTATAGCATCGATACGTTTAGGTACATCATGAACATTAGATTTAAGCAGTTCTGCGGATTGCTTGAGGATATCTAATTGTCCCTCCATATACAGATAGGCCAAACGTCCGGTTACAGCTTCAATTCTTCGTATACCCGACCCAATACCACTCTCACTTACTAGCTTGAACACACCTATTTGTGATGTATTCTTCACATGACATCCACCGCATAGTTCAAGGCTGTAATCTCCAACTTGTACCACTCTTACAATATCGCCATATTTCTCACCGAATAAAGCCATTGCACCTGAAGCTTTTGCTTCATCAATAGATTTGAACTCTGTATGAACATCAAGTGCATTCCATATTTGCTCATTAACGCGTCGTTCAATATCCATTAGTTCTTCTTGCGTAATACTACCAAAATGAGAAAAGTCAAAGCGCAAACGTTGCACATCAACTAAAGACCCTGCTTGATTCACATGTGTTCCTAAGACTTCTTTTAGGGCTTTATGCAGCAAATGAGTTGCTGTATGATTCTTGATGATATCAGAACGTTGTTCACGATCCACCTCTGCTTTGATGACATCCCCTACCTTAAGTTCACCTTCTTCAACAAGCACACGATGAATAGGTTGACCTAACGGAGCCTTAAACATACCTATTACCTTGGCCGTACTATGTGCACCACGCAAGATTCCTTGGTCACTTATCTGGCCTCCACTCTCCGCATAGAATGGTGTTGTATCGAGTATAAGCTGACAAGACTCGCCTGCTGAGACCGTATCCACCAAAGCATCATTGACGATAATCGCCATGATCTGGGACTCTGTCTGAAAATCATGATATCCAACAAATTCACTTTTAAAAGTAAGATCTCCAAGAATACCTCCCTGAACCTGCATACTTCCACCATCATGTCTTGCAGCACGTGCCCGTGTACGCTGTTCCTGCATCGATACATCGAATCCGTCCCGATCCACACGCAACCCATGCTCATTCGCATAATCTTCCGTTAGATCGAATGGGAATCCATAGGTATCATATAGTTTGAATGCATCCGCACCACTAATGACACTCAGTCCATCTTCTAACGCTTGCTTTGTGAGTCCTTCAAGAATGGATAGACCATCCGATAATGTCTCGTGGAATCGCTCTTCCTCCGTAAGAATGACCTTCGTAATAAACTCCTTTTTCTCAACGACTTCAGGATAATATCCTCCCATGACATCGCCAATGACATCTGTCAATTGATATAGAAACGGTTTATCTAGACCTAATACTTTTCCATAACGAACTGCCCGGCGCAGGAGACGACGAATAACATACCCTCGACCTTCATTGGAAGGCAATACGCCATCAGCCACTGCAAATGAAACGGTTCTTACATGGTCAGCAATTACTTTTAGCGCCACATCCTGATCTACATGATCATTATATTTCACATTGGCTAGTGCTGCGGTCTGTTGAATAATCGGCTGGAACAAATCCGTATCAAAGTTAGAATCAACATTTTGAAGAATCGATGCAAAACGCTCTAATCCAGCACCTGTATCTATATTCTTATTAGGTAGTGGGGTATAGCTGCCATCTTTATTATGATTGAATTGTGAGAATACGAGATTCCATACTTCTAAGTATCGTTCGTTCTCTCCACCTGGATACATCTCCGGATCTGACATGTCATTTCCATAAGCTTCTCCTCGATCATAGAAGATTTCAGTACAAGGACCACAAGGACCTTCACCAATGTCCCAGAAGTTATCTTCTAGCTTCACGATCTGCTTCTCCGTAAGCCCAATCTTCTCATGCCATAGCTTATAAGCCTCTTCATCTTCTGGATATACCGTCACGGATAACCGATCAGGATCAAATCCGATCCATTTCTTATCCGTTAGAAATTCCCAAGCCCATGTGATGACTTCTTCTTTGAAATAATCACCAATAGAGAAGTTCCCTAACATTTCAAAAAAAGTGTGATGTCTGCGCGTCTTACCTACATTCTCAATATCATTCGTACGAATACATTTCTGTGAATTGGCGATTCGTGGATTATCTGGCTTCTCGCGTCCATCAAAGTATGATTTCAGTGGTGCCATACCTGCATTAATCCATAATAGCGATGGATCATTATGAGGCACTAACGGTGCGCTGGGTTCGATCTTATGTCCCTTTTCTGCAAAGAATTCTAGCCATTTAGAACGTATCTCACTTGCTTTCATATCTAACGCCTCCATTATCATTATTCGAATTATACATGCTTTTAAACACAAAAAAGCCCCTGAATAGTCAGGGACGATTATCTCGCGGTACCACCCTGGTTATCGTCTATGTACAATGCAGTCCAACGACTGGTTGTCCATATTAACGATCGCCTTAATTACGGCTTCTAACGGGCTCCACCCGGTGAATTTGTCTCACACTCCGAAATTAGCTTTCCGCTAGGCACGCATTCAGACTCTCTCAGCCTTTATGAATCCATATCATAAAGGAGTCTGTTCTCTGGGCAAGGTACTCCATCGTACTTCATTTCATCGTCGTTTTGTCCAATTTATTGCAGATTATCAGTCAAGTATATATAGCTACCAAGCTTCTGTCAATCCATCTTCATACTGTCTTTCGCTTGATATAATATGTGAAGAGATGTTGAACAATCACTTTAAGAGTGGCTAAAAGAGGTACCGCTAGAATCAGACCTATAATGCCAGCTAACTCTCCACCCACTAACAGTGCAAATATAATAAGCACTGGATGTAAATGTAGCTTTCTTCCAACAATTTGAGGTGAAATAACGTTGCTCTCCATCATTTGGCACACTGTGTTCACAACGATAACGAACAGAACCATTCTGAATGAAACAGTCGATGCCATGATAACAGCGGGAGCAGCACCTAAAAAAGGACCAAGATACGGTATCACATTAAAGACCGCAACGACACTCGCGAGTAATAGCGCATAGGGCATACCTATAATCATGTATCCTATGTAAGCTAGAACACCAATAATGAGGCACACCATGAATTGACCACGCACATAGCTCCCTAGAGCACCATCAATTTCTTTCAAGGCTACAACAATAGTCTTTCTACCAGATCTAGGTAGATAGGATACGACCACTTTCTCAAACACATCAAAATCCTTCAAAATATAAAATATCAGAAATGGAACGATAAATATATTAAGTACCACATTAATCGTATTGCCAATATTATTCATGAAATCGGATATGCCGTGCGCAAGTCGATCTTCCCATTGAAAGAACCAATCCATCACGCCATTCCTAACCCCTGATGGTAAAAGATTAGAATCTAAATTGGTCACAAAATATTGTGCATTCATCGTCATCTCCGGCAAATGCTCATTCAGCTCATCCAATTGGTCGATAAACATAGGGATTATATTCATTAAAATAACGACAAGGCTTGAAATGAATACTGCATAAATTAATAGAACAGCAATTAATCGGGGAACTTTACGATTCTGTAACATGCACACCACAGGATTTAGAACATATGAAATGATCATTGCAACCACAAAGGGTGCAAGAATGATTTTGAGAAACTGATATGCATGAATAAATAATGGACGAAGGAGCCACACGAAGTACACAATAATCAACCCCAGCAATATCCAAATCATCAATCTAAACCATTTGTTATGAGACATCGATTCCAATTCATTCTCCACCTTCCGGGATGGACTAGCTTTTCACTTAGTATATGTTGAGTCTACGAATATTAATCTACTTGAAGAATTACATTTTCATTATGTTGTATGTGTAACCATCATGCATTAAAGATTCCTATGAAAAAACACCTCTATTCCAAGGCTCTCTAAGAGCAATGAATTAAAGGTGTTGTAAACATTTTCCTCATCCAACGTTTAAGAAGAAGCATGAATATGTGGTAAATCCGATACGATCTCTTCACCAAAAAAAAGATCGTCTAACGAACTTAATGTTCCATCTTCTTCAACTTGATAGACGGACATCTTTTCTCCGTTCACCGTCAGCTCGATAAAACAGCCCCAGCAATAGAACTGGTGTGATCCAATCTTTCCTATATCTTTCGAATTGCAATTTGGACATTTCATTTCATTAATCACCTATCCGTTTACAGATTGAATAGCGTTATCCAGACACTCCTCACTCATTGCCGGAACAATGACAGAATGTTCTCCAATGATCATATTGGAAGTGCAAGGTAGCCACTTTCGGCCTTCAATGATATCCGTGACAAAACCGTCACTTATTTCTAGACCTATTATTGTATTGCCCATTTGTTGGTCAAAGTAAACATCGGAGATGCGCCCAAGTAGGAGTCCATCTTCCGTTAGTACAGGTACATCATGCAGTTTGTTCTTTCCCAAAGCATACGTGTAAGGGATGTTCTGAACTTTGATCTTACGTATAACTTGTTGATTACGAATCATGATTGCATCCTCACCATATGCAATAATATGATCCCAATCAATGGTCAATTGTGAATTAGAGAACAATGCTTTACGCTCAAGTTCAAGCCCAAGGATTCTCCAACCATTACCAATGATGAAGTCATGAACTTTTCCAATCTTCTTCCCCGCCTCTATATCGAATACCGGGAGACCTATCATTTCATGAAGTTTCAAGGTGAGAACCTCCTATTCGCAACTCCATCTAGCGAATGACTAAGACAAGCTGCTTACGTTCTATTACGAATACGATGTAGAATAGTTCCAATAATATGAGCCGTATGCTCCATTTCTTGAGTCGTATTACCCAAGCCAAAACTAAACCGAATCGCTGAACGCATGATTGACTCATTAAGACCCATAGCGATAAGTACATGCGATAATTCTAAAGAGCCTGATGTACAAGCAGAACCACTAGCTACCGCAATATTCTCCATATCTAGTCCCATCAGTAAAGTCTCTGTATCTACCTCAGGAAAGCTTATATTCAGGATGTGTGGCATAGATGTCGTGGAATGGCCATTTACTACAAATGAATCTTTACCGATCGTTTGCTCTAAAGCAAGAAGAAACGTACTTCTCAATAATACATAGAACTTCGTTCTTTCATTGAATTCCTCAGTAACTAGCTCAATCGCTTTGGCAAACCCTACAACGCCTGCAATATTCTCTGTTCCGGCACGACGTTTCTTCTCTTGAAGCCCACCATACAACTGTGGGTTCAATGGTATACCTCGTCGAACATAGAGTACACCAACACCTTGTGGTCCATTAAGTTTGTGCGCAGAGAAACTCATGAGATCTACAGGCAACTCCGCACAAGAGATTGGAATAACTCCTAACGCCTGTACAGCATCTACATGAAAAAGAATACCCCGAGTCCGAGCAATTGCTCCTATCTCCTCAATCGGTTGTAGTGTTCCTACTTCATTGTTACCATACATAATACTGATCAGAACGGTCTCATCTGTCATTGCATCTATTACATCTTGCACGTTAACTCTCCCCGTTGAATCAACAGGTACATATGTAACTGTAAAGCCCTGACGCTCCAATTGCGTGCATGAATGCAATATCGCATGATGTTCAATGGATGAGGTAATGATATGTCTACCTTTACGTCCTACTATAGAAGATGCCCCAAACAATGCTAAATTATCACTTTCTGTACCACCGCTTGTAAATACCAGTTCATCTGGGTAGCAACGTAAGAGTTGGCTTATACGATCTCTCGCTTGATTAAGCGTTCGCCTGGCATCTCTACCAAAGGAATGCACACTAGATGCATTCCCATAATGCTCAGTCATCGTTGTGATCATAGTCTGTACAACCTCTGGATGAATAGGAGTCGATGCCGCATGATCTAAATATATGGAGTTCATCCTGTCACCACCACCTATTAAATATAGAACATATAATTATCTGGTGTTGCCTTTTCCTCAAAAGAGATCAAATCTGCCAACGTCGTTGAATCTAACGCTTGAGCAATTCCATCTCTAATTCTAAGCCATAGATCTCTCTTAGCTGGATCATCCTCTTCCGTAAAATCTACCGGTGAAATCGGGCCTTCAAGAACACGAATCACATCACCCGCAGTGATACTTGAAGGTTCATTAAATAATATATATCCACCATAAGCACCACGAACACTCTTAACTAATCCCGCATTTCGCAGTGGTGCAATCAATTGTTCAAGATAGTGCTCGGATAGTTGATTCTTCTCGGCAATACTTTTTAATGAAGTGGGACCTTCCCCAAATTTAATTGCAAGTTCCATCATGATCGTTAATCCATAACGCCCTTTTGTTGATATCTTCATGGATAACACCTCTTTCTATTATTCATAAATTATTGTATGATTATTTATTATTTATTTGAAGTTAATCCTGGAACGATAAGGTATGAATGGTATCCATTCAATCAATACCTATCTATTCCGATCATTAGCCTCTGTTTATCCTACCATACTCCATTCAATTAGGGAAAAGAAACTATTACAAATCACCCAAATGACCGCGTGGAGTGGACACTTTATCATGTGTACCATCCTCCTGAATATGTTAGACTACAGTTATGGACACAATTTTAGTAAAAAGATGGTGAATGAATTGTCAAAAGAAAATAGTAATATACGTGTAGTTGTTGGCATGTCTGGTGGTGTGGATTCATCCGTCACTGCATTACTTCTCAAACAACAAGGGTACGACGTCATCGGTATCTTTATGAAGAACTGGGACGATACGGACGATCTTGGCAATTGTACTGCAGAAGATGATGCGGAGGACGTACGCCGCGTGTGTGAACAGATTGATATTCCGTACTATACAGTTAATTTTGAAAAGGAGTACTTCGATAAAGTATTCTCCTATTTCCTAGATGAGTATAAATCTGGCAGAACGCCGAACCCAGATGTTATGTGTAATCGCGAGATTAAATTCGGCGAATTCCTAAATAAGGCACTCAATCTTGGTGCAGATTATGTAGCCACAGGACACTATGCAAGAGTAGTGAATGATCATGGCACATACCGATTATTACGTGGATTAGATAGCAACAAAGATCAATCCTATTTCCTAAATGCGTTGAATCAGACCCAATTCAGCAAAGCTATGTTTCCAATAGGACACTTACCTAAACCTGAAGTACGGCGTATTGCAGAAGAAGCTGGTCTATCTACCGCGAAGAAAAAAGATAGTACAGGGGTATGTTTCATAGGTGAACGCAACTTCAAAGAGTTCCTTAGCCAGTATCTGCCCGCGCAAACAGGAACCATGGTGGATATAGCAACTGGAGATGTGAAGGGACAGCATGACGGCTTAATGTATTACACTTTAGGTCAACGTCAGGGGCTTGGCATTGGAGGCTCTGGTTCAGGCGAACCTTGGTTTGTAGCTGATAAGAACCTAGAACACAATATCCTTTATGTTGTACAAGGAGATAATCATCCTAGCTTGTACTCCACTGGTCTCATAGCAACGGGCGTCAATTGGATTGCAGGTGAAGATCTGTTTCCTTCTGAAGCCATGACATGTACAGCGAAGTTCCGCTATCGTCAGCCAGACCAAGAGGTCACCATCCAACGGCTTCCTAGTGGAGATGTACATGTTAATTTTAATAAACAACAAAAAGCGATTACGCCAGGACAAGCTGTTGTATTCTACGAAGGTGAAGTTTGCCTTGGTGGTGGAACAATAGACATCGTGGAGAAAGTCCCTTACATTATCCCTCCAGTGAAGCGCAGATAATCGTAAATGATATATAAACGTAAAGTACCCTACTTGCTATCAATAGCAAGTAGGGTACTTTACGTTAATTAATCAACAAACATATGACTGCGACTATAATCGACGCCGTTCTTGGTTTTGCTTGATCTTCGATTCATTTCCCTGTTCCGTTGCCTGATAGAATACTCTACGTGAGATCTCCTTCGGCAAATACTCTTGTTTCACATAATGACCAGGGTAATCGTGAGGGTATTTATATCCACCATGGCCTAATTTCGCAGCACCTTGATAATGTGTATCTCTTAAGTGTAACGGCACTTCTGCTGATCTTATATCTTCCATAGCACTCATTGCACGCGATATCGCCATAATAACCGCATTGGATTTAGGGCTCTCAACAGCAAATAATATAGCTTGTGTGATGTTCAACTTGCCTTCTTGCCAGCCATTATTACGGTAAGCATCCAATGCACTTACAGCCTGTACCATCGCTTGTGGATTGGCAAGTCCAATGTCTTCACTACAAGCAGCTAGTAATCTACGTATGAATACCATTGGATCCATGCCAAGCTTTTCCACACCATATAGAAGCCAGAAGACAGCTGCATCGCTGGAACCTCGAATACTTTTATGAAAGGCGGAGATTACATCATATTGTGTCGATTCATCTGCCTTCACGATCGGTCGACGAATCGATTCTTCCGCCACTTCAATCGTTACATGTACCGTACCATCATCTTCTGGTGTTGTAGTCAACACTGCCAGTTCAAGTGCATTAAGAGCACGGCGTATGTCGCCGTTCGCCATCGTCGCAATATGCTCCAATGCATCATCGTCCACATTAAGCTTCATGAAGCCAATTCCCTTATCCTTATCAGCAAGTGCTCTTTTCATTGCAATTAAAGAATGTTCCTTCGTCAATGAATGTAATTGAAATAAGGTAGATCGACTCATGAGTGCGCCATTAACATAATGAAAGGGATTCTCCGTTGTAGCACCAATAAACACAATGGTTCCTTTTTCGACGGCAGGTAACAACGCATCTTGACGGGAACTATTGAATCGATGTACTTCGTCTAAGAATAGAATCGTCTTGGTTCCATACAAGCTTTTACTCGTTTGTGCTTGTTCTATCACTTCACGTACATCCTTAACTGAAGCCTCCACAGCATTTAATCTCACAAATGTAGCCTTCGTATGATGCGAGATAATATGGGCTAACGTTGTCTTACCGGATCCTGGAGGACCATATAGAAGAATGGATGAGACTTGATCTGCTTCAATTGCTCTACGCAGTAACTTCCCAGGACCAACAATATGTTCTTGTCCAATATACTCATCCAGATTCACTGGTCGCATCCTATCGGCCAGAAGTCTTGAATCCGTGTTGGATTCCTGCTGAAACGAGAATAAATCCATATTATGTTCACTTCCTTTATCGATTACATTGGTATCCTTGTTCTATTCAGGCCAACCTTGAATTGCAATATTCTTATCTACATTCACTAAGTAATCGGGTATAACTTCCCCTTGTAGAATCCATAGTTCATGAAGTGCACGCGTGCAACCAACGTACATTAGCTTCGCATCCCAGACTCCTGGACCGTAGTGATCCACATCTGCGTCCACAACGATAACCGCATCGAATTCTAGACCTTTCGAGAGATATACTGGAAGTATCGATAGCCCACCTTCATACATTTGTTTGCTTCCATCAATCAGATGAATATGCGCTCCATCGATCCTTAGTTGTTCTTGTAATCGTTTCGCTTCATAGAGCGTTCTCGTCAGAATAGCTATCGTTCGGTACGATTTGGAAGACAGCCTTTGTAATGCTTCTTGCACATTATTGAGCCTTGTCTCCTCACTTCTTCCATATGGAATCAATCGAACAGGATCTCCACTACGAAATACTGGAAACGCTAATAGGTCACTTTGTACCCCTTCCCTAAGAATACCATTCGCAAATTCAATAATCTCCATCGTAGAACGATAACTTCGAGTTAAAGCGAAGTATGCTGTATGTTCCATTGGAAATAACGAGCTCATTTCTTCCCAACAATGGATACCACGATAAGCATGTATACCCTGCGAGAGATCTCCTAAGATAGTAAAGGAATGTCCTTTTACGAAGAAATCCAGCAATGCCACTTGTAGCGGCGAGAAATCTTGCGCCTCATCAATGACGATATGATCAAATCGTTGTTCACTAGTGATATCATGAAGAAGATAGTGAATATAGAGGAGTGGTGCCAAATCTTCCTCGCGGATCATATCCTTCTTCAGATCTTGCTGTGTTGATGTTAGAACATTTAGCGGTATATCCTTCTGTAACTTTTCTAGAGAATCCGTTGTCACTTTTAAGGCACCAAATAATTGTTTATATAAGATCAATGGATCATATTTAGGCCACTTGCTTGCGTAACTCTTCTCCCGTTGTGATCCTTTCCTCCTGCGTTCATTTAATATCTTTTCACTATTCGACTTCTTCAATTCCATCTCCATCCAACGATGGATTCTCGCCATAACGCGTTCTTTTCTTTTGGCAAGAGGGTATGGCTTATATTCTTCATTATACCAATAGAGGATCTGTTCGTGCGAACATATAGCACCTTCCCAGGGGATAAAGTCTCCGTCAGGGACGGAAGCCATCTCCAATGTTTCGATGAAGCTAGCTATTAATTGCATAAGAAGGATAGAACCTTTAAATCGACCTGACACTTCATCATTAAGCTCTCGCATACCCTCTGAATATTCGAACCAATAATCTAACGTCTGCGTTACATCCGCAATAGGCAGCGTTAATTCAAGTATGGTAAGCGCCCAATCTGTAAATGTACTCTGCTGAATATCTCCAACACCTAGTTCAGGTAATACATCAGAAATATAATCTAAGAACATATGGTTTTGAGCAAAAATAATCATTTTTTCTGCGGTTACTTGCTCCTTATACTGATACAGTAAAAAAGCTAATCTGTGTAAAGCAACTGTCGTCTTCCCGCTACCCGCTACGCCTTGAATGATCAGTGCCGTATTCTTCGCTGCACGAATAATTTGATCTTGTTCCGCTTGAATTGTTGATACGATATCACGCAGACGATTATCTTTGTTCTCCCCTAAACGATAAACTAGGAATTCATCGGATACAACAGGTTGTTCACTTTCTCGATTGTACGTATCCGCAACCCGTTCTAGTAATTGTTTGCGGATGACAATATTTCTTTTGAGAAACACGAGCCCTTCAATTATACCTTCTGGGGCTTCATAAGCTGTTGCTTCTTGACCACCTGTGAAGGAGTAGAATAGGCTTGCTATAGGTGCTCTCCAATCAATAACGAGTGGTTGTTCCGCTACAATCTCTCGGTCCACGCCTATTTTGCCAATATATAAAGGTTTACGATCTTGATCCTGTATTGCTTGGAAATCTAACCGTCCGAAATAAGGCTCATTCACACTCTTCGCCAATCCTACGCGCTTCTCTTCCCTAGCATCTTCGAGAATTTGCTCCGTGAAATCATGGCCATTGTAGACATCCATCTCTTGTAATCGTTTCAGTTGACGATCAATCTCCGAGGCGGCCTCTAGTAACCTATTCTCTTCCTCTTGATAGGCACTTTGAAAACCCTTTTCCATTTCAGTTACCTCCTAAAAGTTTTGTGAAGCATAGCTTCCTGTGTTACGTTGCAACAAAACTTGCTTCGTAAGCATATCCTTTATTTTATGAAGTGAAAAATGGCATGGACACCAACTTGCGGTAGCCATGCCATACTTATTATGATGTGAGACATTTACAATCAGGTTATTATCCCTTGATTTGCAAGCAATTCACGAACAGCGACACTAGACATAATTAAACCTACGACTGGAGGTACGAAGGCATTACTTGCTGGTGGCTGTTTTGCTTTTCTGATATTGGGAGCGTCATCCGACACAATCTTCTGAGTGATATCTTCACGTGGCTTAATTGGTGTCTCTGTCGAGAACACAACCTTCACCCCTTTTTTTATACCATCCTTACGAAGTCTAGTTCTGATCACTCGCGCCAACGGATCGACCGTGGTTTTTGAAATATCAGCAACTTGGAATCGTGTTGGATCCATTTTATTGGCAGCACCCATACTCGATATCATCGGAATCTTTCTCTTTAGACACTCTTTTATAATATGAATCTTGTATGCAACAGTGTCTGATGCATCTAATACATAATCTAAATCATACTGGAACAACTGCTCATACGTTTCATCTGTATAAAACATATGCAGTGCGATTGCTTCACATTCTGGGTTAATCAACTTTACACGTTCAACCATTAAATCTGCCTTCCTCTGCCCGACAGTCGTCGTTAAAGCATGGATTTGACGATTTATATTCGTGATATCTACGACATCTTTATCAATCAGTATGATTCTTCCAACACCTGTACGGGCAAGGGCCTCAACAGCAATACCCCCTACCCCACCAATGCCAAGAACCGCTACCGTACTATTCTTCATGATCTCAAGACCTTCAGTACCAATCGCAAGTTCTGTACGTGAGAATTGATGTAACATGGTGTAGAAATCCCCCTTTATTATTTCTTGTCTTCAACAGGTTTTTTCGACAATTTAATATGGAGTTGTTCCAGTTGTACTTGTTCTACTTCAGATGGAGCATCCATTAACAGGTCTGTAGCGCTCGCTGTCTTTGGAAATGCAATCGTCTCACGAAGGTTAGTACGACCTGCTAACAACATAATCAAACGATCTAAACCAAAGGCGATTCCACCATGTGGAGGCGTTCCATATTCAAAGGCATCCAGAAGATAACCAAATTTATCATATGCTTCCTCAGGTGATAAACCAAGGGCATTGAACATCTTCTCTTGAATTTCACGTTTGAATATCCGCATCGAACCGCCACCTACTTCGTAGCCATTCAATACAATATCGTAAGCTTCCGCACGCATTTTCAAAGGATCGGTATCGAACAGTTCCACATCTTCATCCTTCGGACGAGTGAACGGGTGATGCTCTGCAATATAACGTTTCTGATCCTCATCATAACTAAGTAACGGGAAGTCTAATACCCATACGAATTTGAACTCTTTGTCATTAATTAATCCGAGTTGACGACCAATCTTTAATCGCAATGCACCTAGAACGTCGGCAACAACTTTACTATTGTCCGCAGAGAACAATAATAAGTCACCTTCTTCTGCTCCAGTACGTTCCTTAATAGCTTCAATCTCTTGCTCCGTGAAGAATTTAACGATAGGTCCTTTGAACTCGCCTTCTTTGACCTGAACCCAAGCTAATCCCTTCGCACCATATCGTCCAGCATATACGCCTAATTCATCAATATCCTTACGGCTCCAAGTTCCGCAACCTTTTGCGTTAAGACATTTCACTTCTCCACCTTTTTCAACGACAGAAGCGAATACTTTTACTCCACTGGTTGCAACTATATCATTTAATTCAACAAGTTCTAAGCCGAAACGCAAATCTGGTTTATCAGAACCATACTTACTCATTGCTTCTGCATGACTAATCCGTTGGAACGGTGTAGGCAATTGAACACCAACCGTTTCTTGGAAGAGTCGAACCATCAGTTTCTCCATCATATTTAAAAGCGTATCCCGATCAATGAAGGATGTCTCAATATCCACTTGTGTAAATTCAGGTTGACGATCAGAACGTAGATCCTCATCACGGAAACAACGAGCGATTTGATAGTAGCGTTCCAGTCCACTCACCATAAGTAATTGTTTATAAATTTGTGGGGATTGCGGAAGGGCAAAGAATTCTCCAGCATGCACACGACTTGGTACCAAGTAATCTCGCGCACCTTCTGGTGAACTCTTGGTCAAGATTGGCGTTTCAACATCAATGAATCCTTCTTCATCCAAAAAGTCACGGAATATTTTTGTAGCTTTTGAACGTAGCATCAACGTTTTTTGCATCTCTGGTCTACGTAGATCTAGATAGCGATATTTCAAACGAAGCGACTCATCTACTTCAACACCATCTTCAATAAAGAAAGGAGGTGTCTTCGAAGCATTTAACACTTCAATATCAGTGATCTGAATTTCAAGTAATCCTGTAGGTAGATTCTCGTTCACAGTTTCTGCATCGCGTAGCACGACTTTACCTGTTACGGATAATACATATTCACTACGTACTTTATCAGCGATAGCTAGTGCATCACCTGAGAATGCTGGACTACATACAATTTGTACCACTCCACTACGATCACGGAAATCAATAAATAAGACACCACCAAGATCACGACGGGTCTGCACCCAACCATTTAAAGTAACCGTTTCTCCAATATGTTCTGTCGTTATTTTCCCACAATGATGTGTTCTACTCATGTTTATCCATTCCCCTTTTGTGTATAGTTAGCCTTTTCGGCTGATTAAACGATATTTAAGTGAAGCTCGTCCAATTTGACCATCAATTGTTCCCCTGTTTCCATGAACTTTAATGTAATCTCACCACGATCAAGCTCATCATCACCAAGAATAGCGGTATAACGAGAATTGAAACGATCGGAAGATTTCATTTGTGCTTTCATTTTACGACCTAAGTAATCTCGTTCTGCTGAGAAACCTAGTTGACGTAGTTTAAATAACTGTTTCGTGATCTCTTTATCGGCTTTGTCTCCCAGTGCAACGAAATATACATCCAGTGGCTTCTGTTCATTTAGTTCAACCATTTGTTTCTCTAGAATGAGGATAATCCGTTCAAGACCTAGACCAACACCAATGCCTGGTTGATCTGGACCACCAATACCACTCACAAGTCCATTATAACGACCACCGCCACCAATCGTATCAATAGCGCCTATACCCTCTGCCTTGAACTCAAAAGCAGTATGTGTATAATAATCCAATCCACGAACGAGTCGATTATTAATGATGTAATCCACATTCATAACGTCTAAATGTTCTTTCACTTGTTCAAAATGTGTGCTGCATTCTTCATCCAAGCTTTCCAATATCGATGGTGCATCGGCGAATTTCTCTTGATCCACCTTACAATCCAGAACACGCATCGGATTACGGTCTATGCGCGATTGACAGTCTTTACACAAGTGATCTTTCATCGGTGTGAGATATGCAAGCAAGAGTTCTCTATAAGCGATTCTTGTCTCGGATGTTCCCACAGAGTTAATCTCGACTTTCACACCTCGAAGTCCTAACTCCTTACAGAATTGATAACCTAAAGAGATCACCTCTGCATCAATGGCCGGATCGGTTGCGCCAAAAGCTTCGATGCCGAACTGATGGAATTGCCGGTATCTTCCTGCTTGCGGACGTTCATATCTGAACATAGGCCCGATATAATATAACTTGGACACATCAGGCTCGCCAAATAGTTTATTCTCGACATATGCTCTGACCACACCTGCCGTTCCCTCGGGACGTAATGTCATACTTCGATTGCCCTTATCATTGAACGTATACATTTCCTTTTCCACAATATCTGTTGTGTCACCAACGCCACGTACAAATAAATCCGTTTGTTCAAAAAGAGGTGTACGAATTTCACGATAATTAAAGCGTCGACATAGATCTCTTGCCTTCTGTTCGACATATTGCCACTTTTCTACCGCTCCGGGTAACAAATCTTGCGTTCCTGTCGGTTTTTGAAAGCCCATTCCAACTACCTCCTATTACATAATTAACCATATTTTTGAATCAAAAAAATCCCCCGCCCTGTTCAAAAAGAACTAGGGACGAGAGATTATCATTCGTATAATCACCCGTGGTACCACCCACATTTCGAATAACCATGCTATGCTATGATCTAAGAAATCATTTCATGACTATTCGCTCATACGATTAACGCCCGTTCAGCGCAGTCCGGCTAATACCAATGAACGAATACTCTATAGAGTATTTCGCTTGTTTCACCGACTGTTCTCAAGGAAGTCATTCATCCGGTCATCAAGAGAATCCTTACAGCCGTGGGATTCTTCTCTGATCTTGTGGGGCTCGGATTACTTAATCCTATCATCGAATCAATTTTCAACTATTTGTAGATTGTAATGAACTAGCGCGCTAAAGTCAATAGCTAAGGTCTTTTCGGCAAAGAAAAAGACCTACAATCGATATTGTAGGTCCAACATTATATTAAAAAAGGGGGTCATAGGTCTATTATAGTCACACTATGTTATGAGAAGATGTATACAACATTACAGTTATATTACATTTATGAAAGCGCTTCTACATGTGCATTGTTATTGCGTAGTTTCTGAATGATTTCTTCATAATGTTCATCTTCAACCTTAGCAACTAGCACATAATTTAATCCTTCATAATGATCCGAGTTGTTGGTATTTATTACATCGCGATTATCGTCGACATTTGGTCTCGCATCGTTCTCCATGATGATTGGTACACCACTAGTACCAGCGATGCCTCCTGCTGAAGACATTCCACTAGTGCCTAATGCAGTCACATTATCTGAAGAATTGACAGCTACTAATGGTGATAGTAAATTCGTATCACGGCCAATGGCAGTTTCTAGCTTACTTACTTCAAGATTTTGCGTTTTATATCCTAGAAGTGATGATTTGGCACCTTCCGCTTCACTTTCCGTTTGAAAATAGGCTTGAATTTGTTTTGACATTGGAAGTCCTCCTTTTATATAACACATTAATTTGCATTTCATGAATGTATATCTCTTTTGTTATTACCCAATAGGTAGACATTCATAACATTTTTTTAAAAATGTATTATCTATAATTAGTAATAAAGCAGACAAAAATAGACAACTCATTATAAGTTGTCCATTTCAGTAATGATTAATGTCTAGGAATTTGATTCCTCCACAGTCCTTTGGGACAACTCGTCCATAAAGGAAATGATGCTGTATTCATCGATCGATCTTGATGAATAATATCCGCAATATGATTCACTGTTAGCAGTGTTTGTCCTTGGCAAGACGATTGTTTCGGTGAGTGTCGCATGCTATTGAACTCCTTTTTAAAAAAAATGATCCATAACTACTACTCTCATCTTTTCCTAAGAAGTTCATTTTTATGCGTGTGTGTTGCTGTCGATGATTAATGTGACCGGACCCCAATTCGTTAGGGAGACATCCATCATTTCACCAAATCTTCCAGTCTCCACATGAAGCCCTTTTGCTATTAGAGCTTGATTAAATAATTCATATAACCCCTCAGCCACATCCGACTTCGCTGCAGCCATAAAATTAGGTCGTTTCCCTTTACGAGTATCCCCATATAGAGTGAACTGAGATACCGACAATATGGCACCACCTATATCTTCGACGCTATGGTTCATTTTTCCGGATTCATCTTCAAAAATGCGTAAACCCGCTACTTTATCCGCCAAATATTGAGCATCCTTCTGAGTATCCCCATGGGTAACACCAACAAGCACCATCAATCCTTGGCTTATCTGTCCTACAATCACACCATCAACTGTAACCGTTGCTTCTTTGCAACGCTGTATAACTAGCTTCATTTATATTTCGTTACTCCTTTTGTTGTTCAAATAACGATTATTGAATAATCCGATTGACGGTATAGACATCCTTCACTCTTTTGATTCGTTCTACAACAGAATGAAGGTGATCTGTATTACGTATAAGAATCGTCATATGCATCTGAGCCATTTTATTCTTATCTGAACGTCCTGTCACTGCAGAGATATTGGTCTTTGTCTCTGAAACAGCTTGTAGAACTTCATTTAAGAGCCCATTGCGATCATGGCCTGTAATCTCAATATCTACACTATAATTAGCTTCAGCTTGAAATTCCCAGTCCACTTCAATCACTCGATCTGCTTCTTCTCCGTCTACCTCTGTAGGTATATTGGCACAATCTGTACGGTGCACGGAGACACCTCTACCACGTGTAACATAACCTACAATTTCATCCCCTGGGACAGGGTTACAACACCGTGCGAAACGAACCAATAGATTGTCGATTCCTTTGACACTGACACCATTGGTAGGACGGTTCCTCTTTTCAACAGTAGGGGCTTTAATCTCCTTGATTTCCGAAGTCAATTCTATTAGACTCGCTTCTTCCTGTTCCTTACGAAGTTTCTCAGTTAATCGAGAGCATATTTGTGATGCTGTAATACCGCTATATCCTATCGCAGATAGCATATCTTCCAAGTCATGAAAAGCAAATTTCTTTGCTACTTCCATTAATTTATCATCTGTCATCCAATCGGAAGGATCAAGTCCAAGACGCTTCAACTCACGTTCAACTGATTCTCTTCCTTTAATAACATTCTCTTCTCGTCTTTCCTTCTTGAACCACTGTTTGATCTTACTACGGGCATGAGATGACTGTGCAATCTTGAGCCAATCCTGACTAGGACCATAAGAATGTTTGGACGTCATGATCTCAACAATATCGCCGGTCTTTAATTTATGATCCAAGGGTACAATTCTACCATTAACCTTCGAACCGATGGTACGATTACCTACTTCAGTATGGATTCTGTATGCATAGTCTAACGGAACTGAACCTGAAGGTAGCTCCACGACTTCCCCTTTAGGAGTAAATACAAACACTAGATCCGAGAAGAAGTCCATCTTAAGCGACTCAACAAATTCTGAAGCATCTTTCGCTTCATGTTGAAGTTCAAGGATTTCACGAAAAAATGTAATTTTATTATCGAAGTTTCCAGCCGAAGCTACACCTTCTTTGTATGCCCAGTGTGCAGCAATACCAAATTCAGCTGTCCGATGCATTTCTAACGTTCGAATCTGCACTTCCGTTGGTTCACCATTCGGTCCAACGACAGTGGTATGCAACGATTGATACATATTTGCTTTGGGCATTGCGATATAGTCCTTAAATCTTCCAGGCATAGGCTTCCATAACGTGTGAATGATACCTAGTGTGGCATAGCAGTCTTTAATATTGTCCACAATAATACGGATGGCTAATAAATCATAGATCTCATTAAACTGTTTGTTTTTTGTAGTCATTTTATTGAAAACACTGTATATATGCTTAGGTCGACCAGAAAGGTCTCCTTCAATTCCCATCTCTTCTAACTTATCCTTAATCTTAGCGATAACATTCTCAATAAATTGTTCGCGTTCCGCACGTTTCTTATGGATTAGATTAGCGATTCGGTAATACTGTTGAGGATTTAAGTACCTTAAAGAAAGGTCCTCCATTTCTCCTTTTATAGCGGAGATACCAAGCCTGTCTGCAATTGGACAAAAAATTTCTAATGTTTCATACGAAATGCGACGCTGACTCTCTTCGGATTGAAATTTCAATGTTCTCATATTGTGAAGACGATCTGCTAATTTAATGACAATAACACGAATATCTTGTGCCATCGCAATAAACATCTTACGGTAATTCTCATTCTGTTGTTCTTCTTTCGAACCAAATTTAATGCGTTCCAACTTCGTTAGTCCATCTACAAGCATGGCACAAGTCTCACCGAAATGAGTACGTATTTCCGCTAAAGATACCGTTGTATCTTCAACGACATCATGAAGAAGTGCTGCAATAATGGATAACGTATCCATTTGCATACTCACAACAATTTCTGCAACCGCTAACGGATGCAGAATATACGGCTCGCCCGATTTACGCAACTGACCGTAATGAGCCTGGTCCGCAAAATCATACGCTTCACGAATACGGTTCAGATCATTTTCTTTTATGTAGGTTTCGGCCTTTTCAAGTAATCTATCTATGCCCATTCTAGTCAATTCCGTCTCCCGATTCCCTTCTATATAAAATGAAACCCGCACGTCCAATTAACTTTGCAGGTTCCCTCCGTGTGATTTTTTATTAATTATGACGCTTACGACGCAATACGTCAACACTCCACCTAATTAATGGTATTATATTACACTCATTACTCATTCTCGACATCATTAATGACTAAATTCATGGTTTTTCGAGAAAATAGTATTGTAATATTAACAAAATCTATTTAATCTATATAAGATCATTTGTAATTCGCCAAATTAAAAAATATAGGAGTGAAGTTCTTTGCAACGTGAAATTCAAGTAAATGAGAAATTACCATTTGGACCAGGTTTTCTACTTAGTCTACAACATCTTTTCGCTATGTTCGGTAGTACCGTTCTGGTACCAAATCTATTCGGAGTAGATCCAGGCATGATTTTACTTATGAATGGTATTGGTACATTGTTCTACATTCTAATCTGTAAAGGTAGGATTCCTGCTTATCTTGGTTCAAGCTTTGCATTTATATCGCCAGTGCTAATCGTCCTTGCTAAGTTTCCGGATAACGGATATTCTCTTGCACTGGGTGCTTTTATCGTAACTGGGGTCATCTTCTGTATCGTTGCTCTAATTGTTAAAATAGCAGGTACGGGTTGGATTGATATTGTGTTCCCTCCAGCTGTTATGGGAGCTATTGTTGCAACTATTGGACTTGAACTAGTTCCAGTTGCAGCAGGCATGTCTGGTCTCATAGCTCCTGCAGGTGATACAGCATGGACACCAGATGCTGCTACTATTATTATATCCATGACAACTCTGGGCGTGACGGTTATAGGTGCACTCATGTTTCGTGGGTTCCCCAAAATCATACATATTCTCATCGGTATTGTAACCGGATATACGTTAGCCTACTTCATGGGGGAAGTAAATACAGCAGCAATTGCTGAAGCAAGCTTCTTTTCAGCTCCTCATATTACAACACCAAGTTGGAACTGGTCTGTTATTCTGACAATCATTCCAGTCTCTCTCGTTGTTATTGTTGAGCACATTGGTCATTTGCTTGTTACGAGTAGTATCGTTGGTAAAGACCTTAATAAAGATCCTGGACTACATCGCTCGTTATTAGGTAATGGAATATCCACTATTTTCTCTGGATTTGTTGGATCAACACCTAATACCACTTACGGTGAGAACATAGGTGTTATGGCTCTTACCAAGGTGTATTCTGTATTCGTTATTGGTGGGGCTGCAATCATTGCAATTCTACTATCCTTCTCTGGTACATTCTCATCTATTATATCTAACATCCCCGTAGGCGTTATGGGTGGTGTATCGTTACTCTTGTTCGGTGTAATTGCTGCATCAGGACTTAGAATATTCGTAGAACAGAAAGTTGATTTCTCAAAAGCCTCTAATATGATACTAGCTACGTTAGTGCTTGTGATCGGTCTAAGTGGTGCCTCACTTAGCATCGGTAGTGTTGTGCTCAAAGGAATGGCACTTGCAACGATTGTAGGCATAGGGTTAAGCCTATTCATTAAGTTATTAGAAGTGTTGGGATTGTCTAACGAGAAAGACGCTTAAGAATCATTTAATAATCATTATAAAGATCGCTAAAAGCCCTCTTCCAGTATAAAATGTACCCTATAGAATAGACACTTTAAAAAAGTCTACTCTATAGGGTATT